>NZ_CP038469.1:4235441-4537972 GCF_004684345.1 Citrobacter tructae
TACCGACTGCTAACGCACGCTGAGCGGTGATGGGCGAGGCGGTAAAAATCAGCTCTTTGACGATATGAAATCCCGCATCGCGGGTCAGATTATGAATGCCTACCAGGTTATACGGCACGCCGAGGTTGACCGGCGTCATTGAGAAGGTGGAGGTGCTGGCAGCGATGATCAGATCGGAACTCATGATCATTTCGAATGCGCCGCCCCACACGCTGCCTTCAACCATTGAGATAATCGGTTTCGGGTATTTTTGGATCATTCGGGTGATCTGGCGCAGCGGATCGTCATACGAGAGCGGATCGCGACGCCCGGTAGGGAGTTCATGAATGTCATGCCCGGCTGAGAACACTTTGGCTCCGCTCGGTGCGCGCAGAATAATACAGCGAATTTCCTGGCGATTGAGATCGCTCAGCGCCAGCATAAGATCGTCAATAAATACTTTGCTCAGGGCGTTAAGTTTGCGGGCGTAATTAAACTCAATGACTGCGACTTTCTGGATGATGACCACGTTGACGTATTGATAAGACATAATGTTCTCTTTAATCAAAGTAATGATGTTGGATAAATTCGCTGATGTGCCGCAGACCGGTACGCGGTGAAAGGTCGTTGTTCCTGACCGACTGCAGTGTTTGCTGGAAATAGTGCTCGAAATCAGCGCGGGCAAACAGTAGGTGCAGCGCCTCTTCTTCAGCCTGTTTTTGTAACCAGTTCACCGCCTGTTGCTGGCGAACTTTTTCCAGCCGACCGCTGGTCGTAAGGCATGTTTTAAAGTCAGTGATTGCCTGCCAGATTTCCTCAATGCCGCGCTTTTCCAGTGCACTACAGGCCAGAGCCTGCGGCTGCCATTCGTCATACTTGCGGCGCAGAATGTGTAGGGCGGATTCATACATATGGCGGGCGATCGCGACGCAGGCGCGGTTTTCACCGTCGTCCTTGTTGATGACAATCAGATCCGCCATCTCCATGATCCCTTTTTTGATGCCCTGCAGATCGTCACCGCCACCGGCGATTTGTAGCGAGAGAAAGCAATCAACCATACCGGCTACTTCGGTTTCGGACTGCCCGACGCCGACGGTTTCGACAATCACCACATCGAAGCCTGCCGCTTCGCACAGCAACATTAATTCACGGGCGCGCTGGCTGGCGCCGCCTAAATGCCCGCTGGAAGGAACCGGGCGAATAAACGCCGCCTCTGCGCGCGCCAGTTCCGTCATCCGGGTTTTATCACCCAGAATGCTGCCGCCGCTGACCGGGCTACTGGGATCGACGGCGATCACCGCCACTCGCAGACCCTTACGGATCAACAACATACCGAAGGCTTCCAGAAAGGTGCTTTTTCCTGCGCCCGGCGTGCCGGTAATACCCAGACGCAGGGCATTACCGGTGAACGGCATAATGGCGTCCAACAATTGTGTACTTAGCGCCTGATGACGCGGATGCTGGCTCTCGACCAGCGTCATGGCCTGGGCGAGCGTGGCGCGCTCCCCCTGACGCAGACGGAGGACGCTATCAGCCAGCGTGGCGGTGCTAATCATGGCGCTGGCCAATGCGGGTTAATACATCACGCACGCTATCGAGCATCGGTGTACCGGGACCATAAATGGCGGCGACGCCGTGCGCCTGCAGGAAGGCGTAATCCTGCGGCGGGATAACCCCACCGGCCACTACGCAGATATCTTCGCGGCCCCAGCCTTTGAGAGCCGCTACCAGTTCAGGAATCAATGTTTTATGACCCGCCGCCAGTGAAGAGGCGCCAACCACATGCACATCGTTTTCCACCGCCAGGCGGGCGATCTCTTCCGGTGTGGAGAACATTGGGCTGAGATCAACATCGAAACCGAGATCGGAATAGGCACTGGCGATCACTTTGGCCCCGCGATCGTGACCGTCCTGACCCATCTTGGCGATCAGAATGCGCGGGCGGCGGCCATTGTCTGCCAGGAAGCGTTCGGTTTGCGCAACAATGGCGTCAAACTCGTCAGCGGATTTTTCAGACTGGTGGTAGCTTTGCGCAATCACCCCTGTGACGCACTGGCTGGGCACCAGGTAACGGTCAAAGGCTGACTCCAACGCGTCGGATATTTCACCGAGGGTGGCACGAACGCGGGCGGCATCTATCGCGGCGGCCAGCAGGTTTTCATTGTGCTGTGCCGCGTGGGTCAACGCCTTCAACGCGGCTTTCACTGCGTTGTCGTTGCGGGTCGCGCGGACATGTTGCAACGAGGCAATCTGCTCGTTGCGCACTTTCACGTTGTCAATTTCCAGCACCGTTGTGGCGTCTTCTTTATCCAGCTTGTATTTGTTCACACCGACGATGACCCGGTTACCCTGGTCGATCAGCGATTGTTCTCGTGCGGATGCTTCTTCGATCATCCGTTTAGGGAGTCCAGCTTCGATCGCTTTTGCCATTCCACCCGCGTCATCAATCTGTTTGATGATCGTGCGTGCCTGCTTAACGATCTGATCGGTCAGCGACTCGACGTAATACGATCCGGCCAGCGGATCGACGGTACGACAGATCTCCGACTCCTCCTGGATGATGATCTGCGTATTGCGTGCAATACGTGCGGAGAAATCGGTCGGCAGGCCGAGTGCTTCATCAAAGGCGTTGGTGTGTAAAGACTGAGTGCCGCCCAGGGTTGCGCCCAGCGCTTCGATGGTGGTGCGCACTACGTTGTTGTAGGGATCCTGCTCGGTCAGGCTCCAGCCAGACGTCTGGCAGTGGGTGCGCAACGCTAAGGATTTTGGGTTGGTGGCACCAAAACCGCTAACCGCCTCGCTCCACAGATAGCGCGCAGCGCGCAGCATGGCGACGTTCATAAACAGATCCATGCCAATGCCGAAGAAGAATGACAGGCGCGGGGCGAAATCATCAATTTCCAGCCCGGCGGACAGTGCGGCTTTGATGTACTCAATACCGTCTGCCAGCGTAAACGCGACTTGCTGTACGCAGTTAGCACCAGCTTCGCCCATGTGATAACCGCTGATGCTGATGGTGTTAAAGCGCGGCATATTACCTGAACACCAGGCGATGATGTCCGCGATAATTCGCATTGAGGGCTTGGGAGGATAAATGTATGTGTTACGACACAAATACTCTTTCAGGATATCGTTTTGTATTGTGCCAGTGAGCAGTTCCGGCGTTACACCTTGCTCTTCTGCCGCCACGATATAAAACGCCATCACTGGAAGTACCGCGCCGTTCATGGTCATTGATACCGACATTTTATCCAGCGGGATTTGGTCGAACAGTACCTTCATGTCTTCAACGGTATCAATTGCCACGCCCGCTTTGCCAACATCGCCCGCTACGCGTGGATTGTCCGAGTCGTAGCCGCGGTGGGTGGCAAGGTCAAAGGCGACGGAAAGTCCTTTTTGTCCGGCGGCGAGGTTGCGGCGATAAAATGCGTTAGATTCTTTGGCGGTGGAGAAACCGGCGTACTGGCGAATGGTCCACGGCTGCGCGGTATACATGGTGGCGCGGGGGCCACGAACGTAAGGCGGTAGGCCGGGGAGGGTGCCCGTCACTTCCAGGTTATCGAGGTCAGCTTCGGTATACAGTGGCTTGATGGAAATTCCTTCTGCCGTCTGTTTTACCAGCGAGTCGACGGTTTTTTCCCGCCGGCTGAGTTCTTTGTTGGCGAGTGTTTGCCAGTCCTGCATATTGGCCATTTTTTGCTCCGTATTACGCAATAAGTTGAATCTTTGCGAATACGGTGAGCTTTTTAATCTGGCTTGTCGCCAGCAAAAAATAGCCAACCGGGCGTCGTTTTTTGCCGCGTGCTGTGTATTATTTTGTGATGGGTTTCAAAGACGTGTTGGGAATAACGTGAAAAGGCGGTGGGCCGGATAAGGCGTTCACGCCGCCCTCCGGCATCAATGTAGGGATCGAGTTAGTCCTGACGCAGGACGTTATGCCCGTAGGCCAGCAGCGCGTCGGTGACGTTGCGCATCATGCGGCTTTCAGGTGCAAAGCGATGCCAGTAGAGCATCCGGCGCTGGAACAGGCCTGGCGTTAAGTCGATAAGTTCGCCGCTTTCCAGCTCTTTCTCGATTTGTAAGTGTGGGATCATGCAGCAAGTTGTGCCCTGACGTGCCAGTTGTACAAAGGCTTCAGACGAGTTGACGATATGGCACGGTACGCTGCCCGGCGGCAGATCGAAGTTTTGCTGCAGGAAGGCCTGGTGCATATCGTCGAGGTGGTCAAACGCCACCGCCGGCGCTTTCAGCAGGGCTGAGCGGGTGACGCCATTAGGGAAATAGCGTTCGGCAAAAGGCTTTGAGCCGACAAACAGGTAGTCCAGCGCGCCGAGTTTATCCACCAGACAGCTTGGCAGCGCCTGATGCTGGATACTGACCGCGCCCACCACTTCACCACGACGCAGGCGCTCCTGGGTACGCGTTTCATCTTCAACCTGCAGGTTCAGGCGAATCGGTGAATTTGCCAGCACCGGAGCCAGCGCCGGGAGTAACCATGTCGCCAGACTGTCGGCGTTGACGGCAAGGGAGAGCAGCAGCGGTGTCGAACCGGTTTGTTCATCTCCCAGCCACTCGTCTTCCAGCAGTTCAACCTGACGCAACAGCGCCAGCAGTTTTTGCCCTTGTTCAGTTGGGCGAGGCGGTACGGTACGCACCAGCAGCGGTTGTCCGAACATATTCTCAAGCTGTTTTATGCGTTGTGAAACTGCGGATTGCGTGATGCACAGCTTTTGCGCCGCGCGCTCAAATCCTCGTTCACGAATAACCGCATCCAGTGCTTGTAGTGTTCTGTAGTCCGGACGTTTCATTGCTTTGACGCACTCCTGAAATTTTTGCTTGTTCTGCACTATGACACAAATTTAGGTTGGGTAAAGACGAAATCCGCCGCTTGCGAGCGGGTGTGGGAACATTTTTCTGCACAATGTTCTATAATGCGCGTGAATTTTCCCACCATATTCACACCACAGGCGAAACGATCATGACGCAGGATGAACTGAAAAAAGCAGTAGGATGGGCGGCACTTCAGTATGTACAGCCCGGCACCATTGTGGGCGTAGGTACAGGTTCAACAGCCGCACACTTTATTGATGCGCTGGGCACCATGAAAGGTCAGATTGAAGGCGCGGTGTCCAGTTCGGACGCATCGACTGAAAAACTCAAAAGCCTCGGTATCCACGTGTTCGATCTTAACGAAGTGGACAGCCTTGGCGTTTACGTTGATGGCGCGGACGAAATCAACGGTCACATGCAGATGATCAAAGGCGGCGGCGCGGCGCTGACCCGCGAAAAAATTATTGCTTCCGTGGCGAAGAAATTTATCTGTATCGCTGATGCGTCCAAAGAAGTCGATATTCTGGGTAACTTCCCGCTGCCGGTAGAAGTGATCCCGATGGCGCGTAGCGCGGTTGCCCGTCAGTTGGTGAAGTTGGGCGGTCGTCCTGAATACCGTCAGGGCGTGGTGACTGACAACGGCAACGTGATCCTTGATGTTCACGGTCTGGAGATCCTCGACGCCGTGGCGATGGAAAATGCCATCAATGCGATTCCGGGGGTTGTGACCGTGGGTCTGTTTGCCAACCGTGGCGCGGATGTCGCACTGATCGGCACGGCGGATGGTGTGAAAACTATCGTAAAATGATCTGACGGCGAGATCTTCTGTCGTTAAAAAAATTTTGGCAGGGCAAATTTGGTGACTTGTGTCACGTTTACAATATTGTCCTGCCGATCCCTCCAAAGAAAAAGTTATCACCAGAATTTTACTCTGACATTTCTCTTTGAATGACACTTCTTCAGCACGACGACGCAAACGTTCATATTGCCGCAATATTTTTTTTTGATATGTTGAAGAGGAGGATGAAAATCCCACACACAACACATCAGATTGAACTAAAAAAAGACAGGGTCGGGGAAATGGCAAAGGTATCACTGGAGAAAGAAAAGATTAAGTTTCTGCTGGTTGAAGGTGTGCATCAAAAAGCACTGGAAAGCCTTCGTGCGGCAGGTTACACCAACATCGAGTTTCATAAAGGCGCTCTGGACACTGAACAACTGAAAGAGTCCATCCGTGATGCCCACTTCATTGGCCTGCGATCCCGTACTCATCTTACTGAAGATGTGATTGACGCCGCAGAGAAACTGGTCGCGATTGGCTGCTTCTGTATCGGCACCAATCAGGTTGATCTGGGGGCGGCGGCAAAACGCGGGATCCCCGTGTTTAACGCACCATTCTCTAACACGCGTTCCGTTGCTGAACTGGTGATTGGCGAGCTGCTGCTGCTGCTGCGCGGCGTGCCGGAAGCCAATGCCAAAGCGCACCGTGGTGTCTGGAACAAACTGGCAACCGGCTCTTTTGAAGCGCGTGGTAAAAAACTGGGGATTATCGGTTACGGCCACATCGGCACCCAGTTGGGTATTCTGGCAGAATCGCTGGGGATGCACGTCTATTTCTATGATATTGAAAACAAACTCCCGCTGGGCAACGCCACGCAGGTACAGCACCTTTCCGACCTGCTCAATATGAGCGATGTGGTTAGTCTGCACGTGCCAGAAAATGCCTCCACTAAAAATATGATGGGCGCGCAAGAGATAGCTCTGATGAAGCCTGGTGCGCTGCTGATCAACGCCGCTCGCGGAACGGTCGTCGATATTCCGGCGCTGTGCGATGCGTTAGCCACAAAACATCTGGCAGGGGCGGCAATCGACGTCTTCCCTACGGAACCGGCGACCAACAGCGATCCGTTTACGTCTCCACTGTGTGATTTCGACAACGTGATCCTGACGCCGCACATTGGCGGTTCAACGCTGGAAGCGCAGGAAAACATTGGCCTGGAAGTGGCCGGTAAACTGACGAAGTATTCCGACAATGGTTCTACGCTGTCTGCGGTTAACTTCCCGGAAGTGTCGCTGCCGCTACACGGTGGTCGTCGTTTGATGCACATTCACGAAAACCGTCCAGGCGTACTGACTGCGCTGAACCAAATCTTCGCCGAACAGGGCGTTAACATTGCCGCGCAGTATCTGCAAACCTCCGCGCAGGTGGGGTATGTGGTTATTGATATCGAGGCGGATGAAGATGTGGCGGAGAAAGCTCTGCTGGCTATGAAAGCCATTCCGGGGACAATTCGCGCGCGCATGCTGTACTGATTGATGTTAAATGGGCAGGCGGATAACCTGCCCGTACTTCCTCTTAATTCCTTTCCGCATAATCTCTTTCTGTAACTTATACATCTTGTTTTCGAGCCTTGCCGCAATTGGCAATTAAAGGCTGCGCTTTGCGTTGTACATAAATAAAAGGAACTTACGATAGGGGCGCAGCATAGTGCTGAAACGGGAAAGCCCCTACCGAAGCAGGGGCTTTAAAAAGGAAAGGGACGATGATGAGATACGTCATCATGCTGCTGATCCTGTTAATCATCGCTTGCCCAGCATATTAACAGAGAGTACGCAGGAGGGTGGTTCGCCTCCCTCGCCCTTCACCGAGGAATTTAGGTCAAAAAAACGGCGCTGTCAATCGGCAAAAAACGGCTACCATTCCCACACTTTTGACGGCGTCACCACTGCAGGTAGCGGGATATCCCACTCTTCGACCGGTAGTTTTTCGACTAATTGGCAATCATGTGCATAACCCACGGGTTGGATCTTATATTGCTGCCAGTTTTGTAGCGTGCGGTCGTAAAAACCACCGCCCATACCTAAACGTTGTCCGTCGTCGTCAAATGCCACTAACGGTGTAATCAGCACATCCAGTTTCGACAACGGTAATACGTCGCGTACATCTAGTTTAGGTTCCTGGATTTTTAACCGGTTTGTCACCAAGTCGCTGTGCGGATGATAGTGCAGAAACAGTAGGTTACCGGGACTGAACGGATGCAGTACCGGGAGATAGACGCGCTTGCCAGCACGCCACAGCTGTTCGATCAGCGGTTGGGTATCGAGTTCGCCATCAAAAGAGAGAAACACCGCCACGGTGTGGGCGAGTAAAACAGGGGGAAAGCTCAGCATTCTGCTCGCGGCCTGTTGACCGAAATCGCGCTGTTGCTCGGGGGTTAGTGCACGGCGACGTTGCCGAATCAGTTGACGAATTTCTTGCCGGGATAAAGGAAGTTCAGAAAGTAGTGTCATGGCTGTTGCCAGGTAGAAGGGAATCTCCGAGATGCCGCCGCAGGCTGTAACCCTTGAACCCTTGGTTCAAGGTGAATGTGTCGTCACAGTTTTAAGGCTTCTCGGACGAACCGAGCATGCTCACCAACCGTGGAGCGCCACATTCTTGTGGTATGAAATATCGGCTCAGGGGACTGGCCCGCTTGCAAACATCTCAGAGAAATTTTGTCTTCACGGTCACTCTACCACAGTAAACCGAAAAGTGTTATTCAAAGTTTTGGCCCGTTTTTTCGGTTATGCGACCCTGATCAAGCAACGCCTGCTCAATGGTCTGTTGTAGCATCCGAATACGTTGTTCCATGCTCGCCGCGTAGTCACGCGTCTTCGCTTTTTCCTGAGTTAATTCATAGCTGATGTTCAACGCGGCGATGAAAACCAACTGCTCAGTATTTGTGACTCTAGTGCGAACTTTCAGATCTTGCAATCGCTGATTCAGATCGTCCGCAGCCTGATTCAACGCATCTTGTTGTTCAGGCGGGCAATTCACTCGCAGTGAACGGCCAAAAATTTGGATATCGACGGGTTGTGCAGACATGCCACCTTCCTGCTGATTGACTGCGCTGCCTTCGTCTCCAGACCTTGGGTCCGCGAAGGGGCGACACTATAGCTACCCTGGTATGAACATACAAGCCCTTTTCTGGTCCACCAGGGCCCAAAGTGGTAGCATATCATGAATATCCTCCCTTTGATGACGAATGCTTATGTCTATACAGAACGAAATGCCTGGTTACACCGAAGTTAGCCAGTTTTTGAACCAACAAGGGGCTGGATTAACCCCGGCCGAAATGCACGGTTTGATCAGTGGGATGATTTGCGGTGGCAACAATGACAGCTCATGGCAGCCGCTGTTGCACGACCTGACCAACGAAGGTCTGGCCTTTGGTCATGAGCTGGCTCAGGCTCTGATCAAAATGCACGCTGCGACCAGCGATGCGCTGGAAGACGACGGCTTCCTTTTTCAGCTTTATCTGCCTGAAGGTGACGATGTCAGCGTGTTCGATCGCGCCGATGCGCTGGGCGGCTGGGTAAATCACTTTTTGCTTGGCCTTGGGGTTACACAACCCAAGCTCGACAAAGTGACCGGCGAAACCGGTGAAGCGATCGACGATCTGCGCAATATCGCCCAGTTGGGATATGACGAAGACGAAGATCAGGAAGAGCTGGAAATGTCGCTCGAAGAGATTATCGAGTACGTGCGTGTTGCTGCGCTGCTGTGCCATGACACGTTTACGCGTCAGCAACCGACTGCGCCGGAAGTTCGTAAACCGACTCTGCACTAAGAACAACAACGCCAGGGAGAGTGTCATGACTCAGCAAGAATACTTACGCCGTCGCCAGGATTTGCTGGCGCAAATGCAGCCGGGCAGCGCCGCGCTGATTTTCGCCGCTCCGGAAGCGACGCGCAGTGCGGACAGTGAATATCCGTACCGCCAGAGCAGTGATTTTTGGTACTTCACCGGTTTTAACGAGCCTGAAGCCGTGCTGGTGCTGATTAAAAGTGATGACACTCATAACCATAGCGTTTTGTTCAACCGGGTACGCGATCTCACGGCGGAGATCTGGTTTGGTCGCCGTCTGGGGCAGGATGCCGCTCCGGAGAAACTGGGCGTTGATCGGGCGTTAGCTTTCAGCGAAATCAACCAACAGCTGCATCAGTTGCTTAACGGTCTGGACACGGTGTACCACGCGCAGGGCGAATATGCCTGGGCTGATGAAATCGTGTTTAAGGCGATGGATAAGCTGCGCAAAGGCTCCCGACAGAATCTGAAAGCGCCGGCTACGATAATTGACTGGCGTCCGATGGTACACGAGATGCGTCTGTTCAAATTACCGGAAGAGATAGCGGTCATGCGTCGCGCGGGTGAAATCAGCGCGCTGGCGCATACGCGTGCGATGGAAAAATGTCGTCCGGGAATGTTCGAGTACCAGTTGGAAGGGGAGATTCACCACGAGTTTACCCGTCATGGTGCGCGTTATCCGTCCTATAACACCATCGTCGGCAGCGGCGTAAACGGCTGCATTCTGCATTACACCGAAAACGAAAGTGAAATGCGCGATGGCGATTTGGTACTGATTGACGCCGGATGTGAATACAGAGGTTACGCTGGCGACATTACGCGCACCTTCCCGGTGAACGGTAAATTTACCGCAGCACAGCGTGAAATCTACGACATCGTACTGGAGTCGTTAGAGACCAGCCTGCGTTTGTATCGTCCGGGTACGTCCATCCAGGAAGTAACGGGAGAGGTGGTGCGCATCATGATTACCGGTCTGGTAAAACTGGGCATTTTGCGTGGTGATGTCGATCAGCTTATTGCCGACAACGCGCATCGTCCTTTCTTTATGCATGGCCTGAGTCACTGGCTGGGGTTGGATGTCCACGACGTCGGTGCCTATGGTCAGGATCGCTCGCGTATCCTCGAACCGGGGATGGTGCTTACCGTCGAACCTGGGCTGTATATCGCACCGGATGCCGACGTCCCCGCAGCTTATCGCGGTATCGGTATTCGTATTGAAGATGACATCCTGATTACCGAAGACGGTAATGAAAACCTGACTGCTAGCGTAGTGAAAAAGGCGGATGACATTGAAGCCCTGATGGCTGCGGCGCGATTGCAATGAGCGTGATTATTGTTGGTGGCGGTATGGTCGGCGCGACGCTGGCGCTGGCTATTTCAGAGCTTAGCCATGGGACGCTGCCGGTCCATCTTATTGAAGCGAGCGAACCTGATACTGACCGCCATCCTGGGTTTGACGCTCGGGCGATCGCGTTGGCGGCAGGCACCTGCCAGCAGCTGGCGCGAATTGGCATTTGGCAGGCTATCGCCGATTGCGCAACCGCGATCAAAACGGTACACGTCAGCGATCGCGGCCATGCCGGATTTGTGACGCTGGATGCGCAGGAATACCGTATTCCGGCGCTGGGTCAGGTGGTGGAACTGCATGACGTCGGGCTGCGTTTATTTGCGCTGTTGCGCAAGGCGCGCGGTGTTACGCTACATTGTCCTGACCGTGTTGCCAGCGTGTCGCGTACTCAGGAACACGTTGAGGTTACGCTGGAGAATGGCAAGGTAATTACCGGCCGTGTGCTGGTAGCCGCTGACGGAACACGCTCTGCGCTGGCTAGCGCCTGTGGCGTTGACTGGCAGCAGCAGCCGTACGAACAGCTGGCTGTGATTGCCAACGTCACGACCTCTGTTCCGCATAACGGGCGAGCGTTTGAGCGCTTCACGCAGCATGGTCCGCTGGCTATGTTACCGATGTCAGATGGTCGGTGCTCGCTGGTGTGGTGCCATCCACTGGAGAAGCGTGATGAGATTATGGCCTGGTCTAACGAACAGTTTTGCCGTGAACTGCAAACAGCGTTTGGCTGGCGACTCGGCCATATTACGCAAGCGGGTAAACGCAGCGCCTATCCGCTTTCGTTAACCACTGCCGTGAAGGCGGTGACCCATCGTACCGTGCTGGTCGGCAATGCTGCACAAACGCTTCATCCGATCGCCGGACAAGGTTTTAACCTCGGCCTGCGCGATGTGATGAGCCTTGCCGAAACGCTGACACAGGCACAGTCTGCCGCCGAAGACGTGGGTGATTATGCGGTGCTGTCGCGCTATCAGCAGCGTCGCGAGACCGATCGCGAGACAACGATTGGCGTGACGAATAGCCTGGTGTATCTGTTTGCCAATCGCTGGGCCCCGCTGGTCGTTGGGCGTAATGCCGGATTGGTGGCGATGGAATTGTTTACCCCCGCGCGCGATGCGCTGGCAGAGCGGACCCTGGGGTGGGTTGCGCGTTAATGATGGTCTGTAGACCAGTAGGCCTTATCTGGCCTACGGTATTTGAACGTCCCGTTTTCAGGAGCAAACAGTGCAAAGTGTTGATGTAGCAATTGTTGGTGGCGGCATGGTAGGACTGGCGGTTGCCTGTGGCTTGCAGGGCTGCGGGTTACGCGTTGCAGTGTTAGAACAACATGTTCCGCAGCCTCTGGGGGCGGATGCACCTCCTCAGCTCCGCGTGTCGGCCATTAACGCCGCCAGCGAAAAACTGCTGACCCGTCTGGGTGTATGGTCAGATATCGTTGCCCGCCGGGCTTGCTGTTACCACGGCATGGAAGTCTGGGACAAAGATAGCTTTGGGCGCATCGAATTTGATGACCAAAGCATGGGTTACAGCCATCTGGGACATATCGTTGAAAATTCGGTGATCCACTACGCATTGTGGCAAAAGGCGCAGCAGTCGGCGGATATTACGCTGATGGCGCCAGCAGAACTACAGCAGGTGGCCTGGGGTGAGAACGACGCTTTTCTGACCCTGAAGGACGGCTCGATGCTGACCGCGCGCCTGGTTATCGGTGCGGACGGCGCGAACTCCTGGTTGCGTAACAAAGCAGATATTCCGCTGACTTTCTGGGATTACCGCCATCATGCGCTGGTGGCAACCATTCGTACCCAGGAAGCGCACGGTGCGGTTGCCCGTCAGGCGTTCCATGGGGAAGGTATTCTGGCTTTCTTACCACTGAGTGACCCGCATCTGTGCTCTATCGTCTGGTCACTCTCGCCGCAGGAAGCCGAACGCATGCAGCAGGCAAGCGTTGATGAGTTTAACCAAGCGCTGAATATCGCCTTTGATAATCGCCTGGGATTGTGTCGCGTTGAGAGTGAACGTCAGGCGTTTCCGCTGACGGGACGCTATGCTCGCCAGTTTGCCGCCCATCGTCTGGCGCTGGTGGGTGACGCGGCGCATACCATCCATCCGCTGGCTGGACAGGGAGTTAACCTCGGCTTTATGGATGCAGCGGAGCTGATCGACGAGCTTAAGCGTCTGCAACGGCAGGGCAAAGACATCGGTCAGTACCTCTATTTGCGTCGTTATGAGCGTAGCCGTAAGCACAGTGCGGCGATGATGCTGGCCGGTATGCAGGGGTTCCGCGAGCTGTTTGCCGGCGAGAATCCGGCGAAGAAACTGCTGCGTGATATTGGTCTGAAACTGGCCGATACCCTTCCTGGCGTAAAACCGAAACTCATCCGTCAGGCGATGGGGTTAAACGATCTTCCTGAGTGGTTGCGCTAACGTCCTTAAGGACAATCTTAAGAGTTTGAGACCCGTCACACTTTCCTCTCCCGGCCTGCGCGCCGGGATGCTTCTCTCATTTGAAATAATCTAATTCCACGCCTTTTTTCGCATTAGTTTTTTTAATATTACTATTTTCTCATAACGCCATTTTTTACATTTTTTCAACATTTAATATGGATTGTCGCAGGTAAGCCCCACCATTAAGTGTCATATATTCTGATTTTATGGTGATTTTTTGGTTTTTTATTCTGCCGGCGATCTGGTCATTTTTAGCCATAAGCTAATGTGATGGCTAATTTTGCCTTATGGTTTAGCGTCTGTTTCAGTGGTAAGTTCAAGACAAAGAGAACGTTTGCGTCGTAGCCCCTGGAGCGGCTGCGGTGCTGGGTTTCGTGGTGAAGATTTTGCCGCGAAAGAGTTGATAGCCCCGCTTATTCAACGAGGAAAAGATGGCTCAACAGACTCCTTTGTACGAACAACACACGCTATGTGGCGCGCGCATGGTCGATTTCCATGGCTGGATGATGCCTCTGCATTACGGTTCCCAGCTCGATGAGCACCACGCTGTCCGCACCGACGCCGGTATGTTTGATGTGTCGCATATGACCATCGTCGATCTACGCGGTAGCCGCACCCGGGAGTTCTTGCGTTATCTGCTGGCAAACGACGTCGCGAAGCTAACGAAAACCGGCAAAGCCCTTTACTCCGGTATGCTCAACGCTTCAGGCGGCGTGATAGATGACCTGATCGTCTACTACTTCACTGAAGATTTCTTCCGCCTCGTTGTAAACTCCGCCACCCGCGAAAAAGACCTCTCCTGGATTACCCAACACGCTGAACCTTACGCCATCGACATCACCGTGCGTGATGACCTGTCGATGATTGCGGTACAGGGACCGAATGCTCAGGCCAAAGCCGCCACGCTGTTTAATGAAGAGCAGCGCCATGCGGTTGAAGGCATGAAGCCATTCTTTGGTGTGCAGGCCGGTGATTTGTTTATCGCTACTACTGGTTATACCGGCGAAGCGGGCTATGAAATCGCTCTGCCAAACGAACAAGCGGCGGATTTCTGGCGTGCGCTGGTTGACGCAGGTGTACAGCCGTGTGGTTTGGGCGCGCGCGATACTCTGCGTCTGGAAGCCGGTATGAACCTGTACAGCCAGGAAATGGACGAGGGGATTTCTCCGCTGGCAGCCAACATGGGCTGGACCATTGCGTGGGAACCTGCTGATCGTGACTTTATTGGTCGCGAAGCGCTGGAAATGCAGCGTGAAAAAGGCCACGAACAGCTGGTCGGCCTGGTGATGACCGAGAAAGGCGTGCTGCGTAATGAACTGCCAGTGCGTTTCACCGATGCTTCCGGCAACCAGCATGAAGGTATTATCACCAGCGGGACATTCTCTCCAACCCTGGGTTACAGCATCGCGTTGGCGCGTGTCCCTGCGGGTATTGGCGAGACGGCGATAGTACAGATTCGTAACCGCGAAATGCCGGTAAAAGTGACTAAACCTGTTTTTGTGCGTAACGGCAAAGCCGTCGCGTAATTCATCCTTTTTTGGAGATTGATTGATGAGCAACGTACCAGCAGAACTGAAATACAGCAAAGAACACGAATGGCTGCGCAAAGAAGCTGACGGTTCTTACACCGTTGGTATCACCGAACACGCTCAGGAGTTGTTGGGCGATATGGTTTTCGTTGACCTGCCAGACGTTGGCGCAACCGTCAGCGCGGGCGATGACTGCGCCGTTGCGGAATCTGTAAAAGCGGCCTCCGATATCTATGCGCCAGTAGGCGGTGAGATTGTGGCGGTTAACGACGCACTCAGCGACTCCCCGGAACTGGTGAACAGCGAGCCGTACACCGGCGGCTGGATCTTCAAGATTAAAGCCAGCGACGAAAGCGAAATCGAATCGCTGCTGGATGCCACGGCATATGAAGCATTGTTAGAAGACGAATAAATACGCGTCATTCTTCACGTTGCAGGTGTGCGAGGAAACCAACACACCTGCAACGCGAATTATTTTGCGTATTCAGGTAAGTAGAGACACCTACGATTCACTGCACGTTTCAGGAACCATCGCCCATGACACAGACGTTAAGCCAGCTTGAAAATAGCGGCGCTTTCATTGAACGCCACATCGGACCGGACGCCGCGCAGCAGCAAGAAATGCTGAATGCCGTTGGTGCCGAGTCGTTAAACGCGCTGATCGGCCAGATTGTGCCGAAAGACATTCAGCTCGCAACCCCGCCACAGGTGGGCGAGGCGGCGACCGAATACGCTGCGCTGGCTGAATTAAAAGCCATCGCCGGGCGTAACAAGCGCTTCACGTCCTACATTGGCATGGGTTATACCGCCGTACAATTACCGCCGGTTATCCTGCGCAACATGCTGGAAAACCCAGGCTGGTACACTGCGTATACGCCGTATCAGCCAGAAGTCTCTCAGGGACGCCTGGAAGCGCTGCTCAACTTCCAGCAGGTGACGCTGGATCTGACCGGTCTGGATATGGCCTCCGCTTCTCTGCTGGATGAAGCTACTGCTGCCGCTGAAGCAATGGCGATGGCAAAACGCGTCAGCAAACTAAAAAACGCCAACCGCTTTTTCGTCGCCTCTGACGTTCATCCGCAAACGCTGGATGTTGTGCGCACCCGTGCGGAAACCTTTGGTTTTGACGTCATTGTTGATGATGCGGCAAAAGCGCTGGATCATCAGGATGTATTTGGCGTGCTGTTGCAACAAGTGGGCACCACCGGTGAAGTGCACGACTACAGCGCACTGATTGCTGAACTGAAAGCGCGTAAAGTTGTGGTCAGCGTTGCGGCCGATTTTATGGCGCTGGTTTTGCTGACTGCGCCGGGTAAACAGGGCGCGGACATTGTTTTCGGCTCTGCTCAACGCTTCGGCGTACCGATGGGCTACGGTGGTCCACACGCGGCATTCTTTGCTGCCAAAGACGAATTCAAACGCTCCATGCCAGGCCGTATTATCGGCGTATCCAAAGATGCTGCGGGCAATACCGCACTGCGTATGGCGATGCAAACTCGCGAGCAGCATATCCGCCGTGAGAAAGCGAACTCTAATATTTGTACCTCGCAGGTACTGCTGGCTAACATCGCCAGCCTGTATGCCGTTTACCATGGTCCGGTCGGGCTGAAGCGCATTGCCAATCGTATCCATCGTCTGACTGATATTCTGGCAACGGGTCTGCAACAGAAAGGATTGAAGCTGCGTCACGCGCACTATTTCGACACTCTGTGTGTCGAAGTTGCTGACAAAGCCTCCGTGCTGGCGCGTGCTGAAGCGGCAGAAATCAACCTGCGCAGTGATATTCATAACGCGGTAGGTATTACGCTCGACGAAACGACCACCCGTGAAAACGTGGTGCAGTTGTTTGATGTTCTGCTGGGCGACAGTCACGGCCTGAACATTGACTCGCTGGATAAAGATGTGGCACTCGACAGCCGCTCCATTCAGGACAGCATGCTGCGTGATGATGCCATCCTGAGTCATCCGGTGTTCAACCGCTACCATAGCGAAACCGAGATGATGCGCTACATGCACTCGTTGGAGCGTAAAGATCTGGCGCTGAACCAGGCAATGATCCCGCTGGGTTCCTGCACCATGAAGCTGAACGCAGCCGCCGAGATGATCCCAATTACCTGGCCTGAATTTGCTGAACTGCACCCGTTCTGCCCACCAGAGCAGGCGGAAGGGTATCAGCAGATGATTGGTCAGCTTTCTGACTGGCTGGTAAAACTGACCGGCTATGATGCTGTTTGCATGCAGCCGAACTCCGGCGCACAGGGCGAATATGCGGGCCTGCTGGCGATTCGTCATTATCACGAAAGCCGTAACGAAGGTCATCGTGATATCTGCCTGATCCCGGCCTCAGCCCACGGTACTAACCCGGCTTCCGCTCAGATGGCGGGTATGCAGGTGGTGGTTGTCGCCTGTGATAAGAACGGCAATATCGACCTGGACGATCTGCGTGCAAAAGCAGAACAACACGCCGAAAATCTCTCCTGCATCATGGTGACCTACCCGTCCACCCACGGTGTATACGAAGAAACTATTCGCGAAGTGTGCGAAATCGTGCATCAGTTTGGCGGTCAGGTTTACCTCGATGGCGCGAACATGAACGCCCAGGTGGGGATCACCACGCCGGGCTTTATCGGTGCAGATGTATCACACCTCAATCTGCATAAAACTTTCTGCATTCCGCACGGCGGCGGCGGCCCCGGTATGGGACCGATCGGCGTTAAATCGCACCTCGCACCGTTCGTGCCGGGTCACAGCGTGGTACAGATTGAAGGTATGCTCACCCGTCAGGGCGCGGTTTCTGCCGCTCCGTTCGGTAGCGCATCTATTCTACCAATCAGCTGGATGTATATCCGTATGATGGGCGCAGAAGGTCTGAAGCAGGCAAGCCAGGTGGCAATTCTGAATGCTAACTACATTGCCAGCCGTCTGAAAGATGCCTATCCGGTGCTGTATACCGGTCGCGATGGCCGTGTGGCACACGAGTGTATTCTCGATATTCGTCCACTGAAAGAAGAGACCGGTATCAGCGAACTGGATATTGCCAAGCGCCTAATCGACTACGGTTTCCATGCGCCGACCATGTCGTTCCCGGTTGCGGGTACGCTGATGGTGGAACCAACGGAATCTGAAGGTAAAGTGGAACTGGATCGCTTTATCAATGCGATGCTGGCAATCCGCGCAGAGATCGATCGTGTGAAAGCGGGTGAATGGTCGCTTACAGATAACCCGCTGGTTAACTCCCCGCACACTCAAAACGAGCTGGTGGCGGAATGGGACCACGGTTATAGCCGTGAAATCGCCGTCTTCCCGGCGGGCGTGGCAAACAAATACTGGCCGACCGTGAAGCGCCTTGATGACGTTTACGGTGACCGTAACCTGTTCTGCTCCTGCGTGCCGATGAGCGAATATCAGTAATTAGCTTAATCAACTACCTTTTAAAGGCGCTTCGGCGCCTTTATTTTTTGGGAGAAACGTTATGACCATCGCACTTGTTACGGGCGGCAGTCGCGGTATTGGTCGCGCAACCGCGCTGCAGCTGGCAGACGAGGGTTACACCGTTGCGGTTAACTTTCATCACAATATTCGTGCTGCAACCGAGGTGGTGAATCACATTACGGCAGCAGGCGGCAAGGCATTTGCTCTGCGGGCGGATATCAGTGATGAAAACCAAGTTGTGGCAATGTTTGAGACTATCGACCGCGAAGGTGAATCGCTGACCGCACTGGTGAATAATGCCGGGATTTTGTTTGAGCAGAGCACGGTCGAAAACTTTACCGCCGAGCGGATCAACCGCGTACTGGCGACCAACGTCACCGGCTATTTCTTATGTTGTCGGGAAGCCGTTAAGCGAATGTCGTTGAAGCACGGCGGTAAGGGTGGGGCGATTGTTAACGTCTCGTCGGCAGCATCAAGGCTCGGTGCCCCATTTGAATATATCGACTACGCCGCGTCGAAAGGCGCGGTGGACACGCTGACGACCGGGCTGGCGCTGGAAGTAGCGGCGCAGGGGATACGGGTAAACGGTGTACGTCCTGGTCTTATCTACACAGATATGCATGCGTCAGGCGGCGAGCCGGGAAGGGTTGATCGCGTGAAATCCATGCTGCCCATGCAGCGTGGCGGGCAACCGGAAGAAGTTGCGCAGGCCATCACCTGGTTGCTGAGCGAGAAGGCATCTTACGTGACGGGCAGTTTTCTGGAACTGGCGGGCGGGAAGTAATGTGTTGTTTGCCGGATGGCGACCTGGACTAATAAAATGTCCAGGCCACCACCCGGCAATCCGGATTACAGGTTTTCGCCGTTGCTGGCGATCACTTCTTTGTACCAGTCAAAGCTCTTCTTGCGTGAGCGCGACATATCGCCGGTGCCATCGTCATGTTTGTTCACGTAGATAAAGCCGTAGCGTTTGCTGTACTGGCCGGTGGTGAACGACACGCAGTCGATGCAACCCCACGGCGTGTAGCCCATCAGGTCTACTCCATCATACGTTACCGCTTTCATCATCTCTTCAACGTGGGCGCGCAGATAATCGATGCGATAGTCGTCGTTGATGCTACCGTCTTCTTCCACTTTGTCGTAAGCGCCAAACCCGTTTTCAACGATAAACAGCGGCTTCTGATAGCGTTCATACAGCTCACATAAGGCATAGCGCAAACCCACGGGGTCTATCTGCCAACCCCAGTCAGAGGCTTTTACGTGCGGGTTCGGTACGCTGCCTTCAAAGCCGGAAATCGCATCACCGCTGCCGCCTTCCGCTTTAACGGCGTTGGTCATGTAGTAGCTGAAACCGAGATAGTCACAGGTACCTTCGCGCAGGATCTGTTCGTCGCTTGCCTCCATTTTGATGTTGAATTCACGGCGCTCCCACTCATTCAGTACATAAGATGGGTAGTAACCGCGCAACTGGACGTCGGTGAAGACGTAGCGCTCACGCATCGATTCTTGTGCAAACATCATATCTTCCGGCTTACAGGAGAAGGGGTACAACGGCACCATCGCCAGCATGCAACCGACTTTCATTTCGGGATTAATACGACGAGCAGCCTTCACCGCCAGCGCGCTGGCGATAAATTGATGGTGCAGCACCTGGTACATGGTCTCTTCGGGGTTTTCGTGCTCGGTGTACACCACGCCGGAACAGCAGTAACCAAACAGCGGCGCGCGCCAGTTGCGCTGGTTGTTGATTTCATTAAAGGTCATCCAGTATTTGACCTTGTGCTTGTAGCGTTCAAACACAACTTCAGCAAAACGAACAAAGAAATCGACTACTTTTCGGTTGGTCCAGCTACCGTACTGCTGCACCAGATGCAGCGGCATTTCAAAGTGGGAGAGGGTGATGACTGGCTCAATATTGTACTTAAGCAACTCATCGAACATGTCGTCGTAAAACTTCAGCCCTTCTTCATTCGGTTGGGTTTCGTCACCTTGCGGGAAGATTCGGGTCCAGGCGATAGACGTGCGGAAACATTTGAAGCCCATCTCAGCAAACAGCTTAATGTCTTCTTTGTAATGACCGTAAAAATCGACGGCTTCGTGGTTGGGATAGTATTTACCGGGCACAACGTCCTGAGTGATTTCGCGCGGAACACCGTGCGCGCCGCCGGTCAGTACGTCACAAATGCTTGGTCCTTTGCCGCCTTTGTTCCAGCCGCCTTCGACCTGATGCGCCGCAACCGCGCCGCCCCATAAAAAATCTTTCGGTAAGGTAAGTTTTTTCATTTGCGCTCAGTCTCAAATTAATATCATCTGATTTTGAGTCTAACAAAGGAAAGGTAAATGTCACGATATAACAAAATAGGTTTAATGTGATTTGTTACATCAAAAAAACAGATTGTTTTTTTACGCTAATCTTTTCGCCAGTTTGCGGCCCAGTGATTCCAGAATATAAATAACGGGGATTTGCGTGGTAATATCATAGACTCCGGCAATGCGGGTTTGCGGGACGTGCCAGGAGAGGTTAAAGTCGGCCAACTTCGCCAGACGTGAATGCTCATGGCTGGTAACCGACAGTACCTTGCAGTTGTGCAGGCTGAACTGGCTGGCGAAACGCAGGATCTCTTCTGTTTCACCAGAAACAGAAAGGACGATCGCCAGCGCGTTTCTGGCCATATCGTTGGTTACCGGGAAATAGGGATCATCAATATGGTTGCTGAATTTCCCAACGTTAGAGAAAAAACGTGCGCCGTATTTAGCCAACGATCCGGATGTGCCCGCGCCGACGAATATAATACGCTCGGAAGATAATATAATATCAACAGCCTGATCGAGTAATGTGTCGAACTCGTCGTTATTCACACCTTTAAAAAAACTGATTATTTCGCTGGCTCCGAAATTAGCCTGTTGCGGTTCATTCTGCTCTAAATATAATTTAAAGCGTATGCGAAACTCAGAGTAGCCTTCACAGTTAAGTTTGCGGCAAAAGCGCAGCACGGTGGTGGTCGAAACCCCTACGGCATCAGCCAGCTCGCGAATGGTCATGTACATGACTTTGTCACGGTTCTTGATGACATAGTTGTAGACCAACATCTCAAGATTGTTGAGACTGGCGATGGCGGCGTGGGAGAACATACTCACAATGGCAAAACTCACTCATCAGACTTCATCTACAGGGAATAATAACATGCAGCCAAATGACATCACTTTTTTTCAACGTTTCCAGGATGACATTCTGGCCGGACGCAAGACCATTACTATTCGCGATGCTTCCGAATCCCACTTCAAAACCGGTGATATTTTGCGGGTTGGACGTTTCGAAGATGACGAGTACTTCTGCACTATTGAAGTGGTCGGCACCTCGACGGTGACATTGGACTCGTTGAATGTAAAACATGCTCAACAGGAAAATATGACCCTCGAAGAGCTTAAACGTGTGATTACAGAGATCTACCCGGACCAGACGCAGTTTTATGTGATTGATTTTAAATGTCTTTAATTTTTATGGTACGGCTGTTAGCTGAAAAATAAAAACTAACTATATGATTTTTATGAATTATTGGTTTTTTAGTAATTATTTTAGCTAACAGGTGTTCACTGGAACCATTCTCAGTTACGCTAGAGACGAAATCACGAAAGTGTTCGTCTCTTGGGAGTAAGCTATGGTTCAGAAGCCATTAATTGCGCAGGGATATTCGCTGGCAGAGGAAATAGCCAACAGCATCAGTCATGGTATCGGGCTGGTGTTTGGTATTGTTGGACTGGTGCTGTTACTGGTTCAGGCTGTGGATACTAATGCCAGTGCTATGGCCATTACCAGCTATAGCCTTTACGGCGGCAGCATGATCTTGCTGTTCCTCGCTTCAACCTTGTATCACGCGATCCCCCATCAGCGAGCGAAAATCTGGCTGAAAAAATTCGACCATTGCGCTATTTATCTGCTGATAGCCGGGACCTATACGCCATTTCTGCTGGTGGGGTTGGACTCGCCACTGGCGCGCGGGTTAATGGTTGTGATCTGGAGCTTGGCACTGCTCGGTATTCTGTTCAAACTGACCATTGCACACCGATTTAAAGTTCTATCGCTAGTGACCTACCTGACCATGGGCTGGTTGTCATTGATTGTTGTTTATCAACTGGCGATTAAGCTGGCGGCTGGGGGAGTAACGTTGTTGGCAGTTGGCGGAGTGGTTTATTCACTGGGCGTTATTTTCTACGTCTGCAAGCGTATCCCTTATAACCATGCCATCTGGCATGGGTTCGTGCTGGGCGGCAGCGTGTGCCATTTTCTGGCCATCTATCTTTATGTTGGGCAAGCGTAATCCTTGATGCCGGATGATGATAGCACCATCCGGCGGTACTTTTTTACTCTTCCAGCGAATACGGCAGCGGTACAATATGCAATGTTTTCGCGTCGTCACGAACGCGGAACACGCTATCGGCTTCCATGTCGTTATTCATCACAACCTGTACCAGCACCTGACCATCCGCCAACTGAACTGCAGCAAGCACGGTACCGGTACGGCGCCAGTTCTCGCCCATTTTCAGCTCCAGGTCTTCACCCGCTTCCGGTACTCGACTGGCAGAACCCGCCAGTGACCACAGTGCGCGTTTGTTAGCGCCGCGGAATTTTGCCCGAGCCACCATTTCCTGACCGGCATAGCAGCCTTTTTTGAAGCTGATGCCACCCAGCGCCTGCAGGTTGGTAGCCTGCGGAATAAACTGACCGCTGTTGGCGGTATCAATCACCGCGATACCGGCTTCGATATCCAGCGCCAGCCACTGTTGGCTGTTGTTCAGCTCGGCTTCTCCGCGCAGTTTTTCTACCAGCGCTTCCGCCGTGGCAGTATCGGTAATTAGCAAGAAGCGTTCGGCCGGGTGTTCAAACCACAATATTGTGGAAGCACCTTCCGTAATCACCTGCTTATCGCGTGTTGGCAGCTCGCTAAAGAGATTATCCAGTGCGGCACGCGCCTGGAATCCGGCAACGCCCAATAGCACGCGCTCATCGTCAGGCGCAATTACCACCTTTGAGAAGACCGCATATTTTTTCAGTTCGGTAAGCTGGGCATCGCGCAGGCTACGGCGTTCAAACCACGCAAAGCCATCAGCCTGGCGGAAGAGGCGCAGATTGCTCCACATTTTGCCTTTGGCATCGCAGTGGGCAGCCAGCACATGTTGATGCTCGGTCAACTGGCTGACATCAGCAGTGACCTGGCCCTGAATATACTTCTCACTGTCGGTGCCGGTAATGGTCGCGAGCGCCCAGTCATCAAGCGTCATCAGCGTCAGAGGCAAACGCGTTGACGCACAAGGCTGACGAGGAGGAAAAGATGTAAAAGCCATAATAATGTCCTGATTTGCTTAACGCAGTGATAGTGACTAATGGTAAAAGAGCTATGGCCCATTGCAAGCGGTTTAAACATCCTATTTGTGCCATATTTAAGCTTTGCGAGGAAACATCCATAACGGATGAACCCTTTGACTTAATGTGGTTTTATTTAGCGATCGTGCTTCCGTTTACTGATATTCCCGTAAAAGCGCGTGAAAAACACGTTACAATAACGGGTACTTCGTTTTCGCGAGACAGGAAGAAGAACATGGATATTAACAACAAAGCACGTATTCATTGGGCATGCCGTCGCGGTATGCGTGAGCTGGACATCTCGATCATGCCGTTTTTCGAACATGAGTATGACAACTTAAGTGATGACGAAAAACGCATCTTTATCCGTTTGCTGGAATGTGATGACCCCGATTTGTTTAACTGGTTGATGAACCATGGGAAGCCGGCTGATGCACAGCTGGAGCAAATGGTACGGCTTATTCAGACACGGAATCGGGAACGTGGTCCAGTGGCAATCTGATTTACGCGTCTCCTGGCGCGCACAGTGGATTTCGCTGCTCATTCATGGGCTGGTGGCGGTGCTTATTTTATTGATGCCCTGGCCACTGAGTTACACCCCTTTATGGTTGATTTTGCTCTCTCTGGTGGTGTTCGACAGCGTGCGCAGTCAGCGCCGTATCAACGCTTGTCAGGGAGAGATTAGACTATTGATGGATGGTCGTCTGCGCTGGCAAGGGCAAGAATGGACTATCGTTAGCGCACCCTGGATGATGAAAACGGGCATGATGTTGCGCTTGCGGTCAGGTACAGGAAAACGTCAGCATCTGTGGCTGGCGGCGGACAGTATGGATGATGCCGAGTGGCGGGATTTGCGTCGGTTAATATTACAACCATCGATGCAGAAATAGCGCTGACGGTAAGGTTGCAGACCTTAACCGTCAGCCAGCGGACGATCAGGACCAGTGTTCGGCCATTTCGCCGAGAATTTGTTCACACCACGCCTGAATGCGTTCATCGCTAAGGTCGTACTGGTTAGTTTCATCCAGCGCAAGGCCGACAAACAACTGCCCATCGGCAATAACAGGTTTATCGCTGGTGAATTCATAGCCTTCTGTTGGCCAGTAACCGACAAACTTCACACCTTTCGTGACTAACTTGTCGTGCAGCATACCCAGCGCATCCAGGAACCATTCGCCGTAGCCCAGTTGATCGCCCATGCCATAGAGAGCAACAATTTTGCCTTCCAGATTGAGGTTATCCAACTGATCCCAGACCGCTTCCCAGTCCTCCTGAATTTCACCGAAATCCCAGGTTGGGATACCCAAAATGAGCACGTCGTATTGCTCCATTAAGGTCGGGGAATCATCCTTGAGGTTGTGTAATGTCACCAGCTCGGGACCAAGGATATCGCGGATTTTTTCTGCTGCCATTTCGGTGTAGCACGTGCTGGAACCGTAAAAAAGACCCATGTTCATTACGTAAACATCTCAATTCTGCTGTAGCGTTGCGCGTAGTGTATCAGAATCCCCGCAATCACGGCACAATGAGGCATAATGCATCAAAAATGAGAGTGGAATAAGGGGCGCGAGTGGAACAAGATCTGGCGCGCATCGAGCAATTTCTTGATGCCCTGTGGCTGGAACGAAATCTGGCGGAAAACACGTTAAGTGCGTATCGTCGCGATCTGACCATGCTTATTGAATGGCTACACCATCGTGGTGTTTCTCTGGCGACGGTACAGAGCGATGACCTGCAAACACTGCTGGCTGAGCGAATGGATGGGGGTTATAAAGCCACCAGTTCCGCGCGTTTGTTGAGTGCAATGCGGCGCTTTTTTCAGCATTTGTATCGCGAGAAAATTCGCGATGATGATCCCAGCGCTTCGCTGGCTTCACCTAAGCTACCGCAGCGTTTGCCAAAAGATCTCAGTGAGGCGCAGGTAGAGCGATTGTTGCAAGCACCGCTGATTGAGCAGCCGCTGGAGCTACGCGACAAAGCCATGCTCGAAGTATTATATGCCACCGGTTTGCGTGTTTCTGAACTGGTGGGGCTGACGATGAGCGATATCAGTCTGCGTCAGGGGGTCGTACGGGTCATCGGTAAAGGCAACAAAGAGAGACTGGTGCCGTTAGGTGAAGAGGCCGTGTACTGGCTGGAAACATACCTGGAGCACGGGCGGCCATGGTTGCTGAATGGCGTCTCTATTGATGTATTGTTCCCCAGCCAGCGCGCGCAGCAGATGACACGACAGACCTTCTGGCATCGAATTAAACACTATGCTGTGTTAGCGGGAATTGACAGTGAGAAGCTGTCGCCACACGTGCTGCGGCATGCTTTTGCTACGCATTTGCTTAACCATGGTGCTGACCTGCGCGTGGTGCAGATGCTGCTTGGTCATAGCGATCTCTCTACCACACAAATTTATACCCATGTCGCAACGGAGCGCTTGCGTCAATTACATCAACAGCATCACCCGCGTGCGTGAGTGCTGACAGGAAAGGATAGGTTATGAAAAAAAGCTTTATGATGCTCACCCTGCTGGCGACGGCGTTTTCAGGCATGGTGCAGGCAGACGACGCGGCGATTCGTCAGTCATTAACTAAGTTGGGCGTACAAAGCACTGAAATTCAACCCGCTCCGATTGCGGGAATGAAAACCGTACTGACCAACAGCGGCGTGTTGTACGTTACTGAAGACGGTAAGCACATTATTCAGGGACCGATGTATGACGTAAGTGGTGCAAGTCCGGTGAACGTCACCAATCAACTGCTGATGAAGCACCTGAACGCGCTGGAAAAAGAGATGATTATCTACAAAGCGCCGCAGGAAAAACACGTTATCACCATTTTCACCGACATCACCTGTGGCTACTGCCACAAGCTGCATGAAGAGATGAAAGACTACAATGCATTGGGGATCACCGTGCGTTATCTGGCCTTCCCTCGTCAGGGACTGGAAAGCCAGGCTGAGCAAGACATGAAGTCTATCTGGTGTGCGCAAGACAAAAACAAAGCGTTTGATGATGCGATGGCGGGTAAAAGTGTGAAGCCAGCGACCTGTGATGTGGATATCGCTAACCACTACGCGCTTGGCGTGCAGTTTGGCGTTAGCGGCACACCTGCGATCGTCCTGAGCAATGGCTATGTCGTTCCGGGCTACCAGGGTCCGAAAGAGATGAAAGCATTCCTGGACGCACACGAAAAACAGACCAGCGGTAAATAATACGCGTGAAACAACAGATACAACTGCGTCGGCGTGAAGCCGACGAGACTGCCGACCTGCCTGCGGATTTGCCGCCACTGCTGCGTCGTTTGTACGCCAGTCGCGGTGTGCGCAGTGCGCTGGAACTTGAGCGTAGCGTCAAAGGCATGTTGCCGTGGCAGCAACTGAGCGGTGTCGAAAAGGCGGTTGAGATCCTCTATAACGCCTTTCGTGAGGGAACTCGCATCATCGTGGTGGGAGATTTCGACGCCGATGGCGCGACCAGTACGGCGCTGAGTATCCTGGCGATGCGTGCGTTGGGCTGTAGCAACATTGACTACCTGGTGCCCAACCGTTTTGAAGACGGTTATGGTTTGAGCCCGGAAGTCGTGGATCAGGCTCATGCCCGGGGCGCTCAACTGATCGTCACCGTCGACAACGGCATCTCTTCCCATAGCGGTGTTGAACATGCCAGAACGCTGGGGATCCCGGTAGTGGTTACCGATCACCACTTGCCTGGCGATACCCTGCCTGGCGCAGTGGCTATTATCAACCCTAACCTGCACGATTGTGCGTTTCCGTCGAAATCACTGGCAGGCGTCGGCGTGGCTTTTTACCTGATGCTGGCGCTGCGTACTTTTCTTCGCGATAAGGGCTGGTTTGATGAGCGCGGTATTGTCCCGCCAAACCTCGCAGATCTGCTTGATCTGGTGGCACTGGGTACGGTGGCGGATGTTGTTCCGCTGGATGCCAATAACCGCATTCTAACGTGGCAAGGTTTAAGCCGTATTCGCGCGGGGAAATGTCGTCCTGGCATTAAAGCGTTGCTTGAGATTTCGAATCGAGATCCGCAAAAACTGGCCGCCAGCGATTTAGGCTTTGCGCTGGGACCGCGTCTGAATGCGGCAGGCCGCCTGGATGATATGTCCGTTGGCGTGGCGCTGTTGTTGTGCGACAACATAGGTGATGCGCGTGTGCTTGCCAGTGAACTTGATGCGCTCAACCAGACGCGCAAAGAGATAGAACAGGGCATGCAGACGGAAGCGTTGACCCTGTGCGAAAAGCTTGAGCGCAGCAGCGAGACGTTGCCGGGTGGACTGGCGATGTATCATCCCGAGTGGCATCAGGGAGTGGTGGGGATACTGGCGTCACGAATTAAAGAGCGTTTTCACCGTCCGGTGATCGCTTTTGCACCGGCTGGCGACGGCACGCTCAAAGGGTCGGGTCGTTCGATTCAGGGACTGCACATGCGTGACGCGCTCGAGCGACTGGATACCTTGTATCCCAACATGATCCTCAAATTTGGCGGACATGCCATGGCAGCAGGATTATCGCTGGAGGAAGCGCAGTTTGAGTGCTTCCAGCAGCGTTTCGGCGAGCTGGTGACCGAGTGGCTCGACCCTGCCTTATTGCAAGGTGAAGTGGTGTCTGATGGCCCGCTGACCGCGGCGGAGATGACCATGGAGGTCGCGCAAATGCTGCGCGATGCCGGACCGTGGGGGCAAATGTTCCCGGAACCGCTGTTTGATGGGCGTTTTCGTCTGCTTCAGCAGCGTTTGGTTGGCGAGCGTCATTTGAAGGTAATGGTAGAGCCCGTAGATGGCGGGCCGCTGCTGGACGGTATTGCGTTTAACGTCGATACCAGTTGTTGGCCTGATAACGGCGTACGTGAAGTCCAGCTTGCCTATAAGCTGGATATTAACGAGTTTCGCGGCAACCGCAGTTTGCAGATTATTATCGACAGTATCTGGCCAATTTAGCGCCAGTAATCGCTATAAATAAGGGCGCAGATCCGGTAAAATCTCGCCCTTACACCGCATTTTGACTCGTCCAATAAAAGAAAACAGACCATGTTTGAAATTAATCCGGTAAATAACCGCATTCAGGACCTCACGGAACGCACTGACGTTCTTAGGGGGTATCTTTGACTATGATGCCAAGAAAGAGCGTCTGGAAGAAGTAAACGCCGAGCTGGAACAGCCGGACGTCTGGAACGAACCCGAACGCGCGCAGGCGCTGGGTAAAGAACGTTCTTCCCTTGAGGCCATTGTCGACACACTCGAGCAAATGAGTCAGGGCCTGGAGGATGTCTCCGGCTTGCTGGAACTGGCCGTAGAAGCCGACGACGAAGAAACCTTTAACGAAGCCGTTGCCGAACTCGATACGCTGGAAGAAAAACTGGCACAGCTGGAATTCCGTCGTATGTTCTCCGGTGAATATGACAGCGCAGATTGCTATCTCGATATTCAGGCAGGTTCTGGCGGCACCGAAGCGCAGGACTGGGCCAGCATGCTGATGCGTATGTATCTGCGTTGGGCTGAAGCTCGTGGCTTTAAGACTGAAATTATTGAAGAATCTGAAGGTGAAGTTGCGGGTATTAAATCCGTGACCATCAGAATTGCTGGCGAGTATGCTTACGGCTGGCTGCGTACCGAAACGGGTGTGCACCGTCTGGTACGTAAGAGCCCGTTCGACTCCGGCGGCCGCCGTCATACGTCGTTCAGCTCTGCGTTTGTCTACCCGGAAGTTGACGACGATATTGATATCGAAATTAACCCGGCGGACCTGCGCATCGACGTTTACCGTGCCTCGGGGGCGGGTGGTCAGCACGTTAACCGTACGGAATCTGCGGTGCGTATTACTCACATTCCAAGCGGATTAGTGACACAGTGCCAGAACGACCGTTCCCAGCACAAGAACAAAGACCAGGCCATGAAGCAGATGAAAGCGAAGCTTTATGAACTGGAAATGCAGAAGAAGAATGCCGAGAAGCAGGCGATGGAAGACACCAAGTCAGACATCGGCTGGGGTAGCCAGATTCGTTCTTATGTCCTTGATGACTCCCGCATCAAAGATCTGCGTACCGGGGTTGAAACCCGTAACACGCAGGCGGTGCTGGATGGCAGCCTGGATCAATTTATCGAAGCAAGTTTGAAAGCAGGGTTATGAGGAACCAACATGTCTGAACAACACGCACAGGGCGCTGACGCGGTAGCCGATCTTAACAATGAACTGAAAACGCGCCGTGAAAAGCTGGCTAACCTGCGCGAGCAGGGGATCCCGTTCCCGAACGATTTCCGTCGCGATCATACCTCAGACCAACTGCACGCTGACTTCGACGCGAAAGAAAACGAAGAGCTGGAAGCGCTGAACATTGAGGTATCCGTCGCTGGTCGTATGATGACCCGCCGCATTATGGGCAAAGCCTCATTCGTGACGCTGCAGGACGTTGGTGGCCGTATTCAGCTGTACGTTGCTCGCGACGATCTGCCGGAAGGCGTCTACAACGAGCAGTTTAAAAAATGGGATTTGGGCGATATCCTCGGCGCGAAAGGTAAGTTGTTTAAGACTAAAACCGGCGAGCTGTCCATCCATTGCACCGAGTTGCGTCTGCTGACCAAAGCGCTGCGCCCGCTGCCGGACAAATTCCACGGCCTGCAGGATCAAGAAGCGCGTTATCGTCAACGCTACCTGGATCTCATCTCTAACGATGAATCTCGCAACACTTTTAAAGTGCGTTCACAGATCATGGCGGGTATCCGTCAGTTCATGGTCGGTCGTGGCTTTATGGAAGTGGAAACCCCGATGATGCAGGTGATCCCTGGCGGTGCTGCTGCACGCCCGTTCATCACCCATCATAATGCGCTGGATCTGGACATGTACCTGCGCATCGCGCCGGAACTATACCTCAAGCGTCTGGTGGTTGGTGGTTTCGAACGTGTGTTCGAAATTAACCGTAACTTCCGTAACGAAGGTATCTCCGTTCGTCATAACCCAGAGTTCACCATGATGGAACTCTATATGGCTTATGCGGACTACAAAGATCTGATCGAACTGACCGAATCTCTGTTCCGTACGTTGGCGCAAGACGTTCTGGGAACCACCGAAGTTCCTTACGGCGAGGAAGTTTTCGACTTTGGTAAACCGTTCGAAAAACTGACCATGCGTGAAGCGATTCAGAAATATCGTCCGGAAACCAATATGGCGGATCTGGACAGCTTCGACTCTGCTAAAGCGATTGCTGAATCTATCGGCATCAAAGTAGAGAAGAGCTGGGGTCTGGGTCGTATTGTGACTGAGATTTTTGAAGAAGTGGCGGAAGCGCACCTGATTCAACCGACCTTCATTACCGAGTATCCGGCAGAGGTTTCTCCGCTGGCGCGTCGTAATGATGAAAACCCGGAAATCACTGACCGCTTCGAATTCTTCATCGGTGGACGTGAAATCGGTAACGGCTTCAGCGAGCTGAACGATGCAGAAGATCAGGCTCAGCGTTTCCAGGATCAGGTTAACGCCAAAGATGCTGGCGATGACGAAGCGATGTTCTACGACGAAGATTATGTTACCGCTCTGGAACACGGTCTGCCGCCGACAGCTGGCTTGGGTATTGGTATCGACCGTATGGTCATGCTGTTCACCAACAGCCACACTATCCGCGACGTGATCCTGTTCCCTGCGATGCGTCCGGTTAAATAAGCCTTAAAATGTAAAGTAAAGCCCCGGCCATGTGTCGGGGTTTTTTATTTGCGGCGTGCGAAATTCAGCAGTGATGCTCTTGCTGTAGGATTTGCTGTCTGCAATACCATCCACGGGCTGAAGGCCCACGGAGTGGTATCCAGCGCGCATAAAACATCCTCGAGTTCACTCCACTGGTAGTCCATCACTTCATCCGGATTCGGCTGTAGCTGACTCACGACCTGCGCGGCGTAGACCGGGCAAACTTCGTTTTCCACAATCCCACTGGGATCTGCGGCGCAGTAGCGAAAATCAGGATACACAGGGGTGAGTTCGGCGATCTCTGTGCCCATTTCGAAATGAGCGCGGCGGATAATGGCGTCAGTAATTGTTTCACCGGACTGCGGATGGCCGCAGACGGAGTTGGTCCAGACGCCGGGCCAGGCTTTTTTGTGCAGCGAACGGCGGGTTACTAACAGTTGACCCTGATCGTTAAATAGCCAGCACGAGAAAGCAGAGTGCAGGGGCGTTGTCGCGGTATGCGCCGCATACTTTTCCAGTGTTCCGCAGGGCTGTCCCTGCTCATTTAACAAAATGACGTGTTCCTGTCGCATAGCGTCCACCATTAATCTTAAGCATCACTATTATATGATTAATTGCGACAGATTGATTATCCGTCGGTGTGAAATGCCTGAACAGACGATTCGCGTCGCGATATGATTTGGCATCCGGCATCTGGCTGCTATGATAAAGCGTCTTAAAATGTTGCGAGGAATTGTTTTGAGTGCAGGACGCCTGAAGAAAAATGGCTTGGGTATTGCGATGCTGCTGTGTGCTGGCCTGCTGTTAGCAGGGTGCTCCGGGAACCAGTCGTCTGATACAGGAAGTTATTCCGGCTCCGTGTATACCGTGAAACGGGGAGATACGTTATATCGTATTTCACGTGCGACAGGGACCAGCGTCAAAGATATCGCTCGCCTGAACAACATTTCACCCCCTTATACCATTGAAGTCGGGCAAAAGCTCAAGGTTAGCGGTGGCGCGAAAACCAGCACCGCATCGGCTAAAACAAAATCGAAATCCTCCACCAAAACAGCAGCAGCCAGACCGTCTTCCTCTGTGCCGCAGTCATCCTGGCCGCCGGTGGGGCAACGCTGCTGGCAGTGGCCGGCCAGTGGGAAGGTGATTCTGCCATACTCCACGGCGGAAGGTGGCAATAAGGGGATTGATATCTCTGCCGCGCGCGGTACGCCAGTTTATGCGGCTGGAGCGGGTAAGGTGGTTTATGTTGGCAATCAGTTGCGTGGCTACGGTAACCTCGTGATGATTAAACATGGTGAAGATTACATTACTGCTTACGCTCATAACGACACGCTGTTGGTAAACAACGGACAAAACGTGAAGGCTGGGCAGAAAATTGCCACCATGGGCAGTTCAGATGCGGCCTCAGTACGCCTGCATTTCCAGATCCGCTATCGCGCGACGGCTATCGATCCGCTACGTTATCTGCCGCCGCAAGGCAGTAAGCCAAAATGCTGACGGTGAATTAATCGCCAGTCAGATGGTCAGCCCCTTGCCAGGAAGTGTGTAAGGTTTATAATCCCTTACGCACTTCAATGCGGGCGTAGTTCAATGGTAGAACGAGAGCTTCCCAAGCTCTATACGAGGGTTCGATTCCCTTCGCCCGCTCCAAATTCAACTCTCCTGAAGTATATCAAACTCAATTTTTCCTCGATAAATCAGCAGTTATAGCATTCTATTAGTCTATTGAACTCAATTGTACTCCCCCAGGGCCAAGCGACTAGGCCTGTTTGAGGGCTTCCGGAGTGGGGTCAGTCTAAAGTGATAATGCTTCAGCATAGAGAAAGTTCGGGGAGAAAAAGAAGGGGGTAGCCACCCGCATAGTGACTCCCCCCTGCTTATATCCGGGATCAGGATTTCGGCTTGTGGTCCTCAACCACCCAGACGGTTAACTCTTTTTCCAGTGTTTGCGTCCCTGTTGTTGCCTTCACCTTCACCCAACTTTCACCTGCGGTATCCGTTCTCAGTTCAGAGTAGGCATTCCCTAACTTAAAACTGGTTTTATCCGGCGTCATCGTAAAGGTTCCTGTATCGGGTTTGGCTTTGCTGCCCGCGCTAAATTCGACATTGCCGTTTAACGGATTACCGAATTTATCCCGCAATCGGGCCATAAAGCCTACCGGTTCAAGATTGGCAACGGCATAGCCAGGATCCTGCTCCAGAGTGAGCACTGGATTCTGGGCATCGGCATTCAGCGTCAGCGAAGCATTCGCGGAAACACGACTTCCGTGTTCAGCCAGCGTGGCGGTCAGCGTGTAGCGACCCGCCTTATGGCCGTGGACATTCACGGTTGCAGTGCCGGATTCATCGGTGGTGACAAGTGTATTGTCAATCACCAGAGGATCGCTTGACGATGGTCCTGTGGCCGTAATTTTCAGCTTACGATTGCTGATGTCGATCCCTGAAGCATCGGTCAGATGCAGGGTAAACGTCACGTTGTCCACGTCACTTACCACGGCTGATGTCGATGAAGGCGTGATCGCCAACGATGCATTTTGGAGATCCGACAGCACTTCAATAGTCTTAGTCGCCGTAATGGGCTGACGCTCGTTCACGAAGGTTGCCCGTAATTGATAGTTTCCGGCCTCAGCGGCAACGAAGGTTGTTGATGCCACTCCCTTTTCATCCAATGTCAGCACGGACTGGTCCAGTTTTAATCCACTGGCGGGTTCGCTGGTCAGGCGCACGTCACCACTAAACGGGTTATTTTGGCCGTCTACGACCTGTACCTGAATTTCATGAGCCGTTGAAGCGTTAGCCACGATGCTCTCTGTCGGTGCCGTCAAATTCACTACCGCGCTGGTGATATCAGGTACAAAGCCCAGTTCAATGGTCGAGGACTCAATATGATGTTCCCCGTCCGTAGCTCTGGCTTTAACGGTGTAATTACCGGCCTTAACAGTGGTTAACGTCACCGTGGCGTAACCCTCTTTATCGGTGGTTATTTTGTCCGGATACACGAGCCCCTGTGGTTCAACGATCAGCTCCACTTTCTGTCCTGCAACCGACATGGCAGCATTGTCGAGCTTGATCTCAAGCGTGGCGCCATCACGACCGTTTGCTGCAATATTGGTTATTGCGCCATTGTCTTTGGCAGCCAGAGACAACGTTGCACCCGCCATTGCAGAGGCAAATGTTACGCTCAGTGATGAGCTGATGTTTCCTACGCTCAGCTTAATATCATAGGTTCCCGGCGTTGAACTGATCAGTGAGAATGTCGCCTCCCCTTTGGCATCGGTCGTAACAACGTTGTCCCCATTCACGACCTTCACCTCTGGCGGTAATTCCAGTGTGATGGTGTATCCGGACAGCGCATTGCCATAACGGTCAGTCAGGGTAACCCTCGCGATGTTACTCTGCTTACCATCCGCCAGCGCATTGTCCCGAGCCAGGTTAAAAGACTGAATCACCGGCTGCGTCTTGTCGGCAATCCAGTTGGCCGGTTTTTCCAGCCCGGAGAAATCGTGTTTTTCAGATGTCACACCTATACGCGTCGCCTGAGCCAGTTCGGACGTTGCTTTGGCGGTATACACGCCGTCTTTTTCTTCTACGGCAGTAAAACTAACCTCGCCGCTGGCTGAAACCGCATAAAAACGTAAGCTATCATCACCGGTGATGGCGTTCCCGTCATTATCCCTGGCGTCTAACGTCAGATTGATGGGATGCCCAACAACCTGTTCTACGGGCGTTACTGTCAATGTCGATTTCGTCGCCTCGGCGGAAACCGCTTTCAGCTTAACTGTCAGAGTTTCTGTTTTACCCATAATTTTCGCGGTGATGCGCGCCGTACCCGCAGTTAAACCCGGCGTCAGCATCGCGGTATACACCCCGGTACGGGTTTCCTGAACGTCGCCCAACGTCGGGGTCTGGGCAGAACGTTGACGGTTTACCTGCGTGTCGGGCGTAAATGCCAAAGACAGTTCAATATCATGTGCAAGTCCTGTTAACGGTTGGTCATTGGCATCTTTTAGTACCAGCGTAACCGGATGCTGTGATTGTCCGTCAGCAGCGATAATCGGCTCATGTTCACCGTTCAGCGTGAATTCCATCGTGCCGACAGAGGCTGAACTCCCCGTTACCGTCACGTTCATCACCGCATAGTTAGAGACGTTTCCTTTTACATCTCGCGCCGTTGCGCCAATCTGCCAGTGATTAGTGCCGCCAGGTGTATAGGTCGGCAACGTCAACTGCCATGAAGTACCGCGACCGGAAATGCGTCCCCCGGCGGCGGTAAATGCGCTATCGTTCCACTCAACCGACTGAATGCCCCAGCGGGATTTATCCAGTGAAATAGTCACCGGGACAACGGTCCCTCCTTCCCCTTGAACGCTCTCAGGCAGGCTAATTTTCAGCACCGATTTTTTGCGGTACTCCAGAACAATATTGTTATTACGTTCGACAAAATCGTAGCGCCCGTGCTGAACTTCACGCATTACCGCAACGTTGTCGCTGTCCAGTTGCTTCGCCAGCGGGATGCCGGGGCGATAGTTAATCTCAATGCCAAAGCGTGAGTCATGTGTATTGCTCTCCCCCTGCTTGTGTTCAGCAGAAAGCGTAACCAGCGGAACCGGTGTATAGGTGATCCCGCCCGTAAAGGCGTAAGGATTCTCCTGCAGGTGGTCGCGGCCAAAAAGACCGACATTCTTGCCGTAATACTTTTCATATTTAAGCGATGCACCCAGTTGCGGATACGACGGCAACCAACCCTTGGTATAGATATCCCAGCCATCAGCCGGACGTTCCTGATAATCTTCCAGGTTATGAGAATCTTTCCATTTTGATAACCGCAAATATGCATTTGCGCCTGCGTGTAAATAATCTCGCCAGTACTCAATACCCGCGCCCATACGTGCGTGATGACGACTTAAATCGTAGTCGTAAAACAGGTTTGCACCCAGCATCGAATTATCTGGCGTGAAGTAGCGATAACCCACGCCAATATTGGTTTGGGTTCTGTCATCCGTACGATGAAGCGATGTTTGGCTAAATAAAACATGTTGTTTTTTATCAACCCACGGATAAAGGAAATCAAATGCGGAATCTTTCAAAGAGAAAGATTCATCCACGTTGAGTTGAATACGTGCATTACCGTACTGCTGCAGCCACTCTACCACTTCCTTCGTTGCCTGCGCTGATACGGTATTTGCAGCAAAGCTTCCTGCATGGCCGTTTTCAATACTCCTGCCAGCCTGGGCTGCTAAGGAAGACAGGGCGCGCACCTCCTGCTGTTCAGCGGTTTGTGATGCCTTAACGGCTGACGCATGGCTGATTGTTGGCGTGAAGCTGAGAAGCGCAGGATACAGGGCCTGCAAAGCGATCGTTGACCATGCTACAACCTTGTTAACGGGGCCTGTTGCCCCATTGTTCCGCGAAATTTTCTTATTTGACATTCGTAACTCCAATATCAATTAAAAAAATCAAAGGTTATTCCATGTTATGAACGGGATGCGTACTATATGTATTTTATAGAAAATTTCAAGAGGTGTTTGTGGAACAAATAGCTGGATGTTTTTACACTGTGGGATATTTATTTAACTGTTGCTGTAAGTAGCTTTGAAATATGATGTTCCAATAGATGATAGATTAAGAAAATTTTTTATTTGGAGCGGTTATTGACGTGTGTTTAATATATTCAATGTGGCGGTTTTCTAATAAATTAAACACACAGTCTTGTGGAAATTAATCTGCAAACGAGCATCTTAATGTGTAACCGCATGATGCGGTGTCTTTTACCCATTAGCAGCCGCAGCGCCGCCCTTGAGTACAGCCTGGCCCGCAGAGACATTCCTGGCATTTTTCTGTTTACTGTTTTCAAAATGGTTAACAGGCAAACAGTTACGCTGCGGTTTTATATTTATTGGTAATAATAAACGGCGTTGCATGGTTTTGCTGTCCCAAATTATCTAAACGCAGTATTCGATCCCAAGAGTATTAGGAGAATTTAGTCTAAAATACTTTTTTTGCTTAGGAGTTTTCCTATCGCGTAGCCACCGTGTTCGCGTAGTGTTAAAATTCATGAGTTTCTGACCTCTTCTTGTGCTAGTGGATGAGGTGCTGGTCGTCAATAAGACGAAAGAATTAAATGGGTTAAAACCACATTGCTAAATAAGCGGCACTGTTTTTTTACATGGTCGGCAACCGTCAAGGAGTGACGATAACCTATTGATAACGCTTATTTTTACTATGATGTAAGATATAAGGGAAGATATGTTCAGTATGCGTCGACATGCCAATTTCATTAAACGCTTTAAGTCTGTAAGTTGTTTATTTACGGCCAGCGTTCTTTTCCCCATGCAAATCTCTGCGGCAGTATCAGATTATGATGCTTTGATTATTGAAGCCCGGGGGGGGAATAGTGCGCCGCTATTGCGCTACCTCGAGGATCAGGGAAAGAAAAGCGCGCTCACGCCCAATCAGGTTGCCGACTGGCTGCAAGTCTCTGGCTGGGTCGATAACAACGATAAAGCAACGATTGCTATCTGGCAGCAGTATCGCGGAAAGGTGGATGTGCCTGCGCGTGGCAAAGTCGCCGCTGCGCGTGCGTATCGCAATCAGAAAAGCTGGAATGATTCGTTAGCGATCTGGGAAAGCGTGTTGCAGGAAGAGCCTGACAACGCGGATATTCGTACTGGCTGGATAATGACGCTGGCCGATGCCCGTTACAATCAACAAGCCCTGACCGAAGCGAATAAATGGGCACAGGCTCATCCGGGCGCCGATTCTGATGCCTTGCTTGCCTACGTGTATCATTCGCAGAATAAAAACTGGGACGCGTTGCTTGTCGCCAGTCAGGCAGTTGACGTTGATCCGAACAATAAAAATGCAAAATCTACGTTGTTGTCTGCGATGTCAGCCAACCGCATCGCTGAACCTGCGCTGGGACTGGCGGAAGAGGTTCCAACATCCGACCCTGTTAAGCGTCGTCTTGCGCTTGATGCCGCCGCCGAAAAAGTGCGCTCCTCTTATACTACAGCGCGCAACGAAGAAGAACGTTTTATCGTGGCGGATAAAGCCCTTGTCCGGTATGACCAACTGCTTACCGCGTGGAAAGATGATCCCTCTGCCCAGGGCGATGTGCGTCGGGCGAGGATTGACCGCATGGGTGCCTTGCTGGTACGCAAGCGCACTGCTGAAGTCATTACGGAATATGAGTCACTTTCTGCCGAAGGTGAAATCCCCAACTATGCAAAACGCTGGGTGGCTTCCGCGTGGTTAAGCGAACGTCAGCCGGAAAAAACCGAAGCGATGCTGATGAGCATCTACTACCCGAACGGGCCGTTACCCGTTACGCCGCTCGGCCCTGAAGATCAGCAAGATCTGTTCTATGCGCATATTGATAATGAAAACTTTGTTGATGCCAAAAAACAGGTCGATACGTTAATTAAAGACAGTCCGTATCTGCGACGGATCTATGGTTCGCCCACGCCGCAGCCTAACGATAACTGGCTGCTTGGCCAGACGTTGCTTGCGCAATATTACATTGCCGCCAATGAGCTGCCTGAAGCCGAAAAGCTGACGGAACATCTGGCACGTACAGGCTCGGGTAACCAGGGACTGCGTATACTCTACTCTTCTGTGCTCGAAGCCCGCGGCTTGCCGCATGCGGCCGAGAAAGAGCTGAAGCTTGCGGAAGTGATCGAGCCAAGCAATCTGGAGCTGGAGCGTCAGCAGGCTTATGTGGCACTGGATCTTCAGGAATGGAAGCAGGCCGATGAACTGACTGATGACGTCATCGTCCGTAGTCCGGATGATGAAGCGACGCTGCGCCTCGCGCGCATCCGTGACGTGCACAAAATGTCGGAAGTGCGGATTAGCGGAACACAGGGGATCTCCTCTGATAGCCCGGTCAGCGGTAAGAATGACTTCAACATCAATACCGCCATTTACAGCCCGCCGATCAATGACAACTGGCGACTGTTTACCGGATTCAACTTTGCCACTGGTGAATTTGAAGAAGGTAAAGGCATCAGCCGCGATCTGGCTGCCGGTGCGGAATGGACCTCCCGTGACTACTGGGCAGAAATGGAAGTTTCAGGCCGTAATTATGGCGATGGTCAGAAAATAGGTGGCCGTCTTTCTGGCTGGCATGATTTCAATGATAACTGGCGCGTTGGCGGTTCGGCGGAGCGTCTTTCACGTAATACCCCGCTGCGCGCATTGCGTAGCGGTGTGTACGCAAACGGCGGGGATATGTTTGTCCGCTGGTATCAAAATGAACGACGAGAGTATCAGTTGTCGTTTGCCGCTTCACATTTCTCGGATGGTAACGATCGTATCGAGTACGGGCTGAGCGGAAAAGAGCGCATGTGGACGACGCCGCGCTTCACGCTGGACTTCACACCGGGCATCGGTGGAAGTACCAACACCAAAGAGAATGTGCCGTATTACAACCCTAAGAGTGATTTTTCCGTTGTACCAGGGCTTGCCGCAGAGCAGGTTCTTTACCGCCACTATGACACTGTGTGGACGCAGCAAGGCGTGGCTGGCGTAGGTGGCTACTGGCAGCAAGGTGAAGACGTGGGCGCCATCGTTCAGGTGGGATACGGACAGCGGCTTAAATGGAACAACGTCGTGGATGGCGGGGTGATGCTGGTGTGGGATAAACGCCCCTACGACGGTAAACGTGAGCGGAATATCTCCCTCGCTTTCGATTTGAATGTCAGGTTTTAAGGATTGTTCATGCTGAAAAGATGCCTGTGGCTTAGCGCACTCATCGCTGGCTGGTTAATGATTACCGCGTGCAGTAGTGCGCACAATACGACGCCTCGCTATGTTCCTCCGGGAGAGAGGACCGCGCTGACGGCGGACCATCCGTGGCCAAAAAATAGTTTCCTGGTGCTGGGCTATCACGATGTCGAGGATGGCGCCGCCGATCAGCGCTACCTCTCTGTGCGCACCAGTGCGTTGAGCGATCAGATGGGCTGGCTACGTGATAATGGCTATAACCCGATCAGCGTGCAGCAAATTCTCGATGCCCATGACGGTAAAATCGTGCTGCCGGAAAAAGCGGTATTACTCACCTTCGATGACGGCTATAGCAGTTTTTATACCCGCGTCTGGCCGCTGCTGAAAGCCTACAACTGGCCTGCACTATGGGCACCGGTGGGAAGTTGGGTGGATGCCCCCGCCGACAAAAAAGTGGATTTTGGCGGCCTGATGACGGCCAGGGATAAATTCGCCACCTGGAAAATGGTCGAGGAAATGGGCAAATCACCGTTGGTGGAGGTTGGTGCGCACACTTGGGCCTCGCATTTCGGCGGCCTGGCAAATCCGCAGGGAAGTAAAGAACCGGCAGTGGCGAACCGCCTGTACGATAAGAAAACCGGTACTTATGAAACGGATGAGCAGTATTACCGCCGCATAAATACCGATATCTCATTGATCACCAACAAAATTAAGTCTGTAACCGGGAAATCACCGCGTGCGTGGGTGTGGCCGTACGGAGCGGCCAACGGCACAACCTTAACCCTTGCCAAAGAGCATGGTTATAAGATGGCGTTTACGCTCAACGAAGGGCTGGCGAATGCGGCGTTTCTTGATGATATTCCGCGTGTACTGATATCGGATAACCCTTCTCTCAAACGTTTTGCCAGTCAGGTTGCTCAGGTGCGAGAACCGCAGACGATGCGCGTGATGCATGTCGATCTGGATTATGTGTATGACAAAGATCCTGCCCAGCAGAAGAGAAACATTGATAAGCTGATTCAGCGTGTTTACGACATGCGTATTTCACATGTTTTCCTGCAGGCGTATGCCGACCCTAAAGGCGACGGGAATATTCGCGAACTCTATTTCCCTAACCGCTGGCTGCCGATGCGTGCCGATCTCTTTAACTACATCTCCTGGCAATTACAAACGCGGGCAGGGGTGACGGTGTATGCCTGGATGCCAGTTTTGGCTTTCGATCTCGACGCCTCTATTCCACGCGTAACCGCGTGGGATCCGAAAACGGGGCGCAGTGCGATCAATCACGAGAGCTATGTCCGTCTGTCTCCCTGGGATAGCGAAGCGCGTAAACGCATCACTGAGATCTATGAAGACCTGGCGAAGCACGCCAGCTTCAAAGGTATTTTGTTCCATGACGATGCGTTCCTGACGGACTTCGAAGATGCATCGCCGGAGGCGTTAGCCGCCTACCGCGCTGCGGGCCTTCCGGATAGTATTGAGAAAATCCGTAACGATCCGCAGGCATTTGAGCGCTGGACTCGCCTGAAAAGTAAGATGCTGATCGACTTTACCCAGCAGCTGACGCGTTCGGTGCGTAACATTCGCGGTCCGCAGGTACAAACTGCGCGCAATATTTACGCTATGCCAGTACTGGAACCTGAAAGCGAAGCCTGGTTTGCACAAAACCTGAATGATTTCCTTAATACCTACGATTGGACTGCACCCATGGCGATGCCATTGATGGAAAATATTCCAGCCAATGATGCTAACGCATGGCTCGACAGACTGGTGAATGCCGTTGCACAGACCCCTGGCGCGCTGGATAAGACCGTATTTGAACTGCAGGCACGTGACTGGCGTAAATCCGGCGAACAGGCCGAAATCAGTGGTAAACAGATAGCCGAATGGATGCGTCAGCTTAAATTAAGTGGCGCAGGTAACTACGGTTATTACCCGGATGATTTCATCAGCGACAAACCCGAGATGTCAGAGATTCGCTCGACGTTCTCATCATACTGGTACCCGCAAAAATGACCGATCGCATTATTGCTTTCCTGATACTTTGCCTGATGTTCAGCCTGCCGTTTGGCGTGGCTGTAGTCTTTACGGGTGAAGTGATGCTGAACTTCGTCTTCTTCTGGCCCTTGTTCATGTCTGCATTGTGGATAAGCGGCGGGGTGTACTTCTGGTTTTACCGTGAACGTCACTGGAAATGGGGAGACGATACACCGCCACCCACGCTGGAGGGGAATCCGCTGGTTTCGATTCTGATCCCGTGTTTTAACGAGGGGATCAACGCGCGCGAAACCATCGGTGCAGCGCTGGCGCAGCGTTATAAAAACATTGAAGTCATTGCCATCAACGACGGTTCGACGGATGACACCCACGACGTGCTGGAACAGCTGGCAGTGGAACACCCGAGCTTGCGGGTGATTCATTTGGCTGAAAACCAGGGCAAAGCGCTGGCGCTTAAAACCGGTGCGGCGGCGGCGCGCAGCGATTACTTGGTGTGTATTGATGGCGATGCGTTACTGGATCGCGATGCGGTTGCGTATATTGTGGCCCCGCTGATCCAGTTCCCGCGCGTTGGTGCGGTCACCGGGAACCCGCGAATTCGTACCCGTTCCACGTTGATTGGTCGCGTGCAGGTTGGCGAGTTCTCGTCGATCATCGGCCTGATTAAACGTACCCAGCGAGTCTATGGGCAGATCTTTACCGTTTCTGGCGTAGTTGCCGCGTTTCGTCGTCGTGCGCTGGCTGAGGTCGGATACTGGAGCCCGGACATGATCACCGAAGATATCGACATCAGTTGGAAGCTGCAGTTGCGCCACTGGTCGGTATTCTTTGAGCCGCGCGCACTGTGCTGGATCCTGATGCCTGAAACGTTAAGAGGGTTGTGGAAACAGCGCCTGCGCTGGGCGCAAGGGGGGGCCGAGGTGTTTATCGTTAACATGCGCCGCCTGTGGTCGTGGGAGTTCCGCCGCATGTGGCCGCTGTTCCTTGAGTTCTGTTTTTCGACCGCCTGGTCTTTTGCCTATGCGATCAGTATCGTGCTGTTCCTGTTGGGATTAATGATCCCGATGCCCGACTCGCTGTATGTGCAAAACTTGTTCCCACCGGCATTCACCGGGTTAATTCTTGGCGTGGTCTGCCTGCTCCAGTTTGCGGTAAGTCTGATGATCGAACGACGCTATGAAAAAGGTATTGGCGCCTCGTTGTTCTGGATTATCTGGTTCCCGGTGGTGTACTGGATGCTGAGCCTGTTCACCACGCTGGTAGCGTTCCCCAAAGTCATGCTCAAGCGCAAACGCGGCAGGGCGCGCTGGGTCAGTCCTGACCGTGGAATAGGGAGGATCGAATCATGAACCAACCTCTGATCTTTACCGAACAGCGTTTTCTGCCACGGGCGATCGACGTGCTGTTGACGCTGGTTGCCTGGATTGGGTTTATTTACCTGATTTATAAAGGGCTGATCACCGCACTGGCACACTCGCCATATATGGGAGTACGGCCCTTTTTCACCACGCTGGATACGGTAACGTTTTATATCCTTGTCGCCCTGGTCAACGGTCTGGTGCTGATTGGCTGGGCAAAGTACAACCAGTATCGTTTTCGAGTGGAGCGACGCAGCCGCAGACCTGGACTGGAAGACCATGAACTGGCGGAAAGTTTACGCATTACCCGGGAACTGGTTACGGAACTAAACAAGGCGAGGGTGCTGACGGTCCACCATCACGAGAACGGTGAAATCAGCCATGTCGATGTCGACAAGCACATCGCCGATAACCGATTGCCGCCACCAACGCCTGCGATGCTGGAGTATTTGTCGCCAGAGCGGGAGCCGTCGTTGCAAACAAGGCCTGAGTGATATTATTTCTGCCGCCAGTTGCTTCCTTCAGACTCGCATAGGTCTATGATTAGACCCAGAGAATAAAAAAATGCGAGGCAATGTCGTGGATAAGGAACTACTGGATGCAGGTTACCGGGCCTATACCGGCGAGAAGATTGACGTCTACTTCAACACGGCGATGTGTCAGCATTCGGGCAACTGCGTGCGGGGAAGCGCGAAGCTTTTCAACCTGAAGCGTAAACCGTGGATAGTCCCGGATGAAGTGGATGTCGCGACGGTTATTAAGGTTATCGATACCTGTCCGAGTGGTGCGCTGAAATATCGCCAGAAATGAGTGAGGGGAACCATGGAAATTCTTGCAGGCCACAATAAGTTCTATGTGAACGATGCACAGGGCAACCAGGTTGCCGAGATTGTCTTCGTGCCGACGGGCGAACATCTGAGCATCATTGAACATACCGATGTTGATCCCAGCCTGAAAGGCCAGGGCGTCGGTAAACAGCTGGTAGCGAAGGTGGTGGAGAAAATGCGCGCTGAAAACCGCAAGGTTATTCCGCTGTGCCCGTTTGCTAAACACGAGTTCGATAAAACCCGTGAGTACGACGATATCCGCGCCTGACAATCCTGATTTTGCCGGAAGGTATCGCCGCCATCCGGCACATCACTCCCGATGCAGCAGATCCTGATAAATCCCCGTCAGCACACCTTGCGGACCAAATTCTTTTTTAATCCACTGAGTTACCCGACCAGTTGCCGAATGCTGGGTCGCCAGCAGCATGCGTGAATCCTGACGCGGGTTGTGGATCTGGCGCATCACCAGTAGCGACTTTTCCATCGCCTCGCGCACCATGTAGTCCGGCAAAAAGCCAATACCTTCACCGAGGATCTGGCACTGACACTTGGTATTAAAATCGGGGACCAGAATAGACTCCTGTCCGTGCAGCAGCCAGCCGACCTTCTTGTTAATCGTGTGCGCAGTGTCTTCCACCATGATATTCGGGTACAGCCGCAGCTGGCTCTCTGAGATCGGCTCGGGCATAAAGGCCAGCGGGTGATCTGGGGCGATGGCAAATGACCAGCGGATCGCCCCGATCTCGGTGTAATCAATTCCACCACCGTCGAGTAGGGTATCCGGTGCGCCAATGGCGATGTTGGCCAGGTTATTAATGATGGAATCCCAGACGCCGTTATAGACCTCAGTGGTCACGGTTATCTGACAGGTTGGAAACTGCTTTTTGAGTGCCTGCAGCAGCCGCGCGGTATGCTGCGGGGTGTAGAGCAACTGGTTAATACAGATGCGCACTCGCGCCTCGATACCTTGGGCGATGGTATCAATGCTGCGCTTGATAGCGTGGAAGTCGTTCAGCAGATCGGTCGCTTTACGGAAGAAATAGCGGCCGGACTCGGTCAGCTCAATGCTGCGAGTACTGCGGGTAAACAGCACCACGTCCAGCCCTGTCTCCATTCGCTTGATGGTGTAGCTAATGGCGGAGGTGGTTAAACCCAGTTCCTCAGCGGCCTTGCTGAAACTGCTGTAGCGCGCCACCATGGTGAACGCCAGCAGGTTCTCCTCGGTAAAAATTGAATTCATCCTCTCTCCCTTCCGACCACAAGGCTACCGCCCGCCATACGATGATTGTTGAATGTATTTGTAATCCTTATACAGAGCAATCAGTTTTGAACAGAATTTAACACTAAACTTACATTTGATTTGAAGGCAATCACACTTCTGTCCTTTAGTTGTAGGCCGCTATCCGCGCAGCATACCGCTTAATTACTCGGACGACTGATTAGCACGTAAAAGAGCGTCAGCCATAAGGGAAAGATTGCACTACAGCACGTTTTACTCTCATTGTTAAATACTATTCAACAATCGCCTCACTAACGATGAATGAAATTTAAGCGGATGTTATTCTTATCACTCTGTTGCTATTCTCAGGTTATCGGAATTTTAAAAAGCCTTAAAAACTGCAGGAGAGGAATTATGTCAGAGAAAGAACTCATTACTGAATTTCTGCTGGCGGCAGAGCAGGGCAATGCACAGGGATTAAAATCCTGTCTGGCAAAAAATGTGGATATTAACGCGACCAATCGCCAGGGGCGTACTGCCATAATTATTGCCAGCCTGAATAAACATTATGACTGCGTTTCTTTATTGATTGAGGCCGGTGCCGATATTAATAAGCAAGATCAAACCTGCTTTAATCCATTCCTGATTAGCTGCCTGACGAATGACTTAACGCTGCTGCGTTTGGTATTACCGGCTAACCCCGATCTTAATTGCCTGAGCCGTTTTGGTGGCGTCGGCATTACACCTGCCAGCGAAAAAGGTCATGTGGAGATCGTGCGCGAGCTGCTTCTGCGTACCGAAATCAACGTCAACCATACCAATTTTGTCGGCTGGACGCCGCTGCTGGAAGCCATCGTACTCAACGACGGCGGCGCGAAGCAGCAGGAAATCGTCAAGCTGCTGCTTGAAAATGGCGCTAACCCGCACATGACGGATAAATATGGCAAGACCCCGCTGGAACTGGCGCGGGAGAAAGGGTATCACCAAATCGCCGAGCTGTTGATTGCCGCCGGAGCCTGACCGAGGAGCGCCACTATCGCCACGCCAACACGGCGATGCGTAGCGGCGCTAACCGCCGACGGCGCGTTTCTTGAATTTCGGGGAACGGGGCGAGTTGAACAGGTTTTTTCCCGCGCGGTGAACCTGTTCATACCCGAACAGCAGCGATTGTTCACTTTACTGAGCGAGAGCGGCGATAACGCGCCTAACAGCTGTCGGCTGGCGCTGACGCATTGCGAAGATCTGTTTCAACCCGGTGAGCCGGTGAGTTTTACCCAGTCAGGGATAGCCGTTGGTACTGATAAATGGATAACAACATCCGATTGCCAGGCGTGGCAAATGCCGATCTGGTCAGCAGATGCAGACCACTTCGCAGCAATTTCCTGGCGTGGCTGGTCAGAGGTTATCCGGCAACAGCTTAATCACCACGACACATTATTTTTGTACCAGGGAGATAACCCGTTTTATCAGGAAATCGCCCGTGAATTACAGTTGCGCCGCCGGGCATTAATCACCGCACTGGATAACGGTGAAGATATTTCTGCCGCTGTCGGCCAGTTAATCGGTTTGGGAATTGGCTTAACGCCATCATCTGATGATTATTTAGTGGGCTTAAGTACAATTTTATTTATTAACCAGCATCCATTAAAGAAATATCGACAAGATTTTTTAGCCGCCATACAGAGTGAAGGGAATAACACGACATTACTCAGTAAAATAACGCTGGAAGAGGCTTTTCATCAGCGTTATCGGGAAAACGTCGCGCGGCTGGTAACTCATATTATTACTCAGCAACACCATGTTGCTACGCAATATATTACTGACATTAAAAATATCGGCTCAAGTTCTGGCTGCGACATGCTGTACGGCATGGCGGACGCCTGCGCCCTGAGCCACCGGTCTGGAGGGAATTATGTCGATCAGGATAGTTGTTAAAAAGAACACGTATTTTGATTCTGTGTCACTGATGTCTATCTCAACGCGCGCTAACAAGCTCGATGGCGTGGAGCAGGCGTTTGTGGCGATGGCAACGGAAATGAACAAAGGCGTGCTGAAGAATCTTGGCCTGCTGACGTCTGAACTGGAAGAGGCGAAGAGTGGCGATCTGATGATTGTCATCAAAGGCGCGAGCGAGGCGGCGAACGAGCAGACGCTGGTGGCTATCGACGAGCTGTTTACGCATAAAGAGCAGGGCGGTCAGCACGAAGCGCGCTATGCGACGCTTGCCAGTGCGAAGAAGCACGTTCCCGACAGTAACCTGGCAATGATTTCCGTCAACGGCCTGTTCGCGGCACGTGAAGCGCGTCAGGCGCTGCAAAACAACCTCAACGTGATGCTGTTCTCTGACAACGTGTCCCTCGACGACGAGCTGGCGCTGAAACAACTGGCGCACGAAAAAGGACTGTTGATGATGGGGCCAGACTGCGGGACCGCCATTATTAACGGCGCGGCGCTGTGTTTTGGTAACGCAGTGCGTTGCGGCAATATCGGGATTATCGGCGCATCCGGTACCGGTAGCCAGGAACTGAGCGTGCGCATTCATGAATTTGGTGGCGGCATTTCCCAGCTTATTGGCACCGGCGGACGCGATCTGAGTGAAAAGATTGGCGGCCTGATGATGCTCGACGCGATGAATATGCTGGAAGCCGATCCGCAAACCGAGATCATCGCGCTGATCTCCAAGCCACCAGCACCTGCTGTGGCGCGTAAAGTGCTGGATCGCGCACGTACCTGTCACAAACCGGTGGTGGTGTGCTTCCTCGGACGTGACGTTGCGATGGCGGATGAAGACGGATTGCAGTTCGCCCGTGGCACTAAAGATGCGGCGCTACGAGCGGTCCTGTTAAGCGGCGTGAAAAAGGAGAGTCTGGATCTGCATCCGCTCAACTGGCCGCTGATTGAAGAAGTGCGCGCGCGTCTGACACCGCAGCAAAAATATATTCGTGGGCTATTCTGCGGCGGCACTCTATGCGATGAGGCGATGTTTGCCGCCATGGAAAAACATGCGGAAGTTTACAGCAACATTCATCCGGACCCGGCGTTCCGCCTGCAAGATCTCAACCGCAGCGTCGCGCACACCTTCCTTGATTTCGGTGATGATGATTTTACCAACGGTAAACCGCATCCGATGATCGATCCAACCAACCGTATCAGCCGTTTATTGCAGGAAGCGCGGGATCCGGAAGTGGGCGTGATCGTGATGGATTTCGTCCTTGGCTTTGGATCGCATGAAGATCCGGTCGGCGTGATGCTCGACGCGATCGTTGAAGCAAAAGCGATCGCCGCCGCAGATGGACGTCCGCTGGAGATTCTTGGCTACGTGCTGGGCACCGATTTGGATACGCCGTCGCTGGAAAAACAGTGCCAGATGCTGACTGATGCTGGCGTCATCTGGGCGAGCAGCAGCACCAACACCGGATTGCTGGCGCGTGAATTTATCTGTAAAGGGGAGGAAGCCTGATGAGCCAGACGCTGTTTACCCAGCCGCTGAACGTGATTAACGTTGGCATCGCGATGTTCAGCGATGACCTGAAAAAGCAGAACGTACCCGTGACCCAGCTCGACTGGACGCCGCCGGGCCAGGGCAACATGCAGGTGGTTGCTGCGCTGGACGAGATTACCGATTCGCCGCTGGCAGACAAAATCGCTGCCGCTAACCAGCAGGCGCTGGAACGTATTATTAAGTCGCATCCGGTGCTGATTGGTTATGACCAGGCGATCAACGTGGTGCCGGGCATGACCCGTAACACCATCCTGCATGCCGGACCGCCTACCCGTTGGGAAAACATGTGCGGCGCAATGAAGGGCGCAGTCACCGGCGCGCTGGTGTTTGAAGGACTGGCGAAAGATCTGGCTGCCGCCGCTGAACTGGCCGCCTCCGGCGAAATTATCTTCTCGCCGTGCCACGAGCATGACTGCGTGGGATCGATGGCGGGCGTGACGTCGGCGTCAATGTTCATGCACATCGTTGAGAACAAAACCTACGGCAACCGCGCATATACCAATATGAGCGAGCAAATGGCGAAGATCCTGCGTATGGGTGCGAACGATCAGAGCGTTATCGATCGCCTGAACTGGATGCGCGATGTGATGGGGCCGATGCTGCGTGATGCGATGAAACTGGCGGGCGAAATCGATCTGCGTCTGATGCTGGCACAGGCGCTGCACATGGGCGATGAGTGCCATAACCGCAACAACGCCGGGACGGCACTGTTAATTCAGGCGCTGACCCCGTGGATCATCCAGACCGGTTATCCGGTCGCGCAGCAGCGCGAAGTCTTCGAGTTCGTCCTCAGCAGCGACTACTTCTCCGGACCGACGTGGATGGCGATGTGTAAAGCCGCGATGGATGCCGCGCACGGCATTGAGTACAGCACAGTGGTGACGACGATGGCGCGTAACGGCGTCGAGTTCGGTTTGCGCGTCAGCGGTTTACCGGGTCAGTGGTTTACCGGCCCGGCTCAGCAGGTGATTGGTCCGATGTTTGCGGGCTACAAGCCGGAAGATTCCGGGCGCGATATCGGTGACAGCGCGATTACCGAAACCTACGGCATTGGCGGTTTCGCCATGGCGACGGCGCCGGCTATTGTGGCGCTGGTCGGCGGTACGGTAGAAGAGGCGGTTGATTTCTCTCGCCAGATGCGTGAAATCACGCTGGGCGAAAACCCGAACGTCACCATTCCGCTGCTCGGTTTTATGGGCGTACCGACCGCTATCGACATCACGCGCGTGGGCAGCACCGGCATACTGCCGGTGATCAACACCGCGATTGCGCACAAAGATGCGGGGATCGGCATGATCGGCGCGGGAATTGTACACCCGCCGTTTGCCTGTTTTGAAAAGGCGATCCTCCGCTGGCGCGATCGCTACTGCCAATAACAACAATCGGGGGCTAACGCCGTTAGCCCCATGCTAGCAAAGCGAACAACGTTACTTACCTGCAGGGCTGGGCGATCTCCGCGATCGCAAACGATGCTTAACCTGTTAAGGATATTCCATGAACAGCATAAAACTAGAATGGAAACGGGGTGACTGGGCGGCTTACTTTGGGCTGATGACCAACAACCTGACTAACCTGCTAACAATGATGGGACTGCTCATTTTTGTTGTCGGGATACCGACTGAAATTGTCTATGGCCGTATTGCGCCTGCCTTTGGTTTGGCGGTGTTGGTGGCCAGCGTCTGCTATGCCTGGTTTGGCCTGCAGATGGCAAAACAAACCGGACGTAAAGACGTGACGGCGCTGCCGTCCGGGCCGAGCGCACCGTCAATTTTTACCGTTACGTTCCTGGTGCTGATGCCGGTTTATCAGCAAACCAAAGATGCCAACTTCGCCATCCAGATAGCGCTGGTGTGGTGTTTTGTCGAAGCGTTGATTCTGGTGGGCGGTTCGTTCCTGGGCGAGACCATCCGCAAGATGATCCCGCGCACGGTACTGCTCTCCTGTTTATCCGGGCTGGGTCTGCTGCTGTTGGCGATGAACCCGATGCTGCAGGCGTTTGAAGCGCCGACCGTATCGTTCATCGTGCTGTTGCTGATCTTCATTAACTGGTTCGGTAAGAAGCCGATTTTTGCCCGCATTCCGACCGGTTTGCTGTTGCTGATTGCCGGTACGGCCCTGGCATGGATCTCCGGTTTGCAAAGCCCGGAAGCGATCAAAGCATCGATGTCCTCTTTTGGCTTCAACCCGCCGGAAATTCACGTCGACAGCTTCCTGCAAGGTCTGCCGCACGCGCTGCCGTACCTGGCTTCTGCGGTTCCCCTGGGTCTGGCGAACTATATTTTTGACCTTGAGAACATTGAAAGTGCGCACGCCGCAGGTGATGAGTACAACACCCGCAAAGTCATGATGGCGAACGGCTTTGCCTCGATGTTGGGCTGTATGTTGGGGAACCCGTTCCCGGTCACCGTGTATGTCGGGCATGCGGGCTGGAAAGCGATGGGCGCCAGCATTGGTTATACCCTCGCGTCAGGTATCACCATGTTCCTGGTGCCGCTGTTTGGTCTTGGGGCGTTTATGCTCGCCATTATTCCGATGACCGCGATCGTGCCGATCTTAGTGTTTATCGGCGTGGTGACTGCCAACCAGGTGGTGCGAGAAACGCCCAAAGTTGAGGTGCCCGTCATCTTCATCTGTCTGTTCCCGTGGATAGCCAACTGGGCGTTGACCATCGTTAACAGCGTGATGGGGGCGGCCGGAACGTCAGCCGCGAAACTTGGGACCGATCTGCTGCACAGCAAAGGTGTGTACTACGACGGGCTGGTGCATCTCGGTAGCGGCGCACCGCTGGCCAGTATGCTGTGGGGCTGTATCGCTATCTTTGCCATTATCAACAAGCCATTACGCGGAGCCATTGCTGCCGCCGGTGGTGCGCTGCTGTCACTGTTTGGGGTGATCCACTCCCCGGCCGTTGGGTTTGCTGAAGGCAGCTCGCTGATGTTTGTCATGGCCTACCTGATGATGGGCGGTATGTTCGTGATAAAGCATGTTCTCGACAGCCGTGAAGCCGTGACTACCCTCGAGCAACAACCGACCAAAACCTCCTGAATCGTTTTGCTGTGGAAGATGACGCTATGAAAGAACTTGTGGTCGTTGCCATTGGCGGCAACAGCATTATCAAAGATAACGCCAGTCAGTCGATTGAGCACCAGGCTGAAGCAGTAAAAGCGGTTGCGGATACGGTGCTGGAGATGTTGGCATCCGACTACAACATTGTGCTGACACACGGTAACGGTCCGCAGGTGGGGCTCGATCTGCGGCGCGCGGAGATTGCCCACGAGCGGGAGGGCTTGCCGCTGACACCGCTGGCAAACTGCGTTGCTGACACCCAGGGCGGCATTGGTTATCTGATCCAACAGGCGCTGAATAACCGCCTGGCGCGGCGCGGCGAACAGAAAGCAGTAACCGTGGTCACGCAGGTGGAGGTCGACAAAAACGATCCGGGCTTTGCTAACCCGACCAAGCCTATCGGGGCGTTCTTCAGTGAAGCGCAGCGTGATGCGCTGCAACAGGTCAATCCGGGCTGGCGCTTTGTTGAGGATTCCGGGCGCGGCTACCGTCGGGTAGTTGCCTCGCCGGAGCCGAAACGCATTGTCGAGGCGGAGGCGATTAAAACGCTGACCCAGCAAGGTTTTGTGGTGATTGGCGCGGGCGGCGGCGGGATCCCGGTGGTGCGTAGCGATCAGGGAGATTACCAGAGCGTAGACGCGGTGATTGATAAAGATCTCTCCACCGCATTGCTGGCGCAGGAGATCCGCGCCGACGTGCTGGTAATTACCACCGGCGTCGAGAAAGTGTGTATTCACTTCGGCACACCCAACCAGCAGGCGCTGGACACGGTGGATATGGCAACAATGACCCGCTACATGCAGGAAGGGCACTTCCCTCCGGGCAGCATGTTACCCAAAATTGTTGCCAGTCTGGCGTTCCTGGAGCGCGGCGGTAAGCGGGTGATCATCACCACGCCGGAATGCCTGCCCGCCGCGCTGCGTGGCGAAACGGGCACTCATATTGTCCATTCCTGAAAGGAGATGCAAATGAAGGAAAACAACAGCCGCCGTGAGTTTTTAAGCCAGGGCGGAAAAATGGTGACCGCTGCCGCGCTGTTTGGCGCGATAGCCCCGGTCGCGTATGCTGCTAATCCTGTCGGGACAGCCTGTGGCGCGAAGAGCACGATGACGATTAACGATAAACACTATTACCTGGATAACGTCCTACTGGAAGCGGGGTTCGATTACGAAAACGCGGTGGTGGTACATACTCGTACCGCTCTGCAAACCGTTGAGATTCAGGACGGAAAGATTGTTGCGCTGCGTGAGAATAAGCAGCATCCGGATGCTACGCTGCCGCACTACGATGCGGGTGGAAAGCTGATGCTGCCTGCCATGCGCGACATGCACATCCATCTGGATAAAACGTTTTATGGTGGCCCGTGGCGTTCGCTGAATCGTCCGGCGGGTACCACCATTCAGGATATGATCCGCCTGGAGCAAAAGCTGCTGCCTGAACTCCAGCCGTATACGCAAGAGCGTGCGGAAAAGCTTATCGACCTGCTGCAATCAAAAGGCACCTCGATTGCCCGCAGCCACTGCAATATTGAGCCGGTTTCCGGGCTGAAAAATCTGGAAAACTTACAGGCAGTGCTGGCGCGTCGTCAGCCGGGTTTTGCCTGTGAAATCGTGGCATTTCCACAGCATGGCTTGCTGTTATCGAAGTCTGAGTCGTTGATGCGCGAAGCGATGCAGGCCGGGGCGCAGTATGTGGGCGGGCTGGATCCGACCAGCGTGGATGGGGCGATGGAGAAATCCCTCGACACCATGTTCCAGATTGCTCTCGATTACAACAAAGGCGTGGATATCCATCTGCATGAAACCAGTCCGGCAGGCGTGGCGGCGGTGAATTACATGGTGGAAACGGTAGAGAAAACCCCGCAACTGAAAGGCAAGCTGACCATCAGCCATGCGTTTGCGCTGTCTACGCTGAACGAACAGCAGGTTGATGAACTAGCAACCCGCATGGTAGCGCAGCAAATTACCATTGCCTCGACGGTGCCGATTGGCACGATGCACATGCCGTTGAAACAGCTGCGAGACAAAGGTGTGGTGGTGATAACCGGTACCGACAGCGTGATCGACCACTGGTCGCCGTATGGTCTGGGGGACATGCTGGAGAAGGCGAATCTGTATGCACAGCTCTATATTCGCCCGAACGAACTCAACCTGTCGCGGGCGCTGTTCCTCGCCACTGGCGATGTGCTGCCGCTCAACGATAAAGGCGAACGCGTCTGGCCGAAAGCACAGGATGAAGCCAGCTTTGTGCTGGTGGATGCCTCCTGCTCGGCGGAAGCTGTCGCCCGCATCTCTCCACGTACCGCAACTTTCCATAAAGGCCTGCTGGTATGGGGAAATGTGGCGAGCTAGCCGTGTTTCACGCGCAGCGGCAAACGTCGCTGCGCACTGTCTTTACCCTACGATCCCCATATAGCCGTGAATCCCCATATATACGCCGACCATGCCGATGAGTACGCTGGAAAAATAGGGAGCTTTGCGCGCCAGCGTGTTAAATCCGCTCCAGCGTTTGGCTGCCTGTTGCACGCTGATTGCCGCACCTACGCCCACTGTTACCAGCGTTAGCGCCAGCCCGAGGCTGAAGCACAGCACCATGGTGGCCCCCAGCGTGAAGGCTTTGAGCTGGATGCAAATCAGCAGTACCGTAATGGCTGCAGGGCAGGGGATCAGTCCGCCGGTCAGGCCAAAAAGTAAAATTTGTCCGTTGCTGACCTCTTTACCCGCAAAGCGGCGCTGAATATCCGTGGCATGCGCCCGTTCGTGGGCATCCTGATACGCTTTTGAATCTTCGGTGAGTCCTGCCAGTGCAGCATGTTTATGAGCGTGGTCATGAACGTGATGATGGTCATGGTGGTGATGATCATGATCATGATGGTGATGTTCGTGATGGTGATGTTCGTGATCATAGTCGTGATGAGTCTGGGCCAGCCAGTTTTGTTCACCGCGCCAGGTGCGCCAGAACATCCACAATGCGGTGCTCAAAATAATGATCGCCGAGACAAACTGCAGCCAGGGTTCAACTGCCTGGGCGGTAAACGCTTTGCTGATATACATTCCGCCCAGCGCGATCAACCACACCACGGCGGTATGCGATAGCGTTGCCGCCAGCCCCAACATCACTGCCTGTTTAATTGTGCCCTTAATGGCGATGATAAAGGCCGCCATCATTGTCTTGGAATGCCCCGGCTCCAGGCCGTGTAACACGCCCAATAAAATCGCGCTGGGAATGAAAAACCAGGCATTGCCTTGCTGAAGAAGCGTAGAAAATTCACCCATGAGAATGATTCTTAGTTGTTTTGTTTCATCTGATTCTACTCCCCCCCAGTACCAAATACTACCCCCCAGTAGATCGGCGCGGTATAGTGAGTCATGATTTATGCAACGGGGATAGGACGATGTCACATACAATCCGCGACAAACAAAAGCTGAAAGCCCGAGCCAGTAAGATTCAAGGACAGGTAGCGGCGTTGAAAACCATGCTCGATGAACCGCATGAATGTGCAGCCGTTTTACAACAGATTGCGGCGATTCGTGGAGCCGTAAACGGATTAATGCGTGAAGTGATTAAAGGCCATCTGACCGAGCATATTGTGCATCAATGCGATGAAATAAAACGCGAAGAAGATTTGGATGTTGTCCTGAAAGTGCTGGATTCTTATATTAAATAAGGTTGAGTGCGGCTCATCCACGTACTGATGAATGAGCCGTTAATACAACACGTTCTAGCCAAAAAACATCACGGACACGCACAGCAGACCAACAATCAGGGTGATCAGATTCCCTACTGAACGGTACGGTTTTAGTGCCGGAATCAGATAGGTGGACAGCGTCGGCATGATGAACAAAATCATGGCGATCAGCGGTCCGCTAATCGCGTAAATCATTGAAATCGCATTTGGATTAATGCAGCAAATGATAAACGTGATGGTTGAGACCAGCATAATAGACAGGGCGCGGTTAAAGGCCCGGCTTTTCTTCACACCCACCTGATGCAACGACGTTTTCACCACCTCTGTTGCCCCTTCAATCACGCCAAAGTAGGTGCCGAGGAACGATTTTGACATCGCTACCACGGCGACGATGATCCCGGAAATCGACAGCCATGCTGGCGCGTTGGGCATCATCGACAGCGCTGACAGAATGGTCACGCCCTCGTGTTTAGCATCTTCAATGTAATTTACGGGAATCGACAACAGACAGCTGAAGACGAAAAACAGCACGCTCAGACAGATGATGACGTAGGCTACCTTCATGATTTTTTTGCATTTACCCATGGCCTGCTCGCCGTATTTCTCACGTCTGTCGATAGCAAACGTGGAGATAATGGGCGTATGGCTAAAAGCGAAAACCATCACGGGAATAGATATCCAGACTTGATGAAGCGTGTGCTGATCGAAAGACATCTGGCCGGTGAGTAACGTCGGCTGCCAGCTTCCGGTCAGGTAGAGCGACAGGAACAAAAAGTACGCGATGAGCGGGAACACCAGAAAACCCATCACCCGGATGGTGGCTTGTCGACCCATCAGAAAAATCAAATTCAGCACCAACACCACGCCCAGACTGACCAGCATACGAACGCGAAGATCTATCTCGATATGTTTTGCCAGCTGTTCGGTGAGTGAATTGGTGATCGCCACGGCGTAGATCAGCACCACCACAAAGAAGGCAACAAAATAGAGGGTGGTAATCAGGCTGCCTATCTTTTTGCCGTAATAGTGGGTGACCGCGCCGGTGATCCCTTCACCCGCAGAGGTTTTTGACGACAGGATAAACTGGCACAGCGCTTTGTGCGGCCAGTAGGTTAAAGGCCAGGCGACGAGAGCGGTGATAAACAGCACCACCGCACCCGCAGAACCCAGTTGGATGGGGAGGAAAAGGGTTCCTGCGCCGACGGCAGTCCCATATAACGCGAAGCTCCAGAGAGTCTCTTCTTTTGACCAAATTTTCGACATTATTTGAACGTATCAACTATAAAATAAACAAAAAGAAGCGCAATTTACCACAAATGAGAGGGGCAGGGGGAGGTGTGAACAAGTGGGTGGATGAATGGTTGAATAGCCGGAATTGAGAAAATTCCGACTATTCATTGGATTATCAGGCAGTAACGCGCTGCTGGCGACGCTTCATCACACGCTCGCGCAAGGTGTCATACGCCCAGTTATAAAACATGGTGTACGGCAGGAAGAACAGGAAGAAACCTATTTCCAGTGTGAATGCCTGTAGCAGGCTGACGTTCAGTACATATGCCACAATACTCACCCCGATAACAATAAAACCACTCTCAAAACCTAATGCGTGAAATGCGCGTACTTTAGCCGTACGTTTCACCAGGTGCGATGGCCATAAGCGGTCAAATAGGGCGTTATAAATGATATTCCAGATCATCGCCGTGGTCGCCAGAAGTACGGTCAGTCCGCCCATTTCCAGCACCGATCGCTGCATCAACCACGCGGTGGTTGGCGCGAGAACCGCGGTGGCAATGCCCTCAAAACAGACGGCGTGAAAAATACGCTCCAGTAACGAGCGGCGTTGGACTGTATCGTGTTGCATAACGTAAAACCTTCTTTGATGCCCGGATAACGGAATAGTGGCAATTTTATCGTTTTATGTGATATCTAAAAGATAGAATCCATCGATAAAATAGATACTTTATGCGCTACTCTCCTGAGGCATTAACGGCATTCGTTGAGACCGTATCCTGCGGCTCTTTTTCTGCGGCGGCGCGGCGGTTACGCAAAAGTCAGTCCACCGTCAGCACGGCGATAGCCAATCTGGAAGCCGATCTCGGCTTTGCACTGTTTGACCGTTCTTCACGCCAGCCAACGCTCACTGAACAAGGTAAGCGGGTGCTCGGTTATGTGCAGGCGATTCTGTCGGCGAGCGATCGTCTGGACGAAGCGGCGATTTCGCTGTCGGGTGAAACGGAAGCACGTCTGACCTTTGTGCTTTCGGACACCCTGCACCCGGATGTGCTGGAAGAATTGATGGTGCAGTTTGACCGATTGTTCCCACATACCGAATTTGAATGTCTGATTGGTGAAGACGAGGACGTGATCGATCTACTGCAAAAGGGGCGTGCGCAGGTTGGTTTGATTGAAGCACGAGAGGATTACCCCACGGATATGGGCGTCACGCGGCTGCCGATGCAAACCTGGATGGGATTGTACGTTGCGGCTTCTCATCCGCTGGCGGCGCAGGAAAAACTGCAGTGGGAGCAGTTGCACACCTGGCGTGAACTGCGTCTGAATACCTATCTGGAAAGCGGTACCAACGTGGCGCGCGGTCCCGTGTGGTCTGCTCCCAACTATTTACTATTGCTGAGTATGGCGGTGCAGGGGTTTGGCTGGTGTGCGCTGCCTTGCGCGCTGGTGGAAGAATTTGCCGCGGAAAAACCGCTGGTGCAGCTGAAGGTCCCCGGCTGGCCAAAGGCTATCTCGATCGACCTGTTGTGGAATAAGAAATCGCCTCCTGGCGTGGCGGGAAGCTGGCTACGCGATCATTTACAGCAGGGTGGCATCACAATGGCAGATAAATGATACACATTTCCTTTGTGATAAAAATCACCATTTTTTAAACAACTCAGATAACTATTCTTAACAATCATCTACTATGGCGCTGTTATTTTGCGCTGAGGTGGCGATGAAAGAGGTTGTGATAGTGGGGGCGTTGAGGACACCGATTGGCTGCTTCCAGGGAACGCTGGCGCGTCACTCTGCCGTTGAACTAGGCAGTATGGTTGTCAGGGCGTTAATGGAACGCACAGGAGTGGATGTTCACGCAATTGATGAAGTAATCCTCGGTCAGGTTCTCACGGCGGGTGCAGGGCAAAACCCGGCGCGCCAGTCCGCTATCAATGGGGGGCTACCCAATACCGTTTCAGCCATCACTATTAACGATGTTTGTGGCTCGGGCCTGAAAGCGCTGCATCTGGCGACGCAGGCGATCCAGTGTGGCGAAGCCGACATTGTGATTGCTGGCGGGCAAGAGAATATGAGCCGCGCGCCGCATGTCCTGACAGACAGCCGTACCGGGGCGCAGTTGGGTAACAGTCAACTGGTCGACAGTTTGGTGCATGACGGGTTGTGGGATGCCTTCAACGATTACCATATGGGCGTCACCGCAGAAAATCTGGCGCGGGAATACGGCATCAGCCGAGAATTACAGGATGCCTACGCGCTTCACTCGCAGCACAAAGCACGGATGGCAATCGATGCCGGGCGCTTTAAAGATGAGATCGTGCCGGTGGTGACGCAGCGTAACGGGCAATCGTTCGTGGTGGATACCGATGAGCAGCCCCGCACCGATGCCAGCGCCGAAGGGTTGGCGCGCCTGGATCCTACCTTCGACAGGCTCGGTTCAGTTACGGCGGGTAATGCGTCATCGATCAACGATGGCGCCGCCGCAGTGATGATGATGAGCGAAGCCAAAGCGCAGGAGCTGAATTTACCCATACTGGCGCGTATTCGTGCCTTTGCCAGCGTCGGTGTCGATCCGGCTTTGATGGGCATTGCGCCAGTGTATGCGACCCGGCGTTGCCTTGAGCGCGTCGGTTGGCAACTGGCGGATGTTGATCTTATCGAAGCCAACGAAGCCTTCGCCGCGCAGGCGTTATCCGTTGGGAAAATGCTGGAGTGGGATGAGCGGCGGGTGAATGTGAACGGCGGAGCCATTGCTCTGGGCCATCCGATTGGCGCATCGGGTTGCCGGATTCTGGTTTCACTGGTGCATGAAATGGTGAAACGTCGGGCGCACAAAGGCCTGGCAACGTTGTGCATCGGCGGTGGTCAGGGCGTCGCGCTCGCCATTGAACGAGATTAACGACCTTAGATTTCCTTTCTCAAACGCCTTCCCTGCTGTGTCATCTCTGCACCTGCAAAAAAGCCCTCCAGCGGGAGGGCAAGGCCAGTTACAGAAACATGCATTCTCAAACCTCGCCAACTTATCAAAACAGTGTTTTATTTCATGTGATTAACAACGCACTTTGTTAGAAAAGGTGTGTGAGCGTGTCTATAGCACGACTGTATTTTCAATGCGTTATGCTTGCCGCTAATGCGTTACTCTTTTGATTGATTACATATCCAATTGTTTTAAAAGATTTTATTTAAATAAGGATCGCTATTTATATGCGCTAGCGTGATCGCAATTACACTTTTGATATTAACTTGCATAAAAAGTGAAACATCGTTTTAGTTATAATTGAAAACGCGTTCCGGGAGGGATATCATGAACGCATTAGGTAAAACGGAACGGCGTTTTGCTATCGCTCAAGAATTCACGGTCAATTTATCACTGGAGGTAAATGTGGACGTAAGACAAAGTATCCATAGTGCGCACGCGAAAACCCTGGACACTCAGGGGCTGCGTAATGAGTTTTTGGTCGAAGAAGTGTTTGTTGCAGATGAATACACCATGGTCTACAGCCACATCGACCGCATCATTGTTGGCGGCATTATGCCAGTGGCCAAAACCGTCTCCGTGGGGGGCGAAGTCGGCAAACAGTTGGGCGTAACCTATTTCCTCGAGCGTCGTGAATTAGGTGTGATCAACATCGGCGGTCCGGGCACGATTACCGTTGACGGCCAGTGCTATGAAATTGGTCATCGCGATGCGCTGTACGTCGGGAAAGGGGCAAAAGAAGTGGTTTTCGCGAGTATCGATGCAGCGAAACCGGCTAAGTTTTACTACAACAGCGCACCAGCACACACTACCTATCCAACCAAAAAAGTCACGCCAGCAGACGTTGCGCCAGTCACTCTGGGTGATGACCTCACCAGTAACCGTCGTACCATCAACAAATATTTTGTGCCGGATGTGCTGGAAACCTGCCAGTTGAGCATGGGGCTGACCGAACTGGCCCCGGGCAACCTGTGGAACACCATGCCGTGCCATACCCATGAACGTCGTATGGAAGTCTATTTTTATTTCAATATGGAAGAAGACACCTGCGTATTCCATATGATGGGACAGCCTCAGGAAACGCGTCATATTGTGATGCACAACGAGCAGGCGGTCATTTCCCCAAGCTGGTCTATTCATTCTGGTGTTGGCACAAAAGCCTATACATTCATTTGGGGTATGGTCGGCGAAAACCAGGTCTTTGATGACATGGACCACGTCGCAGTAAAAGATCTGCGCTAGTCGCGGGCGGCCACTCAACCTGTCGGTGATGGGCAATATGATAAATAAGGATTAACAATGATTTTGAATGCATTCTCTCTTGAAGGTAAAGTCGCCGTTGTGACCGGTTGTGACACTGGCCTGGGCCAGGGTATGGCGCTGGGTCTGGCGGAAGCGGGCTGCGATATCGTGGGTATCAACATCGTTGAACCGACCGAAACCATCGAGCGCGTTACCGCGCTGGGTCGTCGCTTTTTAAGCATGACCGCCGACCTGCGTCAGATTGACGGCATCCCGGCGCTGCTGGAGCGCGCAGTGGCTGAATTCGGTCATATCGACATTCTGGTCAACAACGCGGGTCTTATTCGTCGTGATGATGCGATCAACTTCAGCGAAAAAGACTGGGACGACGTCATGAACCTGAACATTAAGAGCGTATTCTTTATGTCCCAGGCGGCGGCGAAGCACTTTATCGCGCAGGGCAACGGCGGCAAAATTATTAACATCGCCTCCATGCTCTCTTTCCAGGGCGGTATCCGCGTTCCGTCTTACACCGCATCAAAAAGCGGCGTTATGGGCGTAACCCGTCTGATGGCGAACGAGTGGGCAAAACACAATATCAACGTTAATGCGATTGCTCCGGGCTACATGGCGACCAACAACACGCAACAACTGCGTGCTGATGAGCAGCGTAGCGCAGAAATCCTAGATCGTATCCCGGCGGGCCGCTGGGGTCTGCCTGACGATCTGAAAGGGCCAATTGTATTCCTGGCATCCAGCGCATCTGACTATATTAACGGCTATACCGTTGCGGTAGATGGCGGCTGGCTGGCACGTTAACTGCTCTTCTTCCAATATCGACAAATAAAAACCCTGCCCAAAAACGGCAGGGTTTTTTTTCTTTTAAGCCTTACATTTCGGATATGAAGCTGAAAGGGCGGCCTGAAAACGGTGGAAATTATGCTTTCAGGAAATCTTCGCGTACCGGCGTGAAGGTATCGAGTAATGTTCCCGGTTTTAAACACACGCAGCCGTGCATAATATTGGGCTGTTTATACAACGTGTCTCTTGCGCGCACGACATGCTTTTCTTCGCCAATGGTAAATTCAAATTCTCCGGATAGCACATAGGTCAACTGCTCGTGTGGGTGGTTGTGCATCGGGCCAATCGCACCTTGTTCGAAATTGACTTCAACGGCCATCATTTTGCCATCGTGAGCCAAAATGCGGCGGGTAACGCCATTGCCCAGATCTTCAAGGGTGGTCTCTGTATGAAAAATAAACATCCGGCATTCCTGTAATTTACTGAAACGTTGTTTCAGTAAACGTATCTCAGAGCATTAAAAAAAGAAATGCTGGTTCACAGATGTGGAAAGTTGATCACATCTTTGGTTCACTGGAGAGACAACAACGAATAAGGGGTAATGATGAAAACGATCGGTCTGTTAGGCGGTATGAGCTGGGAATCGACCATTCCTTATTATCGACTCATTAATGAAGGCGTTAAGCAGCGTCTAGGCGGCCTGCATTCCGCGCAGATCCTGCTACACAGCGTGGATTTCCATGAGATTGAGCTGTGTCAGAGTCGCGGTGAGTGGGATAAAGCGGGCGATATTCTGGCGCAGGCTGCGCTGGGGTTACAGCAGGCGGGCGCAGAAGGGATTGTGTTGTGTACCAACACCATGCATAAGGTGGCCGGAGCAATTGAAACTGCCTGCGACGTGCCGTTTCTGCACATTGCCGATGCAACAGGTCGTGCCATCAGCCAGCAGAAAATGAGCAACGTGGCGCTGCTGGGTACGCGATACACCATGGAGCAGGATTTCTACCGTGAGCGCTTACAGACTGAATTTGGTATTAGCACGCCGATCCCTGAACAGGCCGACCGCCAGAAGATTAACCAGATAATCTTTGATGAGTTGTGTCTCGGCGAATTTAGCGATGCTTCGCGCGATTATTACCTTGGCGTGATTAACGCGCTGGCGCGTCAGGGCGCACAGGGGGTTATTTTTGGCTGTACTGAGATTGGTCTGCTGGTTCCCGCAGAGCTTAGCCCGGTTCCGGTGTTTGATACCGCGGCCATTCACGCGGCGGATGCGGTGGAGTTTATGCTGTCATAGGCCGGTCTAAAATAGCATCCAGCGGATCGAGCAGACGCGCAAGATCGGTTTGCAGGTGCGTTGTGAACGCATCAACCAGCGCCGATGTGGGCCGATGCAATGGGCGGATCAGACTCACGGTAAACGGTACGTTGATACTGAAACGGCGGACGACAACGCCGCTGGCAGCATAATCCAGGGCAGTGAGAGGATTGACCACCGAGATTCCCGCCCCGGCACGCACCATCGCACAAACGGAGGCGGCGCTATGCGTCTCTACGACCATGCGCCGTTTGACCTCATGCTCGTGGAACAGAGCATCCAGCAGTTGGCGGTAGCTATCCGTTCGCGACAGACTAATATAGTTCTCGCCCTGAAAATCCTGCGGCGTTAAGACCGATTTTTCACCCAGCGGGTGTCCTTGCGGCAACACGCAGACTTCATCTAACGAGAGCAACTCCGTGCGTTGAGTTCCGGCGGGAGTATGCAGCGTTTCTGTTATGCCTAAATCGTGACGCTGTGCTGACAGCCACTCCTCCAGCAGCGGTGATTCCTGCGGCACAATCTGAATATTGACCTGCGGATAGCGTGCCAGGAACGGGTGTAGCAGCGATGGCAAAAAGGATTGCGAAAATACCGGCAGACAGACGATAGACAGCTCGCCCTGGCGGAACTCGCGCAGGCTTTCGGCGGCGCTCACGATCCGCTCCAGTCCGTACCAGGAACGCTGTACCTCTTCAAATAACCGCAGCCCTTGCACCGTGGGGTGTAGACGTCCACGGCTGCGCTCAAACAGCTTTAATCCCAGTACCTGCTCAAATCGTGCCAGCTCGCGGCTGACGGTCGGCTGCGAAGTATTCAGCATCCGCGCGGCTTCTGTGAGATTTCCTGCCGTCATGATGGCGTGAAAGATTTCGATATGGCGCAAGTTAACGGCAGGCATGGACAATCCTCGAATCAAGTAATCCATATCATTTTTGCATAGACTCGCGATAAAACGATATTTTTTATTCTCTTCTGGCTGTGGCGTAATCATAAAAAAGATGATGACTGGAGTCCGCTATGCCACGCCCGCTCAACAATATCGACACCGATCTGACCGCCGATAACCTGCTACACCTGCCTGCTGAATTCGGCTGCCCGGTTTGGGTTTATGATGCGCAGATTATCCGCGCGCAAATTGCAAAATTGAGCCAGTTTGATGTGGTGCGTTTTGCTCAGAAGGCCTGCTCAAATATTCATATCTTGCGCCTGATGCGCGAGCAGGGCGTGAAGGTGGATTCCGTATCATTAGGTGAAATTGAACGAGCGCTGGCGGCGGGGTTTGTGCCGGGTAACGATGAAATCGTCTTTACTGCCGACATGATTGATGAAGCGACGCTTTCAAGGGTGCACGAGCTGCAGATCCCCGTTAACGCCGGGTCGGTGGATATGCTTGAGCAACTGGGCCAGGTGTCGCCAGGTCACCGCGTATGGCTGCGCGTTAACCCGGGCTTTGGTCACGGGCACAGTCAGAAAACCAATACAGGTGGCGAGAACAGCAAGCATGGCATCTGGCACAGCTCGCTTCCGGCGGCGCTGGAAGTAATTCAGCGCTATAAGCTGAAGCTGGTCGGTATTCACATGCACATTGGGTCCGGCGTCGATTACGGCCATCTTGAGCAGGTGTGCGGCGCGATGGTGCGTCAGGTCGTTGAGTTTGGCCAGGATCTTGAAGCGATCTCGGCGGGCGGTGGTTTATCCATTCCGTATCGTGAAGGGGAAGAGCCTGTCAACACCGATCATTACTTCGGTCTGTGGAACGCCGCGCGTGAGCAAATTGCTAAACATCTGGGGCATCCGGTGAAGCTTGAGATCGAACCGGGGCGTTTCTTGGTCGCGGAAGCGGGTGTGCTGGTGGCGCAGGTGCGCAGCGTGAAGGCGATGGGTAGCCGCCACTTTGTGTTGATCGATGCAGGTTTTAACGATCTGATGCGTCCGGCAATGTACGGCAGCTATCATCATATTTCGGCCCTGGCGGGGGATGGTCGTTCGCTGGAACTGGCTCCTCAACGGGAGACCGTGGTTGCCGGGCCACTGTGCGAATCGGGTGACGTGTTTACCCAGCAGGAGGGCGGCAAAGTTGAAACCCGTCTGTTGCCAACGGTCGTGCCCGGGGATTATCTGGTACTACACGATACCGGAGCCTACGGTGCGTCGATGTCGTCGAACTACAATAGTCGTCCGCTGCTGCCGGAAGTGCTGTTTGATAACGGCGCAGCGCGACTGATTCGCCGTCGCCAGACCATTGAAGAGCTGCTGGCGCTGGAACTGTTTTGAGTGAATGCCCGATAGTATTTATCGGGCTTACGCTGCTTTGATGGTGAATCTGGCCACTCTGATTAATCGTTTGACGACGAATTCCCTGATTCTGTCAGCGTCGATACGGAGTGTCGACGTACCAGGGTGGGGTTAAATACGTGGGTAATTTCCGGCACTGGACGGTTTTCTGCCAGCGCCAGCGCCAGTTCGGCGGCCTGGGTTGCCATCGTCACTATCGGGTAACGTACCGTCGTCAGCCGTGGACGCACGTAGCGGGAAACCAGCACATCATCAAAGCCAATCAGTGAAATCTCGCTCGGCACATCAATGCCATTATCATTTAATACACCCATGGCGCCCGCCGCCATCGAATCGTTATAGCAGGCGACAGCGGTGAAGTTTTTGCCACGTCCCAGCAGCTCCGTCATCGCCTGTTCGCCGCCGCTTTCATCCGGTTCGCCGAAGGTCACCAGCCGATCGTTAACCGGGATATTGCTTTCTGCCAGTGCATCGTAATAGCCCTGCAGACGATCTTCTGCATCCGAAATGCTGTGATTGGAGCACAGGTAGCCGATGCGTGTATGACCCTGCTGGATGAGATGGCGGGTTGCAAGCCATGCGCCGTAACGGTCATCCAGGGCCACGCAGCGTTGTTCGAAACCCGGCAGGATGCGGTTGATCAGTACCATGCCGGGGATTTGCTTCATTAATGACGCCAGTTCCGCGTCCGAGATAATTTTAGCGTGGACTACGAGGGCCGCGCAGCGGTGGCGGATAAGCTGTTCAATCGCCTGCCGCTCTTTCAGTTCGTTATGATAGCCGTTGCCAATTAGTAAAAAGTTACCGGTGTTATAGGCCACCTGCTCGACAGCTTTAACCATTGCCCCAAAGAATGGATCGGACACATCACCCACCACCAGGCCGATGGTTTCTGTGGATTGTTGTGCCAGCGCACGCGCATTAGCGTTGGGGTGGTAGCTGAGTGATTCCATTGCACTCATTACAGCCAGGCGCGATGCTTCGCTGGCTTTGGGGGAATGATTGATCACTCGAGAAACGGTGGCGACTGATACACCAGCTAGTCGGGCTACGTCCTTTATGGTCGCCATGATAGTACCTGTTGTGGGTAAACGCTTACATTCCGTCAGTGTTACGGAAAATGGCTGGCTGTTCAAGCAGATTGCCCATCAGGACTTCGCAAATGTGAGCGCGCACGAGTGAAGTAAGACAGAAATAGAAAATGAAAATCTTTGCTTACACTTTGCGATGAGCTGTTGCGATTGTTCGCTGGCGAGGGCGTTGATTCGATTGCTAGAGTTGGGATCCCAGAGGTATTGATAGGTGAAATCGACTTTCGAGTTGATCACAAGATTTACACCAACCTGCGCAGATGCGCAGGTTTTTTTTTGCCTTACGTGTATCTGTAACAGTAAGGGATAATTTACACAACTGGTTGCACTTGGGTTCATTCCTTTGCGTTTTCGAACTGGCATATCAGGCATGTGCAGACCACAATCAAGATCCCAGAGGTATTGATTGGTGAGATTATTCGGTACGCACTTCGTACCCTGTCTCTTGCACCAACCTGCGCGGATGCGCAGGTTTTTTTTCGCCTCTGTTTTCGGATTCCATTTACCTGTCGCGCCCATCCCCCAACTCGTATAATCTGCCACCATTCATCCTTATATAATCGATGGTACAGGGAGTTGAGATGCTATTAGGGTTTTTTCGTAATTTGTTTCGCGTGCTTTTCCGCGTTCGCCTTACGGGTGATGTCAGTGCGCTACGGGGAGAACGCGTCTTAATCACTCCCAATCATGTCTCTTTTATCGATGGTATGCTGCTGGCGCTGTTCTTACCTATTCGCCCGGTTTTTGCGGTTTACACCTCGATAAGCCAGCAATGGTATATGCGCTGGCTCACCCCACTGATTGATTTCGTGCCGTTAGACCCGACCAAACCAATGTCAATTAAACATCTGGTACGTCTGGTTGAGCAGGGACGCCCGGTGGTTATCTTCCCTGAAGGCCGTATTTCGACCACCGGTTCATTGATGAAAATCTATGACGGTGCCGGATTTGTCGCTGCGAAATCGGGCGCGACGGTGGTGCCTGTACGCATTGAGGGTGCGGAGCTGAGCTATTTTAGCCGTCTGAAAGGTCTGGTTAAACGGCGCTTCTTCCCGCGCATTCAGTTGCACATCCTGCCGCCCACCAAGCTACCGATGCCGGAAGCGCCGCGCGCACGCGATCGCCGTAAGCTCGCCGGTGAAATGCTGCACCAGATTATGATGGAAGCGCGCATGGCCGTGCGACCGCGTGAAACGTTATATGAATCTTTGCTGTCGGCGAAATACCGTTTTGGCGCAGGCAAAAACTGCATTGAAGACGTTAATTTTATCCCGGACAGCTACCGTAAGCTTCTGACCAAAACGCTGTTTGTCGCACGCATTTTGGAAAAGTACAGCGTAGAAGGCGAGAAGATTGGCCTGATGCTGCCCAACGCGGGGATCAGCGCCGCCGTGATTTTTGGGGCCATTGCCCGTCGACGTATTCCGGCGATGATGAACTACACGGCGGGTGTGAAGGGATTAACCAGCGCCATTACCGCCTCCGAAATCAAAACTATTTTTACCTCCCGCCAGTTTCTCGACAAAGGTAAGCTCTGGCATCTGCCGGAACAGCTTACCCAGGTGCGCTGGGTTTATCTGGAGGATTTAAAAGCCGATGTTACCTTTGGCGATAAGCTGTGGATTTTCTCTCATCTGTTGATGCCACATCTGGCGCAGGTGAAACAGCAACCTGAAGAAGCGGCGGTGATCCTCTTTACCTCCGGCTCTGAGGGCCACCCGAAAGGCGTGGTGCACAGCCACAAAAGTATTCTGGCGAACGTCGAGCAAATTAAAACTATTGCCGACTTTACTGCTGACGATCGCTTTATGTCGGCGCTGCCGCTGTTCCACTCTTTTGGCCTGACGGTGGGGCTGTTCACGCCGCTGCTGACCGGTGCAGAAGTCTTTCTCTATCCCAGCCCGCTGCATTATCGCATCGTGCCGGAACTGGTTTACGACCGTAATTGCACTGTGCTGTTTGGCACCTCGACGTTCCTTGGCAACTATGCGCGCTTTGCCCATCCTTATGATTTCCACCGCCTGCGCTACGTGGTGGCCGGGGCAGAAAAGCTGCAGGACACCACCAAGCAATTGTGGCAGGAGAAGTTTGGTCTGCGCGTGCTTGAAGGTTATGGCGTGACGGAGTGTGCGCCAGTGGTGTCGATTAACGTGCCGATGGCGGCAAAATCGGGCACGGTAGGGCGCATTCTGCCTGGTATGGATGCCCGACTGTTGGCCGTTCCGGGCATTGAAGACGGTGGCCGTTTGCAGTTGAAAGGTCCAAATATTATGAGCGGCTATCTGCGCGTTGAAAAACCGGGCGTGCTGGAAGTGCCGACGGCAGAAAATGCCGAGGGCGAGGTTGAGCGCGGCTGGTATGACACCGGCGACATCGTGCGCTTTGACGAGAACGGCTTCGTGCAGATTCAGGGACGCGCCAAGCGCTTTGCGAAAATTGCTGGAGAGATGGTCTCGCTGGAAATGGTGGAGCAACTGGCACTCGCGGTCTCCGCCGACAAAATGCACGCCACGGCTATCAAGAGCGATGCCAGCAAGGGTGAAGCACTGGTTCTGTTCACCACAGACAGCGAGCTGACGCGTGAAAAACTGCTGCAGTATGCCCGTGTACACGGTGTGCCTGAACTCGCTGTGCCGCGTGATATTCGACACCTGAAACAACTCCCTCTGCTCGGCAGCGGTAAGCCGGACTTTGTAACGCTGAAAAGCTGGGTAGATGAAGCGGAAAAACAACATGCGTGAGTCAGTACACACTAATACTTCAATCTGGTCTAAAGGGATGATGTCCGTTATCGCCGCGCAGTTTTTGTCGGCGTTTGGCGATAACGCGCTGCTGTTTGCTACGCTGGCATTGCTGAAGGAGCAATTTTATCCGGACTGGAGCCAGCCGATCCTGCAAATGGTGTTTGTGGGTGCTTACATTCTTTTTGCCCCTTTTGTCGGTCAGGTGGCTGACAGCTTTGCCAAAGGCAGGGTGATGATGTTTGCCAATGGCCTTAAGTTGCTGGGGGCGGCAAGTATTTGCTTCGGCGTTAATCCTTTTCTGGGGTATACGCTGGTGGGGGTCGGCGCGGCGGCTTATTCACCAGCCAAGTATGGCATTCTCGGAGAACTGACCACCGGCGACAAACTGGTAAAAGCCAACGGTCTGATGGAAGCCTCAACCATCGCCGCAATTCTACTGGGTTCCGTTGCTGGCGGCGTGCTGGCCGACTGGCATGTGATAGCCGCACTTTCTGTCTGCGCGCTGGCCTATGCGGGCGCCGTGGTGGCTAACTTGTCTATCCCCAAACTGGCTGCCGCGCGTCCGGGGCAGTCGTGGCATCTGGGGAAAATGACGCGCAGCTTCTTCTGTGCGGCGTCTTCGCTGTGGCGCAACGGTGAAACGCGATTCTCACTGGTCGGAACCAGCCTGTTTTGGGGCGCGGGAGTGACGCTGCGTTTTCTGCTGGTGCTGTGGGTTCCGGTAGCGCTGGGTATTACCGATAACGCCACGCCGACCTATCTTAATGCCATGGTGGCTATTGGGATTGTGGTTGGGGCCGGTGCGGCAGCGAAGTTGGTGACGCTGGAAACGGTGTCTCGTTGTATGCCTGCGGGGATCCTGATTGGCGTCGGTGTACTGTTCTTGTCTCTGCAACATGCGCTGCTGCCGTCCTATGCGCTGCTGATGCTCATCGGTGTGCTGGGCGGTTTCTTTGTTGTGCCGCTAAATGCGCTACTGCAAGAGCGTGGTAAAAAAAGCGTGGGTGCGGGCAATGCCATCGCGGTGCAAAATCTGGGTGAAAACAGCGCCATGCTGCTGATGCTTGGTATTTACTCGCTGGCGGTACTGGTAGGTATTCCGGCAGTTGCCATCGGTATTGGCTTTGGCGGACTGTTTACACTGGCGATTACGGCGCTGTGGATCTGGCAACGCCGTCATTAATATTAAATGCCGGTTGTCTGAGTAGGCCGGATACGGCGCTTAAACCGCCATCCGGCAGAACAACCGCATTACGCCATCACGGTGCAGGATAGGTATAAACCTGATGCACTGCTTCAATCTCTGCCAGCACCTCTTCGCTTAACTGCAGATGCAAACTTTCAACGTTGGTTCTTAGCTGCTCCATGGTCGTCGCCCCCAGCAGGGTGCTGGCGACAAACGGCTGGCGACGCACAAATGCCAGTGCCATCTGCGCTGGATCCAGGTTATGGCGTTTGGCGATATCCACGTAAGCTGCGACGGCTTTTTGCGTCTGCTCACTGCTGTAGCGCGTGAAGCGGCTAAACAGTGTATTGCGCGCACCGGCAGGTTTCGCGCCGTTGAGGTATTTACCCGTTAACGTGCCAAAACCCAGGCACGAGTATGCCAGTAGTTCAATGCCTTCGTACTGGCTGACTTCCGCCAGTCCCACTTCAAAGCTGCGGTTCAGCAGGCTGTAGGGGTTTTGGATAGTGACAATGCGCGGCAGATCGTGTTTATCCGCAAGATGCAGATAGCGCATCACGCCAAATGCGGTTTCGTTGGACACGCCGATATAGCGAATTTTCCCGGCGCGCTGAAATTCGGTCAGGGCTTCCAGCGTTTCCAGCAGGGTGATCACCGGCGCGGAGTCCGTCCAACTGTAGCCCAGCTTGCCAAAGCAGTTGGTCGGGCGCTGAGGCCAGTGAACCTGATACAGGTCCAGATAATCAGTTTGCAGGCGTTTGAGGCTGTCGTTAAGCGCCTGACGAATGTTTTTACGGTCCAGCGCCTGATTAGGACGAATACCGCTGTCATTGTTACGCGACGGACCGCTGACCTTTGAGGCCACGATCAGTTTTTCACGGTTGCCGTGTTTGGCGAGCCAGTTGCCGACGTAGGTTTCCGTGAGTCCCTGGGTTTCAGGGCGCGGCGGGACCGGATACATCTCGGCAACGTCGATTAAATTGATGCCTTGTGCAACGGCATAGTCAAGCTGTGCATGTGCGTCGGCTTCGCTGTTTTGTTCACCAAACGTCATTGTGCCCAGCCCCAGTGTACTGACTTCCAGCGAGCTGTGGGGTATACGGTGATATTGCATAGCCGTTTCCTTTTTATAATCACAACATAAGGATTATAAAAATGGCTGAGGGAAGGGAAAAAGGGAAGCAAAATTGTTAAGGCCAGCAGCGTAGCTGACCTTAACCATCAACGCTCAATAATTTGAGACACATCATCGCGGTTAATCTGCATCGCATTGCCTTGCTGATCGTGGTAGCTCACCAGACCGGTATCGTCATCAATTTCAGGTTTACCATCGGTCAGGATCATACGACCATCTTTTGTCGCCATTACATAATCACTGCTGCAACCAGAAACGGCAAAAGCCAATCCTACTGCGGAAATTAAAACTGCCCATTTTTTCATCTATTTATCCTCACATGGCCTGCGTCTGACACTAGTTTAGTAATAACGCGAAGTTACGCCGGACAAAAGCAGTAAAATCTTAATCTGTGAGAACAAAAGGTGATGTGGGTCATCGCTCCCCTTGCAGGGAGCGATGAATGGGTTCAGAGCGGGTTCTTTTTATTGCGCAACAGGTTCAGGGTCTCTACACCGATAGAGAAGAACATCGCGAAATAAATGTACCCTTTCGGCACATGCACATCGAAACTTTCCAGAATCAGTGTGAAACCGACCAGAATCAGGAAAGCGAGCGCCAGCATTTTTACCGATGGGTGACGATCCACGAACTCGCCTATCGGGCGTGCTGCAAACATCATCACACCGACGGCAATGACCACCGCCGCCATCATGATAAACAGATGATCGGACAAGCCTACTGCGGTGATGACGGAGTCCAGGCTGAAGATAATATCTAACAACATGATCTGCACAATTGCCCCCAGGAAAGAGGAGACGCGCGTTTTCAGCCCTTCTTCTTCACCTTCAATCGACTCATGGATCTCTTTACTGGCTTTCCAGATTAAGAACAATCCACCGAGTAGAAGGATCAGGTCACGTGCTGAGATCGCCTCGCCAAATACCTCAAACAGTGGGTTTGTCAGACGTGTTACCCAGGCGATAGAGGCCAGGAGTGCCAGACGCATGATCATCGCTGCCGCCAGCCCGATACGTCGGGCATGACTGCGTTGCGCGGTCGGGAGTTTGGCAACTACCAAAGAAAGGAAAATAATATTGTCGATCCCAAGAACGATCTCCAGCAGCGTCAGCGTACCGAGCGCCAGCCAGGCGTTAGGATCGGTTATCCATGCAAATAACATCGAACAAAGTCCTGCCAAAAAAAAGAAGCGCTAATTATAGGCGCGTAACGCGGCGGGTGAAAGGCCGCGCTGTGCCTATTGTGTCTGGAATAAAAAATGCCGCTCTAGCAGCGCGCGCGTGAAGTTCTTTTTCAGATAAAAACCGCGTGGTAAGGTCAGGATAGGCTCACCATTTGCGCCAATGGCTTCGGTAAGTGCTTTTGCATTGGCGGCTTTTGGGCGTAGCTGTAACACTTCCCCATGGCGGGCGGTGATGCGTTCGACGTGGCCCAGTACGATCATGTCCATCAATTCTTCCCAGTCCAGGCGCAATTGCTGGTCTTCTTCTTCATTCGGACTCCACAGCAGCGGAGACCCCACGCGCCGTTGTGCTAACGGGATACTACGCTCTCCTTCAACTGGCACCCACAGCACGCGTTTAAGCTTGTGGCGGACATGGCTGGTTTCCCACGTTACACCGGTATTGCCTGTTAACGGCGCTACGCAAACGAAGGTGGTTTCCAGCGGTTTTCCAAGACTGTCCACAGGGATCGTTTTCAGCTCCACACCCAGCGTGGCAAAATCCTGTTCCGGTTTGCTGCCTGCGCTGGCCCCGAGCCAAATCTCCAGCAGCACGCCGATCCAGCCTTTATCCCGCTTCAAATCTTTGGGAGTCACTATCCCCGCCATTGCTGCCAGTTCCCCTAATGTATAACCCGAGAGCTGCCGTGCCTGGGCAAGCAATTGAGCCTCAGATTCAGGGGGGGAAAGCAGCGGCTGGAGTTTTGGCATTGAGTTAACCCTTAGGCGAAAAAATGAACAATGATTTTATACCGAGTGGACAAAGTTTATCTTTTTCCACATGTTTTATTCAATTATCTGATTTATATTGATTTTTAGATTTCATTACGCAGAGTTGCGCAACAGTCGATTGGGTTTTCCAATTCTGGTCACTGACAATGAACAGGATCTTACACCATGTTATCCACAGAAAGATGGGATAACTGTGAAAAACCCCCACTACTGTTTCAATTTACAGCCTTGACGTGCGACGAAAATCGAATTTTCACACAAAATGTGCCTAACTTATTGGCACAATCTGTGGATAAATCCAACGCTGGTTGATCTTTCATCAGATCGAAGATCGCATGCGTGATGCACATCACGTTTCTGGGCGTTTATTGGCTGTGAATGCTTTTAACTGAATGAATTTAGAAGACTAATTTTTATATGCGACCGCGGCCTTATTCAGACTGTTCCGGGTTTTCCCATAGTAATTCCGTACTTCTTCACAACTATATCCACAGAAAAGGTGAATAAAATCGCCTAAGTCGTCCATCCTCTGTTTATAACTCAGTCCTTTGCTGTGAGTTATTCAATTGTTATTAGAGCCTCGTGCGCTTCACAGAGTGGTTTACCGCCTCTCAGGAGTGTGAAACAATCGTTTATATATAAGGTTTATGTTGAGGTAGTCCGGTGATTGATGACGATGGCTACCGCCCGAATGTAGGGATAGTAATTTGTAACCGCCAGGGGCAGGTCATGTGGGCCCGGCGATTTGGTCAGCACTCCTGGCAATTCCCGCAAGGTGGGATAAACGCGGGAGAGACAGCAGAGCAGGCGATGTACCGGGAACTGTTTGAAGAAGTGGGCCTCAGTCGTAAAGATGTCCGGATCCTTGCTTCTACTCGTAACTGGTTGCGTTACAAGTTACCGAAACGTTTGGTGCGTTGGGACACGAAGCCGGTTTGTATCGGCCAGAAACAAAAATGGTTTCTTCTGCAATTGATAAGCAGCGATGCTGAGATCAATATGCAAACCAGCAGCACGCCCGAGTTTGATGGCTGGCGTTGGGTGAGTTACTGGTATCCGGTTCGACAGGTGGTGTCATTTAAACGCGATGTCTATCGCAGGGTGATGAAAGAATTCGCAAGTGTTGTGATGGCGCTTCAGGAGAGTACCCCAAAGCCGCAAAGCGCACCTGCGTACAGACGTAAAAGAGGTTAAGCTACGCAAATTATGCTCACCCGCCTGCGCGAAATAGTCGAAAAGGTTGCCAGTGCTCCGCGTCTTAATGAGGCGCTGAATATTCTGGTTACCGACATCTGTCTTGCGATGGATACAGAGGTCTGCTCGGTTTATCTGGCCGATCACGATCGACGTTGTTATTACCTGATGGCGACCCGGGGACTCAAAAAACCACGCGGTCGCACCGTTGCACTGGCGTTTGATGAAGGTATCGTTGGCCTGGTTGGCAGGCTGGCGGAACCCATCAACCTCGCCGATGCGCAAAAACACCCCAGCTTTAAGTACATTCCTTCGGTAAAAGAAGAGCGGTTCCGCGCCTTCTTAGGCGTACCGATCATTCAGCGCCGCCAGCTATTGGGCGTGCTGGTGGTTCAGCAGCGTGAGCTGCGCCAGTACGATGAAAGCGAAGAATCATTCCTGGTGACGCTCGCCACGCAAATGGCGGCCATTCTTTCTCAGTCGCAGTTAAACGCGCTATTTGGACAATATCGCCAAACGCGAATTCGTGCGCTGCCCGCAGCGCCAGGTGTGGCGATTGCCGAAGGCTGGCAGGATGCGACGCTGCCGCTGATGGAGCAGGTATATCAGGCTTCAACGCTGGATCCGGTTCTGGAACGTGAACGACTCACTGGCGCGCTGGAAGAAGCTGCGAACGAATTCCGCCGCTACAGCAAGCGTTTTACCGCCGGGGCGCAGAAAGAAACGGCGGCAATCTTCGATTTATACTCGCATCTGCTTTCCGATACACGTCTGCGCCGCGAGCTGTTTGCGCAAGTTGATAACGGTTCGGTGGCCGAATGGGCCGTTAAAACGATCATCGAAAAGTTTGCCGAACAGTTTGCCGCGCTCAGCGATAACTATCTTAAAGAACGGGCCGGGGATTTACGTGCGCTCGGCCAGCGTCTGCTGTTCCATCTTGATGACTCTATTCAGGGGCCGAATGCCTGGCCGGAACGCTTCGTGCTGGTGGCGGATGAGCTTTCCGCGACTACTCTGGCCGAACTTCCGCAGGATAGGCTGGTTGGCGTGGTGGTCAGAGACGGTGCCGCCAACTCCCATGCGGCGATTATGGTGCGCGCGCTGGGCATTCCTACCGTGATGGGGGCCGATATTCAGCCGTCGGTATTACACCGTCGTACACTGGTGGTGGACGGTTATCGCGGCGAAGTGTTGGTCGATCCTGAACCGGTTTTGATCCAGGAATATCAGCGCCTCATCAGTGAAGAGATTGAACTGAGCCGTCTGGCGGAAGATGACGTTAACCAGCCTGCCCAGTTGAAAAGCGGCGAGCGCGTTAAGGTGATGCTCAACGCTGGACTGAGTCCGGAACACGAAGAGAAACTCGGGAGCCGAATCGACGGTATCGGGCTGTATCGCACCGAAATCCCATTCATGCTGCAAAGCGGTTTTCCATCGGAAGAAGAACAGGTTGCCCAGTATCAGGGCATGCTGCAGATGTTTAACGACAAACCGGTAACCCTGCGTACACTTGATGTCGGGGCCGATAAACAGCTGCCTTACATGCCAATCAGCGAAGAGAATCCGTGTCTTGGCTGGCGTGGGATCCGCATTACGCTCGATCAGCCGGAGATCTTTTTGATCCAGGTTCGCGCGATGCTGCGTGCTAATGCGGCAACCGGCAACCTGAGCATTTTGCTGCCGATGGTCACCAGTATTGATGAAGTGGACGAAGCGCGACGCCTAATTGAGCGCGCCGGACGCGAAGTGGAAGAGATGATCGGATACGCGATCCCGAAACCGCGCATCGGCATCATGCTGGAAGTCCCATCGATGGTCTTTATGCTGCCGCATCTGGCGAACAGAGTCGATTTTATCTCGGTCGGGACCAACGACCTGACCCAGTATATTCTGGCGGTCGATCGTAACAACACGCGGGTAGCCAGCATCTATGACAGCTTGCATCCGGGGATGTTACGTGCGCTGGCGATGATTGCACAGGAAGCCGAGAGAAGCGGCATTGATTTGCGCTTGTGCGGTGAAATGGCGGGCGATCCAATGTGTGTGGCTATTTTAATTGGCTTGGGTTTTCGCCACTTGTCGATGAATGGTCGTTCCGTTGCGCGTGTGAAATATCTGCTGCGCCACATCGATTTTGACGAAGCGCAAACGCTGGCACAGCGCAGCCTGGAAGCGCAACTGGCGACAGAAGTGCGCCATCAGGTAGCGGCGTTCATGGAACGACGCGGTATGGGCGGTTTGATTCGCGGGGGATTGTAGGCCTGTATCGGCCTGATGAGCATAGCGTCATCAGGCATGCCTGGTGGTGTCATGGCTTACCTATACAGATCTTTTACATCTTCCCGGCATCCGCTGTGATCCCCTTGTGCTATCATTCGCACCTTCGGAGCGCCTGTATCATACAGGCGCGCTTATCAATTGCTGTCTGACTTCAGCGAAATAACAAGAACTTGTGGTGACAGATGACCAGTAGCTATCTGCATTTTCCGGAATTCGATCCGGTCATTTTCTCAATTGGACCCGTCGCACTTCACTGGTACGGCATGATGTATTTGGTGGGGTTTATTTTCGCGATGTGGTTGGCGACGCGCCGCGCTAATCGGCCAGGAAGTGGCTGGACCAAAAACGAAGTTGAAAACTTACTTTATGCAGGATTCCTCGGGGTGTTCCTTGGGGGACGTATTGGTTACGTACTGTTCTACAACTTCCCACTGTTCCTTGATAATCCGCTGTATCTGTTCCGCGTCTGGGACGGTGGAATGTCCTTCCACGGTGGTCTTATCGGCGTGATTCTGGTGATGATTATCTTCGCCAAACGCACCAAGCGTTCGTTCTTCCAGGTGTCGGACTTTATTGCCCCGCTGATTCCGTTTGGTCTGGGCGCAGGGCGTCTGGGCAACTTTATCAACGGTGAGCTGTGGGGGCGCGTTGACCCAAACTTCTCGTATTCCATGCTGTTTCCGGGCTCCCGTACCGAAGATATCTTACTGCTGCAAACTAACCCGCAATGGCAGTCTATTTTTGATACCTACGGCTCGCTGCCGCGCCACGCCTCACAGCTTTATGAGATGGCGCTGGAAGGTGTTGTGCTGTTTATCATTCTTAACCTTTTCATTCGTAAACCGCGCCCGATGGGATCGGTATCCGGGCTGTTCCTGATAGGCTACGGTGCGTTTCGTATCATCGTTGAATTCTTCCGTCAGCCGGATCAGCAGTTTACCGGCGAATGGGTACAGTACATCAGTATGGGGCAGATCCTGTCTATCCCGATGATTGTCGCCGGTATCATTATGATGGTTTGGGCGTACCGCCGCAGCCCACAGCAACACGCTTCCTGAGGAACCATGAAACAGTATTTAGAACTGATGCAAAAAGTGCTCGATGAAGGCACACAGAAAAACGACCGCACCGGAACCGGAACGCTTTCCATTTTTGGACATCAGATGCGTTTTAATCTGCAGGAAGGGTTCCCGCTGGTTACGACTAAACGCTGTCATTTGCGCTCTATTATTCACGAGCTGCTGTGGTTTTTGCAGGGCGACACTAACGTGGCCTACCTGCACGAAAACAACGTCTCTATCTGGGATGAATGGGCAGATGAAAATGGCAACCTTGGCCCGGTCTACGGTAAACAGTGGCGTGCATGGCCAACGCCAGATGGCCGCCATATTGATCAGATCACCACGGTGCTCAATCAGCTGAAGAATGACCCGGACTCTCGCCGCATCATCGTTTCCGCGTGGAACGTAGGTGAACTGGATAAGATGGCGCTGGCACCGTGCCACGCGTTCTTCCAGTTCTATGTGGCAGACGGCAAGCTCTCTTGTCAGCTGTACCAGCGTTCATGCGATGTGTTCCTCGGCCTGCCGTTCAACATTGCCAGCTACGCCTTGCTGGTGCACATGATGGCGCAGCAGTGCAATCTTGAAGTCGGTGACTTTGTCTGGACCGGCGGCGACACGCACTTGTACAGCAATCATATGGATCAAACGCATCTGCAGCTCAGCCGCGAACCGCGCGCGTTGCCGAAGCTGGTCATCAAGCGTAAACCTGACTCAATCTTCGACTATCGTTTCGACGATTTCGAAATTGAAGGTTACGATCCGCACCCAGGCATTAAAGCGCCGGTTGCTATCTAACCGTACGATACCTTGCCACGACCGACGCCATCGCGCGTCGGTTTTTTTTACCCAAAATTCAGTTCCTCGACGCTGATTCCTGAAATTTTGTAATGCGCTGCAACGGCGGAAATATTCCCCAAAGCTTGCCGAACAACTTGAATTTCCCACTCGTTATTCTTTTCCTCCCCGCCATACTGGTGGCATGAAAAAACAACAAGGCTATACGCTCATTGAAACACTGGTGGCAATGCTCATTGTTGTCGCTCTCAGCGCATCCGGGCTTTACGGCTGGCAACGTTGGCAGCAACAGCAACGGTTGTGGCAAACCGCCATTCAGGTGCGGGACTATTTGCTGCAACTGCGTGAAGATGCCAACTGGCATAATCGCGACCATGTCATCAGCGTCATCAGAGAGGGAACCTCATGGTGTCTGGTTAGCTCTGCCGCTGCTCAGAATACGTGCAAACCCGTTTCGCCGTTGGTGTTAACTCCGCGCTGGGGCGATGTCGAGATGGCAGACATGACGCCATCGTTAGCCTTTTTTGGCCTGCGCAACACCGCATGGGCCGGGCATATTGGCCTGAAAAATGCTGCGGGCGAATGGTGGGTGGTGGTATCAGGCTGGGGGCGAATCCGTCTTTGCGGGCGTGATGAGGCAAATATATGTCGGTAAATGAACGTGGTTTTTCACTGCTGGAGGTGCTGATAGCGATGGCTATAAGCAGCATTTTACTGCTGGGGGCAGCACGCTTTTTACCGGCGCTTCAGCGCGATATTTTGCTTAACACGCGCCAGTTAGCCCTTGAGGATGAACTCTGGCAGCGGGTTTATACGGTGGCGAAACATCTCCAGCGGGCCGGATACTGTCGCGGAAACTGTGGTGGTGAGGGTCTGGTGATATCGGGTCACGGTGATTGCGTGATTGCGCGTTGGGACGCCAACGGTAACGGCGTTTGGGAGACCACCCCGGCAAAAGACGCGGACCAGGTAGGCTTTCGTTTACAAGACAAGGTATTGGAAACCTTACGTGGTGCGACATCCTGCGACGGAAAGGGCTGGGATAAAATGACCGATCCTAACGCCTTACTGATTGAGACATTTCAGGTTGAACGCCAGAACATTAGCGGATTTGCACCCGTCCTGACTCTGCGTTTGCGCGGAGCCAGCAAAATTGAGCCACAAAAAACCATTGATGCGCACTATAGCGTTACGGGATTTAATCTGTGAACCGGGAACGCGGCGTATCTTCCCTGGCGATGGTACTTTTACTTCTGTTGCTCGGCGGTCTGTTGCTCCAGGGACTGAGCCAACAGGACGCCAGTTTTGCTTCCCGTGTTGCCACGGAAAGTCAGTCTTTGCAACGCCAGGCCGTGGTGCAATCCGTCATGGAATGGGGACGTATGCAGCCCTGGTTGTTGCAGCCCACCGTGCAATGTCGGCGTGATTCAACAGTCAATGCTGCCGTTTGCCTGCGATTGCATGACGATAATAACGTGTTGCTTATTGCACACTATGAAGGGATGTCACTATGGCGGCAGGGCGAAGTTATCGATGGCAATATCGTGTTTTCCGCACATGGCTGGAGCGATTTCTGTCCTCTAAGGGAGGCTGCGCTATGTCAGCTACCCTGAACCGGCAACGCGGTTTTAGCCTGCCAGAAGTGATGCTGGCATTGGTACTCATGGTAATGATTGTTACTGCGTTGTCGGGGTATCAACGGGTGTTGATGAACAGTTTTCTTATCAGAAGTCAGTATCAGCAGCTTTGGCGTCATGCGTGGATGCAAACCCAGATGACTGCATTTTCGCCGCCGTTAAACTGGCAGGTAAACCGAATGCAGACAACACGGGCGGGATGTGTCAGCATCAACGTCAAACTTTCTTCACCCCTGGGCAGGCAAGGTCAAATGACGCGTCTGCACTGCCCGAACAGTCAGTAGTCAGGAGTCGCTATGTTAAGGGTCTACCACTCCAATCGCCTGGATGTGCTGGAAGCGTTAATGGAATATATCGTTGAGCGCGAGCGGCTGGACGATCCCTTTGAACCTGAAATGATCCTGGTTCAAAGCACCGGCATGGCGCAGTGGCTACAAATGACCCTGGCACAGAAGTTTGGCATTGCAGCCAATATTGAATTCCCGTTACCCGCGAGTTTTATCTGGGATATGTTCGTCCGCGTACTGCCAGACATCCCGAAAGAGAGTGCGTTCAGCAAGCAAAGTATGAGCTGGAAGCTGATGACGCTATTGCCGCAGTTGCTGGGTAACGAAGAGTTCACGCTGCTGCGCCACTATCTGACCGACGATACCGATAAGCGCAAGCTGTTTCAGCTCTCCTCACGCGCGGCTGACCTGTTTGACCAGTACTTAGTCTACCGCCCTGACTGGTTGACGCAGTGGGAAGCGGGGAAGCAGGTTGAAGGATTGGGTGAGTCTCAGATCTGGCAGGCACCGTTGTGGAAAGCGCTGGTGGAATATACCGCTGAGCTGGGGCAAGAACGCTGGCACCGCGCCAATTTATACCAGCGATTTATTCAAACTCTGGAAAATGCTTCCGAGTGCCCGCAAGGACTGCCTGCACGCGTTTTTATTTGCGGAATTTCCGCGTTGCCGCCCGTGTATCTTCAGGCATTGCAGGCGCTGGGTAAACATATTGAAATTCATCTGTTGTTTACCAATCCATGTCGTTACTACTGGGGTGATATTAAAGACCCCGCGTATCTGGCGAAACTGTTGGCACGCCAGCGTCGGCACAGCTTTGAGGAGCGTCATCTGCCGCTGTTTCGTGATAGCCAGAATGCCGAGAGCTTGTTTAACAGCGATGGCGAGCAGGATGTCAGTAATCCCTTGCTGGCCTCGTGGGGAAAACTGGGGCGTGACTATATTTACCTGCTCTCTGAGCTGGAAAATAGCCAGGAGTTGGATGCGTTTGTGGATATTACGGCAGACAATCTCTTGCATAATATTCAGTCGGATATCCTTGAACTGGAAAGCCGGGCCGTCGCGGGCGTGACGCTGGAAGAGTATTCGCGCAGCGATAATAAACGCTTACTTGAGCCCAATGACGCCAGCGTGACGTTTCATGTCTGCCATAGCCCGCAGCGCGAGGTGGAAATTCTCCATGACCGACTGCTGGCGATGCTTGCGGCGGACCCAACGCTGACGCCGCGCGACATCATCGTCATGGTGGCGGATATCGACAGCTACAGCCCCTTTATTCAAGCTGTTTTTGGCAGTGCGCCGGCCGAACGCTACTTACCGTATGCCATTTCTGACCGTCGTGCACGTCAGTCCCATCCCGTTTTGCAGGCGTTTATTAGTCTGCTATCGCTGCCGGACAGTCGCTTTGTCTCGGAGGATGTGCTGGCATTGCTGGATGTTCCCGTGCTGGCGGCGCGCTTCAACATCAACGAAGAAGGGCTGCGCTATCTCCGCTTGTGGGTGAATGAGTCAGGAATTCGCTGGGGCATCGACGACGACAACGTACGTGAACTGGAACTGCCGCCAACTGGCCAGCACACCTGGCAATTTGGTTTAACGCGCATGCTGTTGGGCTATGCGATGGAAAGCGCGCAGGGGGAGTGGCAATCCGTACTGCCGTATGATGAATCCAGCGGTTTAATCGCCGAACTGGTGGGACATCTGGCTTCGCTGTTGATGAAACTGAATCTCTGGCGTCGGGGTCTGGCGCAAGAACGTCCGCTGGAAGAATGGTTGCCTGTTTGCAGTGACATGCTCAATGATTTCTTCCTGCCGGATGTGGATACCGAAGCGGCAATGACGTTGATTAAAGATCAGTGGCAGGCCATTATCGCTGAAGGGCTGGGGGCAAAATACGGTGAGGCCGTGCCGCTTTCGCTGTTACGCGATGAGCTGGCGCAGCGGCTCGATCAGGAACGCATCAGTCAGCGCTTCCTCGCGGGCCCGGTAAATATCTGTACCCTGATGCCGATGCGTTCTATCCCATTCAAGGTGGTGTGTCTGCTGGGCATGAACGATGGCGTTTATCCGCGCCAGCTTGCACCGTTGGGTTTTGATCTGATGAGCCAAAAACCGATGCGTGGTGACCGAAGCCGCCGCGATGATGACCGCTATCTGTTTCTGGAAGCCTTGATTTCGGCGCAGCAAACGCTCTACATCAGCTACATTGGCCGTTCAATCCAGGATAACAGCGAGCGCTTCCCGTCAGTGCTCGTGCAGGAGTTACTGGACTACATCGGTCAAAGCCACTATTTGCCGGGTGATGAAGCGCTCACCTGTGATGAAAGCGAAGCCAGGGTTATAGCGCATATTACCCGTTTGCATACCCGCATGCCTTTTGACGCACAAAACTATCTGCCGGGTGAACAGCAAAGTTATGCCCGCGAATGGCTGCCTGCGGCGAGCCAGGCAGGAAAAGCGCATGCTGATTTTGTGCAACCACTGCCGTATATCATGCCTGAAACCCTGACGCTGGAAACGCTGCAGCGATTTTGGGCGCACCCGGTGAGGGCTTTTTTCCAGATGCGGCTACAGGTGAACTTCCGCTCTGAAGACAGTGAGATCCCAGAAACGGAACCCTTTATCCTCGAAGGGCTAACCCGCTATCAGCTTAATCAGCAGCTGCTTAACACGCTGGTTGAAGAGAATGACGCAGAGCGTTTGTTCCGCCACTTCCGTGCGGCAGGCTCGCTACCTTATGGGGCATTTGGCGAAATCCTGTGGGATGCCCAGCGCCAGGAGATGCAGTCGCTGGCTGAGCGCATTATCGCCTGCCGTCAGCCGGGTCAGAGCATGGAAATCGATCTAAACTGCAACGGCGTGCAAATCACAGGGTGGTTACCGCAAGTTCAACAGGACGGTTTGTTGCGCTGGCGCCCATCTCTGATAAGCGTTTCGCAGGGCGTGCAACTTTGGCTGGAACATCTTGTCTATTGTGCCAGTGGCGGAACGGGAGAGAGCCGACTGTTTCTGCGTAAAGACGCAGAGTGGCGTTTTCCTCCGCTGGATACTGAGCAGGCAATGTTCTACCTGGCGCAGCTTATTGACGGGTACCGCGAGGGCATGTCATCGCCTTTGCTGGTGCTACCTGAAAGCGGCGGTGCGTGGATAAAAACCTGTTATGACGCCGCAAATGATGCCATGTTAGAGGATGACGATACGCGGCAAAAAGCGCGTAGCAAGTTTTTGCAGGTGTATGAAGGCAACATGATGGTACGCGGTGAGGGCGATGATATCTGGTATCAGCGCCTGTGGCGTCAGCTGGAGCCTGATACACTGGAAACCATTGTTTCGCAGTCTCAGCGCTACCTGTTACCGCTATTTCGCTTTAATCAGTCATGATGATTGTATAAAAATTGCGCAATCTGATAGCTTCCTCTATGATGCGCTTTCTGTCACGGACTGATTCTTACACATAAGATGCTGACACGTTCAGCACAAAGTCTTGCCCTGTTCAGACCGCGCGTTTATGCGTCGTTTGCTGTGAACAGGTGAATACGTTAATGATGAGGTTTGTGAATGCCCCGCAGCACCTGGTTCAGCGCAATACTGTTGTTCGTCGCCCTTTGGGCGCCCGTAAGTCAGGCAGATACCGGTTGGCAGCCCTTAGCTGAAACCATCCGTAAAAGCGATAAAGATACCCGCCAGTATCAGGCCGTGCGTTTGGATAATGGCATGGTCGTCTTGCTGGTATCCGATCCTCAGGCCGTGAAATCTCTTTCCGCACTGGTGGTGCCCGTTGGGTCTCTGGAAGATCCCGACGATCACCAGGGGCTGGCGCATTACCTCGAACACATGTGCCTGATGGGCTCGAAAAAATACCCGCAGCCGGACAGTCTGTCTGAGTTCCTGAAAATGCACGGCGGTAGCCATAATGCCAGCACGGCGCCTTATCGCACGGCTTTCTATCTCGAAGTTGAAAACGACGCGCTTGTTGGTGCGGTGGATCGTCTGGCGGATGCCATTGCCGATCCGTTGCTGGATAAAAAATATGCCGATCGTGAGCGCAACGCCGTTAACTCGGAGCTGACGCTTGCGCGTACTCGTGACGGTATGCGCATGGCGCAGGTGAGCGCAGAAACCATCAACCCGGCGCACCCGGGTTCGCGCTTCTCCGGCGGAAATCTGCAAACACTGAGCGACAAGCCGGGTAATCCGGTGTTGCAGGCTTTACAGACGTTTCATGAAAAGTACTACTCCGCAAATTTGATGAAGGCGGTGATTTACAGCAATAAGCCGCTGCCAGAACTGGCACGGATAGCCGCTGACACCTTTGGGCGGGTGCCGAATAAAAATATCGAAAAACCGGAAATTACCGTCCCGGTCGTCACCGACGCTCAAAAGGGCATCATTATCCATTATGTCCCGGCGATGCCGCGTAAAGTGCTGCGCGTCGAGTTTCGTATTGATAACAACAGCGCACAGTTTCGTAGTAAAACCGATGAACTGGTGACTTACCTGATTGGCAATCGCAGTCCTGGAACCTTGTCTGACTGGCTGCAAAAGCAGGGGCTGGTGGAAGGCATCCGTGCGGACTCTGACCCGGTGGTCAACGGTAACAGCGGCGTATTAGCCATTTCCGCGACCTTGACCGATAAAGGCCTCGCGAATCGCGATGAAGTGGTCGCTGCCATCTTTAGCTATCTCAACCTGTTACGCGAAAAAGGCGTCGATAAACGTTATTTCGACGAACTGGCGCACGTGCTGGATCTCGACTTCCGCTATCCTTCAATTACCCGTGATATGGACTATGTGGAATGGCTGGCTGACACCATGATCCGCGTTCCCGTGGAACATACGCTGGATGCGGTGAATATCGCCGACCAGTACGATGCGAAAGCCGTGCAACAGCGCCTGGCGATGATGACGCCGCAAAATGCGCGTATCTGGTACATCAGCCCGAAAGAGCCGCACAACAAAACAGCTTACTTTGTCGATGCGCCTTACCAGGTCGATAAAATCAGCGAAAAAACCTTCGCCGACTGGCAGCAAAAAGCGCAGGGTATTGCTTTGTCCTTACCTGAACTGAACCCCTATATTCCGGACGATTTCACGCTTATCAAGGCGGATAAAAAATATGCGCGCCCGGATCTGATCATTGATGAGCCGGATTTACGCGTGGTGTATGCACCGAGCCAGTATTTTGCCAGTGAGCCGAAGGCTGACGTCAGCGTGATACTGCGTAACCCGAAGGCGATGGACAGCGCCAAAAACCAGGTGCTATTCGCGCTTAACGATTACCTGGCCGGCATTGCGCTCGACCAGTTAAGCAATCAGGCTGCGGTGGGGGGCATTGGCTTCTCAACCAACGCCAATAACGGCTTGATGCTCAATGCTAACGGCTATACCCAACGTTTACCGCAGCTTTTTCAGGCGCTGTTGAGCGGTTATTTCAGCTATACCTCTACGGAAGAACAGCTGGAACAGGCGAAATCCTGGTACGCGCAGATGATGGACTCCGCGGAGAAAGGCAAAGCCTACGACCAGGCGATTATGCCGGTACAAATGCTTTCTCAGGTGCCGTACTTCTCACGCGATGAACGGCGTAAGCTGCTGCCGGCCATTACCTTAAACGAGGTGATGACCTACCGCGACACGTTAAAAGCCGGGGCGCGCCCTGAATTCCTCGTGATTGGCAATATGAGCGAGACGCAGGCGAAGGCCATGGCGCGGGATATCCAGAAGCAACTGGGTGCCAACGGCTCAGAGTGGTGTCGCAATAAAGATGTTGTCGTAGACAAAAAGCAGTCCGTTATCTTTAAAAAAGCGGGCAGCAGCACGGACTCTGCGCTGGCGGCGGTATTTGTGCCAACCGGTTACGACGAATACACCAGCTCAGCCTACAGCGCCATGTTAGGGCAGATTGTGCAGCCGTGGTTCTACAATCAACTGCGTACTGAAGAGCAGTTGGGCTACGCCGTATTTGCCTTCCCGATCAGCGTAGGCCGCCAGTGGGGGATGGGCTTCCTGCTGCAAAGCAGTGACAAGCAGCCGTCTTATCTGTGGGAACGCTACAAGGCATTCTTCCCCACGGCGGAAGCGAAGCTGCGGGCGATGAAAGCCGATGAGTTTGCGCAAATTCAACAGGCCATCATTGCGCAAATGCTGCAGGCACCGCAAACGCTGGGGGCAGAGGCCTCACAATTAAGCAAAGATTTCGATCGGGGTAATATGCGCTTCGATTCACGTGATAAAATCGTGGCTCAGATTAAACTGCTGACGCCGCAAAAGCTTGCCGATTTCTTCCATCAGGCGGTGGTTGAGCCGCAAGGCATGGCGATACTGTCACAGGTTTCCGGCAGTCAGAACGGGAAAGCAGAATATGTGCGCCCGGAAGGCTGGAAAGTGTGGCAGACCGTCAGCGCGTTGCAGCAAACCTTACCCCTGATGAGTGAAAAGAATGAATGATGCCGCTGAGTCCCTTGATCCTCTCCGCTTGCCCCTGACGGGCGAGCGCCTGATTGAAGCCTCCGCAGGCACCGGTAAAACCTTTACCATCGCCGCCCTGTATTTACGTTTACTGCTTGGACTGGGCGGCTCTGCCGCCTTTCCCCGTCCGCTGACCGTCGAAGAACTGTTAGTAGTCACCTTTACGGAGGCGGCTACTGAAGAGCTGCGCGGTCGTATTCGTAGCAACATCCATGAACTGCGCATTGCCTGCCTGCGCGAAACCACCGATAACCCGCTTTACGCCCGTCTGTTAGATGAAATTGCCGATAAAAAGCAGGCCGCGCAGTGGCTGTTGCTGGCTGAAAGACAGATGGATGAAGCGGCGGTTTTTACCATCCACGGTTTTTGTCAGCGTATGCTCAGTCTCAACGCTTTTGAGTCCGGCATGCTGTTCGAACAACAGCTGATTGAAGATGAATCACTGCTGCGTTATCAGGCCTGCGCAGACTTCTGGCGTCGGCATTGCTACCCGCTGCCCCGTGACATTGCGCAGGTGATTTTTGAAACGTGGAAAGGGCCGCAGGCGCTGCTAAGGGATATCGATCGCTATCTGCAGGGAGAAGCGCCGGTCATTAAATCACCACCGTCGGCAGACGAAACGCTGGCATCCCGGCACGAAAAAATCCTCGCGCGTATCAACCAGATCAAGCAGCAATGGCGTGATTCCGTTGAAGAGCTGGATGGTCTGCTTGAAGTCTCCGGAATCGACCGACGCAAATTTAACCGGGGTAATCAGGGCAAGTGGATCGAAAAGATCAACGCCTGGGCGCAGGAAGAAACACAAAGCTATCAGCTGCCTGATGCGCTGGAGAAATTCTCTCAGCGTTTTTTAGAAGAGCGCACCAAAACAGGCGGCATAACACCGCAGCACCCGCTTTTCGTCGCTATTGATGAACTGCTTGGCGAGCCGTTGACCCTCCGCGATCTGGTGATTACCCGGGCGTTGGCGGAGATCCGCGAGACGGTAGCCGAAGAAAAACGCCGACGCGGTGAACTGGGTTTTGACGATATGCTCAGCCGTCTGGATGCGGCGCTGCGTAGCGAAAGCGGTGACGCGCTGGCGACAGCCATCCGCACCCGTTTTCCGGTGGCAATGATCGATGAGTTCCAGGATACCGACCCGCAACAATATCGCATTTTCCGCCGCATCTGGCAGCATCAGCCGGATACCGCACTGCTGCTGATTGGTGACCCCAAACAGGCGATTTACGCGTTTCGCGGCGCGGATATTTTTACCTATATGAAGGCGCGCAGCGAAGTTAGCGCGCATTATACGCTCGACACTAACTGGCGTTCGGCTCCTGGCATGGTTAATGGTGTGAATACACTGTTCCGTCAGATGAACGACGCCTTTATGTTCCGCGAAATCCCCTTTAGCCCGGTGAAGTCAGCTGAGAAAAACCAGTCGCTGCGCTTTGTCCTGCATGGTGAAACGCAGCCGGCAATCAACATGTGGCTGATGGAAGGGGAAAGTTGCGGTGTAGGTGACTACCAGAGCTACATGGCCCGGGTTTGCGCGACGCAAATTCGTGACTGGCTAAAAGCCGGGCATACAGGTGATGCGCTCCTGATGAGCGCTAACACATCGCGCCCGGTACGCGCTTCGGATATCAGCGTGCTGGTGCGCAGCCGCCAGGAGGCGGCGTTAATCCGCGATGCGCTGACGCAACTGGCGATTCCATCCGTCTATCTTTCCAACCGTGACAGCGTCTTTGATACCCTCGAAGCGCAGGAGCTGCTGTGGGTATTACAGGCGGTGATGACGCCGGAGCGTGAAAACACGCTGCGTAGCGCACTGGCAACCTCCATGATGGGGCTGAATGCGCAGGATATTGAAACGCTCAATAATGATGAGCAAGCATGGGATGCGGTGGTCGAAGAGTTCGACGGTTATCGGCAACTCTGGCACAAGCGCGGCGTAATGCCGATGCTGCGATCGCTAATGTCGGCGCGTCAGATTGCGGAGAACCTGTTGGCAACGGCGGGAGGCGAGCGTCGCCTGACCGATATTTTGCATATCAGCGAGCTGTTACAGGAAGCGGGCTCGCAGCTGGAAAGCGAACATGCGCTGGTTCGCTGGCTATCTCAGCATATCCTGGAGCCAGACAGCAATGCGTCCAGCCAGCAGCTCAGGCTGGAAAGCGATAAGCACCTGGTTAAAATCGTTACCATCCACAAATCGAAAGGGCTGGAATATCCGCTGGTCTGGTTACCTTTCATCACGCATTTTCGTGTTCAAGATCAGGCGTTTTATCACGATCGGCGCTCGTTTGAAGCGGTACTGGATCTCAGCCAGGCCGATGAGAGCGTCGAGCTGGCCGAGGTTGAGCGTCTGGCGGAAGACCTGCGCTTGCTTTACGTCGCATTGACCCGTTCGGTATGGCACTGCAGCCTTGGCGTAGCGCCGCTGGTGCGTCGCCGGGGAGATAAAAAAGGCGACACCGATGTGCATCAAAGCGCGTTGGGCCGTCTGTTGCAAAAAGGCGAGCCGATGGACGCTGCCGGACTGCGCGCCGCAATTGACGCGCTTTGTAGTGACGATATTGCCTGTCGGGTCCCAGAAGAACCGGATACAGAACGCTGGCTTTCTGCCGAAGAGCGCCAGGAAACGTTGAGCGCGCGGACGTTGTCTCGTCTGCCAGGCGACAACTGGCGCGTCACCAGTTATTCCGGTCTGCAACAGCGCGGTCACGGTATTGCGCAGGATCTGATCCCGCGACTGGACATCGATGCAGCAGGCGTCGGTGAAGCCATCGTGGAGTCCGGGCTCACGCCGCACCAGTTCCCGCGCGGGGCGTCGCCGGGAACATTTTTGCATAGCTTGTTTGAAGATCTTGATTTTACCCAGCCGGTAGACCCGCTTTGGGTGCAGGAAAAACTCACACTCGGCGGCTATGACGCGCACTGGGAGCCGATTCTGACCCAGTGGCTGGACGCCATTCTACAGGCACCGCTCAACGAAACCGGCGTCAGCCTGAGCGCACTTTCAGCGCATGAAAAACAGGTGGAGATGGAGTTTTATCTGCCGATTTCGCAGCCGCTGATGGCCAGTCAACTGGATGCGTTGATCCGCCAATATGATCCGCTCTCAGCGGGCTGCCCTCCGCTGGATTTTATGCAGGTGCGCGGCATGCTGAAAGGGTTTATCGACCTGGTGTTCCGTCATCAGGGGCGCTATTACCTGCTCGACTACAAGTCTAACTGGCTGGGCGAAGATAGCGCCGCTTACACCCAGCAGGCGATGGCCGCTGCTATGCAGGCGCATCGCTATGACCTGCAATATCAGCTTTATACCTTGGCGCTGCACCGCTATTTACGTCACCGCATTGCAGACTATGACTATGAACGCCATTTTGGCGGCGTGATTTATCTCTTCCTGCGCGGCGTTGACAGCGAAAATCCGCAGCAGGGAATTTACGTGACCCGTCCGGATGGCGAGCTGGTTGCGCTGATGGACGAGATGTTTGCCGGTGCGGCACTGGAGGAGAAGTAATGACAATCCATACGCGATTACTGGAGGCTGTAGAACAAAAGCAGCTCCGGGCGCTGGATGCCCAGTTTGCGCTGGCGGTGGCTGGCAACGACAACCCCGCCGTCACGCTGGCGGCGGCGCTACTCAGCCGTGAAGCGGGTGAGGGGCATGTCTGTCTACCGCTTTCCCGTTTATCCTTACGCGAAGACGCCCACCCATTGCTGAGCACCTGGCTGAGCGAAGCGGGTGAGCCTGAAGACTGGACCGAATGCTTGCTGGCTTCTGTGGCCGTGAGCCGTGGCGAGCGCCCCACACCGCTGGTACTTTTCGGCGATCGCCTGTACCTGAACCGGATGTGGAATAACGAACGCACGGTAGCCCGCTTTTTCAGCGAAGTGAACCAGGCCATCGACGTTGACGAATCGCGGTTAACCCAGACGCTGGGGGTGCTTTTTCCGCGAACTGAAGAGGGCGTCAACTGGCAAAAAGTGGCGGCGGCGGTGGCGCTGACCCGCCGTATATCGGTCATCTCTGGCGGTCCGGGAACCGGGAAGACCACCACGGTAGCCAGGCTGCTGGCGGCATTGATTCAGATGACTGACGGCGAGCGTTGTCGTATTCGTCTGGCTGCACCGACGGGAAAAGCCGCGGCGCGTCTGACCGCATCGCTGGGTACGGCACTGCGTGAACTGCCGTTGACCGATGAGCAAAAGAAACGCATTCCGGATGATGCCAGTACGTTGCACCGGTTATTGGGCGCTCAGCCCGGCAGCCAGCGTCTGCGGCATCATGCTGGCAACCCCCTGCATCTGGATGTGCTGGTGGTGGATGAAGCTTCGATGATTGATTTACCCATGATGTCACGCCTGATTGATGCGCTACCGCCGCACGGGCGGGTGATTTTTCTTGGCGATCGCGATCAGCTTGCTTCCGTTGAGGCGGGCGCGGTGCTGGGGGATATCTGTGCCTTTGTGAATGCCGGGTTTACACCTGAACGTGCAAAACAGCTGAGCCGACTGACCGGCAGCGTCATTCCGGCGGGCGCGGGAACCCAGGCTGCCTCTTTGCGTGACAGCCTCTGTCTGCTGCAAAAGAGCTACCGTTTTGGCAGTGATTCCGGTATCGGCCAGCTGGCGTCGGCGATTAATCGCGGTGATAAGGCCGCGCTAAAAGCCGTCTTCCAGCAGGGGTTTAACGATATCGAAAAACGCACATTGCACAGCGGTGACGACTATGCCGCCATGCTTGATGAGGCGCTAGGCGGATATGGTCGCTACCTGGATATGCTGCGCGAAGGCGCAGAGCCGGATGCCGTCATTCAGGCATTCAATGAATACCAGCTGCTGTGCGCACTGCGCGAGGGGCCATTCGGCGTAAGCGGACTGAATGAACGTATTGAACAGCTGATGGTACAAAAACGTAAAATTCACCGTTCTGCGCATACCCGCTGGTACGAGGGGCGGCCGGTGATGATTGCGCGTAATGACAGTTCGCTGGGGTTGTTTAACGGTGATATCGGGATTGCGCTCGATCGCGGTCAGGGTCTGCGAGTATGGTTCGCACTGCCGGATGGCTCCATCAAGTCGGTGCAGCCCAGCCGTTTGCCGGAACATGAAACCACTTGGGCGATGACGGTGCACAAATCGCAAGGGTCTGAGTTCGATCATGCAGCGTTGATTTTACCCAACCAGCACTCGCCCGTTGTCACCCGTGAGCTGGTTTACACCGCTATTACCCGCGCGCGCCGCCGTCTGTCGCTGTACGCCGATGAGCGGATATTAAATGCGGCAGTCGCCATCCGCACCGAACGCCGTAGCGGGCTGTCGGCGTTGTTTAATGACGGTCTGTAGGACAATGTGCCGGATAAAGCATTTATGCCGCCATCCGGCAACAGAGATTATCCCAGATCCGCCATCAGCACTTTTGAACGCCGCTGGTAGTTGTACATCTCTTTTTTGCTTTCCGGCAGCAGGTCGATATCGACCGGGGTGAAGCCGCGCTCCTGGAACCAGTGAATACTGCGCGTGGTCAGCACGAACAGCTTGCTAAGCCCCATTTGCCGGGCCTGCACGGCGATCCGCTCCAGCAAAACTTCGCCACGCGATGAGCTACGATAGTCAGGATGTACCGCCACGCAGGCCATTTCGCCAATTCTTTCTTCCGGGAAAGGGTACAGGGCTGCACAGGCGATGGTCAGGTTATCGCGCTGAATTATGGTGAACTTGTCGATTTCCATTTCCAACTGCTCGCGGGAACGGCGAACCAGAATACCTTGCTGCTCCAGCGGGCGGATTAGTTCCAGAATTCCACCGATATCATTGATGGTCGCGCGTCGGATCTGCTCGGCACTCTCCATCACAATTTGTGTCCCGATCCCATCGCGTGAGAACAGTTCCTGCAACAGCGCACCGTCTTCCTGATAGCTAATCAGATGGCAGCGGCGCACTCCACTGCGACAGGCTTTGACCGCACCACGCAGGAAGCGCACGGTGCCGGAGCTGTAATCGCCGATCTCTTCCTGTGCTTCAACGCGCGCCTGGGCCTCGTTGGGGAACAGTTCGGAAATAATATCGCCATCATCGTTGGTGACCCCCTGGGAGGAGCAAAAGCCGATCATCTTTTCCGCTTTCAGTTTGATCGCCAGTTGGGTGGCGACCTCTTCTGAAGTCAGATTAAAGCTCTCGCCGGTCACGGAAACGGCGACCGGTCCCATCAGAACAATAGCACCGCTGTCCAGTTGGCGGTGAATCGCCTCTTCATCAATACGACGAATGCGCCCGCTGTGGCAGTAATCAACGCCGTCATCCACGCCCAACGGTTGGGAAATAATAAAATTACCGCTGACTACGTTGATGTGCGCGCCCTGCAGTGGCGTATTGTTCAGGCTCATGGACAGGCGGGCGGTAATATCGAGCTGGAGCAAACCTGCCGCCTGCTTGACCAGTTCCAGCGTTTTGGCATCGGTAACGCGTGTATTTTTGTGGTACACCGGTTCATGATGATGCGCAGCAAGGTTGGCATCAATCTGTGGCCGTGCGCCATAGACCACGACAAGGCGAATGCCGAGGCTATGAAGGAGCCCAATATCATTGACGATACTGGAAAAGTTTTCATGCTCGATGGCTTCGCCGCCCAGCATAATGACAAACGTTTTTCCCCGATGGGTATTGATATAGGGAACAGAATGGCGGAATCCCTGTACCAGCTCGGTTCTACGCTCCTTCACCACGGCACACCTCTATTGCATGATTATTCGTAATTTGTGTATTTTTATTCTGTTTTTGCGCTTTGCGCAAGCGTAATTTTTATCCCTGTGAAAGATTTTTCTCAGTAATGCCGTGAATATAAAAAGAATGTTTACCCTTTTGTTGATGACAGATTATGCGTCATTCGTTAAAGTTTCCGGTCAATTCGGACGTTTTATGTATTACCTCAATATAGATTTCTTTTGCTCGGGAGAAGCATGTCGGGATCCAATTCAGCAATCAGTCGCCGCCGTTTACTGAAAGGTGCGGGTGCTATGTGGCTTTTGAGCGTTAGCCAGGTCGGTCTGGCCGCCGTCAGTCAGGTCGTTGCGGTGCGTATATGGCCTGCGTCCAGCTATACCCGCGTCACGGTAGAATCCAACCGTCTGCTGAAATACAAACAGTTTGCCCTGAGTAATCCTGAGCGTGTAGTTGTGGATATTGAAGGCGTTAATCTGAACTCGGTGCTCAAGGGTATTGGGACGCAGATTCGCCCTGACGATCCGTACATTAAGTCGGCACGAGTCGGACAGTTTGACCCGCAGACTGTGCGGATGGTGTTTGAGCTGAAGCAAAATGTGAAGCCGCAGCTTTTTGCGCTGGCGCCGGTGGCGGGCTTTAAAGAACGTCTGGTGATGGATCTCTATCCGGCCAATGCCCAGGATGTACAGGATCCTCTGCTGGCGTTGCTTGAAGATTACAACAAGGGCGATTTGGATAAACAGGTGCCGCCTGCGCAAAGTGGTCCGCAACCGGGTAAAGCGGGGCGCGATCGTCCGATTGTCATTATGCTTGACCCTGGGCACGGAGGAGAAGACTCCGGTGCCGTGGGGAAATACAAGACGCGTGAAAAAGATGTGGTGCTACAGATTGCCCGTCGCCTGCGCGCGCTGATTGAGAAAGAAGGCAATATGAAGGTCTTTATGACGCGTAATGAGGATATCTTTATTCCGCTGAAGGTGCGTGTGGCTAAAGCCCAGAAACAGCGCGCCGATCTGTTTGTCTCTATTCACGCCGATGCGTTTACCAGTCGACAGCCCAGCGGTTCGTCGGTATTTGCACTTTCCACCAAAGGCGCGACCAGTACGGCTGCAAAATTTCTGGCACAAACCCAGAACGCCTCAGATTTAATTGGCGGCGTCAGCAAGAGTGGTGACCGCTATGTCGACCACACCATGTTCGATATGGTGCAGTCATTGACTATCGCCGACAGCCTGAAGTTTGGTAAAGCGGTACTGAATAAGCTCGGTAAGGTTAATAATCTGCATAAGAATCAGGTTGAACAGGCTGGGTTTGCGGTGCTGAAAGCACCGGATATTCCGTCTATCCTCGTGGAAACGGCGTTTATCAGTAACGTTGAAGAAGAGCGGAAACTGAAAACGGCGACGTTCCAGCAGGAAGTGGCTGAGTCGATTTTGGCTGGGATCAAAGCGTATTTTGCCGATGGGGCAACGCTGGCAAGAAGGGGATAACAAAAAAGCGCTGAAAAGCGCTTTTTTTACGGACCGTAGAAACAAAAAAACACCCGTCAGGGTGTTCAATGTGTTGGTTGCGGGGGCCGGATTTGAACCGACGACCTTCGGGTTATGAGCCCGACGAGCTACCAGGCTGCTCCACCCCGCGTCCGTCTTTACTCTTCATCGAGTAAACTTGCATCAGATTGTATTGGTTGCGGGGGCCGGATTTGAACCGACGACCTTCGGGTTATGAGCCCGACGAGCTACCAGGCTGCTCCACCCCGCGTCCGTCTTTCTGCTGCGCATTTCAAATCACATGTACGTTGGCTTTCCTCGTTCATCCCAGTCACTTACCGATGTAAGTTCCAAAGAATTCACTGCGTCGCCGCCTTCCTGTGTTTCGAACTGCTTTGCAGAAACGTTACTGCTTCTGATTTTAATTGGTTGCGGGGGCCAGATTTGAACTGACGACCTTCGGGTTATGAGCCCGACGAGCTACCAGGCTGCTCCACCCCGCGTCCGTGGATGCGCACTATACTCCGCTAACGTTTTCATGCAACCTTTTTTTACGTGGATCACTGTTTTAGGATGAAAATGAACAAAAACAACGCATTTCGGTCTATTTTTTGCTCAAAATTTGCCTTGAGGTATGTATTCGCATTTCATTAGGTTCAGGGGTTTGTTATCTTCATCTCGCATTCAGGCAACTTAAGACGAGAATAATGAAAGGACGTTGGGCAAAATATCTTCTGACGGGGGCGGTAGTCGTGATGCTCGCCGCGTGTTCCTCTAAACCCACCGATCGTGGGCAGCAGTATAAAGACGGGAAATTGACCCAGCCTTTCTCACTGGTGAACCAGCCCGATGCGGTTGGCGCACCCATCAATGCCGGTGATTTTGCCGAGCAGATAAACCAGATCCGCAGTTCCTCACCGCGTTTATATGGCAATCAGAGCAACGTCTACAACGCTATCCAGGAGTGGTTACGTGCGGGCGGTGATACGCGCAGTATGCGTCAGTTTGGTATTGATGCCTGGCAAATGGAAGGGGCGGATAACTATGGCAACGTCCAGTTTACCGGCTACTACACGCCAGTCATCCAGGCGCGCCATACGCGCCAGGGGGAATTTCAGTACCCTATCTATCGTATGCCACCAAAACGCGGACGTTTACCTTCCCGCGCGGAAATCTACGCGGGTGCGCTGAGTGACAGCTATATTCTGGCGTACAGCAACTCCCTGATGGATAACTTCATTATGGATGTCCAGGGCAGCGGCTATATCGACTTTGGCGATGGCAGCCCACTTAACTTCTTTAGCTATGCCGGGAAAAACGGTCATGCCTACCGCAGTATAGGTAAAGTATTGATCGATCGTGGCGAAGTGAAGAAAGAAGATATGTCGATGCAGGCGATCCGCCACTGGGGCGAAACGCACAGCGAGGCTGAAGTGCGTGAGTTGCTGGAGCAAAACCCGTCGTTCGTCTTCTTTAAGCCACAATCTTATGCCCCGGTCAAAGGTGCCAGCGCAGTGCCGCTGATTGGCCGCGCATCGGTTGCCTCTGACCGCAGTATTATTCCTGCTGGTACGACGTTACTGGCAGAGGTCCCGCTGCTGGATAATAACGGGAAATTTACCGGTCAGTATGAACTGCGCCTGATGGTGGCATTGGATGTCGGTGGGGCCATCAAAGGACAGCACTTTGATATCTATCAGGGCATTGGTGCCGACGCCGGACATCGCGCTGGCTGGTATAATCACTATGGTCGCGTTTGGGTGCTGAAAAGCGGCTCCAGCGCGGGGAACGTGTTTAGCGGTTAATTGCCTGATGGCGGCTATAAATTATCGAGTAGGCCGGAACAGCCCAGCGGCTTCCGGCACTTACTGCTCTTATTGTTTCTATTCTGAGGTCGTATGTCTGTTGTGATAAGTGATGCCTGGCGTCAGCGTTTTGGCGGTACCGCGCGTCTGTACGGCGAAAATGCGCTGCAGCTGTTTGCGCAATCGCACGTTTGTGTAGTCGGAATTGGCGGCGTGGGGTCGTGGGCGGCGGAAGCGCTGGCGCGTACCGGTATTGGCGCCATTACGCTCATCGATATGGATGATGTGTGCGTCACCAATACCAACCGTCAAATCCATGCTCTGCGAGATACCGTCGGGCAGGCAAAGGCTGACGTGATGGCTGAGCGTATTCGCCAGATTAACCCGGAGTGTCGGGTTAATGTTGTCGACGACTTTATCACGCCGGATAACGTTGCAGAGTATATGAACGCGGGCTTTTCGTATGTCATTGATGCTATCGACAGCGTGCGCCCGAAGGCCGCGCTGATTGCTTACTGTCGGCGCAATAAAATTCCTCTGGTCACCACCGGTGGCGCGGGGGGACAGATTGATCCGACGCAGATTCAGGTGGTTGATTTGGCAAAAACTATCCAGGATCCGCTGGCGGCAAAGCTGCGTGAGAGGCTGAAAAGCGATTTTGGCGTGGTGAAGAACAGCAAAGGCAAGCTGGGCGTGGACTGCGTGTTTTCGACCGAGGCGCTGGTTTACCCGCAGGCAGATGGCTCGGTATGTGCGATGAAAGCGACAGCGGAAGGGCCTAAACGTATGGATTGCGCGTCTGGGTTTGGCGCAGCCACCATGGTGACCGCGACCTTTGGCTTTGTTGCCGTGTCCCACGCGTTGAAGAAGATGATGGCGAAGGCGGCGCGTCAGGGGTAGTTATTTTTTGCCGGATGGCGCTAATCCGGCAAAAAATCATCCATTCTTTCGGGCGGCTTCAAGAATTGCTTCGTTAAGCGCATTCAACCCCTGGCTGCGAGAGGCGCTAAGCTGTGCGCGTAAACCCAATTCATCAAAAAACGCCATTGGTGAACGCGTCTGTAACTCGGCGGCGGTTTTGCCTTCAACGGCGGTGAGTAAAACCGCCAGCAGGCCGCGCACGATACGTCCTTCGCTGTCGCCGAAGAAATGCAGGGTGCCATTTTCATGTCGCGTATACCCCAGCCAGACGCGGTTCTCGCATCCGGCTATTTCTGTTGCCTGCGCCTTCAGCGCATCCGGCAGGGCCGGAAGCTGCTTACCCAGCAATATCAGCTGGCGATATTTATCTTCCCACTGCCTGAGCGGGATAAAGGTATTGCGTAACGTCTCTTCGGTTACGGTTGTGCCAAACGGGTGTTCGGCGAGCAGAGGAGTTGTCATTAATCCACCAATATTTCCAGCGCGCGGTCAACGGCCGTGACCAACGCATCCACATCACTCCGGCTATTATAAGGTGCAAATGAGGCGCGCAGCGTGCCTGATACGCCAAGTTCTGCCAACAGCGGCTGTGCGCAGTGCTGCCCTGCGCGCAAAGCGATGCCATATTCTGCCAGTAGCGTGACCATATCGCTGTGGTGTACCCCGGCGAAGTCAAAGGCTAACAGGCTGGAGTCCTGGCAGCGGAAGGAACGGAATCCCGGGCGCTTCGCCAGCGCATCTTCAGCCAGTGTTGCCAGGCCACGGCTCCAGTTTTCGGCCTGTACGATGTCGATATCCGCCAGCCATTCCAGCGCCGCGCTCAGGCCGATGACTCCAGCCACGTTAGGCGTTCCTGCCTCCAGCTTCCACGGTGCCGCCTGCGTGGTGAATCCTTCAAAACTGACTTCGCTAATCATCTTGCCGCCGCCGAGCCACGGCGACATGGCTTCCAACAGTTCTGGCTTGCCGTATAGCACGCCGATACCGGTTGGGCCGTACAGCTTGTGGCCCGAGAAGGCATAGAAATCAATATCCAACTGCTGCACGTCTGCGGGAAAATGCACCACGCCCTGGGCGCCATCCACCATCACTACCATACCTGCCGTGTGGGCAAGCGCAACGGCGCGCGCTAAATCCGGGCAGCCGCCAGTGACGTTAGACATTTGTCCCAGCGCCAGTATGCGACTGCGTGGGGTGATGAGTTCGGGTAAACGCTTAACGTCAGGAAGTAACTGGGCATTAAGTGGGAGCCTGACGATCTTCGCCCCGGTTTGCTGGGCGACCATCAACCAGGGAACCAGGTTGGCGTGATGTTCTGCCACGCTAACGATAATTTCATCGCCGGGCTGTAAACGCGGGCGCGCGTAGCTTTGGGCCACCATGTTGATCGCCTCTGTTGTGCCGCGGGTCCAGACGATGGTTTTGTCATCCGGCGCGTTGATCAGGCGTGCGGCTTTCTCCCGCGCAGCTTCATAGCGGGCGGTCAGGCGTTGGGCTTGTGCAAACTGGCTGCGATGGACGTTACCGGCGCTCAGGCTATAAAACTGGTGAGTGGCATCAATCACAGCCTGTGGTTTCAACGCTGTTGCGGCGCTATCGAGATAGACGCCAGCATCGCTGAGCGCGGGAAACTGTGCGCGAAACTGCGCGGGGTTAAAAGCGTTCATGGTATTCCTCAGTTCAATAAACCGATCGTGGCGCAAAAAGAGCGCAGACACAAGGGGAGGCTAACTATCAGAATCCTCTGGATATCCTGGTAAAGTCAGAACAGTGGCTTATGCTAAATAGTGTTAGGTGAGTATTTTTGCCTGTTATGAAATTCGTTTTATTTAGCATAAATCGCTTTAAGGAGAAAAATATGAAAAAGACTGCCGCAATTATCTCTGCATGTATGCTGACTTTTGCCCTGAGCGCCTGTTCTGGTTCGAATTACGTGATGCACACCAATGATGGTCGGTCGATCGTGTCTGACGGTAAGCCAAAGACCGATAATGAGACGGGAATGATTTCGTACAAGGACGCTAACGGCAACAAACAGCAGATTAACCGTACCGATGTGAAAGAGATGGTAGAACTGGAGAAATAGCCGGTCGGCCATTGATAAAATGCAGACAAAAAAAAGCACCGCAAGTTGGCGGTGCTACATTAATCACTATGGACAGACAGGGTAAATGTACAGGAAGTGAAAAAGGGTAGCTTTGCTACCATGGTCTGAATCGCAGACCAATTGCAAACACAACAACACAACATCACAACCGTAAGCCAAAAGCTCACCAGAACACGCATTCCGATAAAACTTTTCGTTCCGGCTTCAGGAAGTGCCGCCACTATAGGTATTTGCTGGTAGAACCTCAACGGACAATTTATAATGGCTCAGATTAAAAAAACTAATAGGTTACAGCCTGTTAGATAACTGTTAAATTCATTTAACATCAAAGCCTAAAAGTCATGTCAAAACGATTACCACCCTTAAATGCGTTACGTGTTTTTGATGCCGCAGCGCGTCATTTGAGCTTTACTCGCGCAGCAGAAGAGCTTTTTGTGACGCAGGCCGCAGTAAGTCACCAAATCAAGTCACTCGAGGATTTCCTTGGGCTGAAGCTGTTCCGTCGACGCAATCGATCTCTTCTGTTGACGGAAGAAGGCCAAAGTTACTTCCTCGACATCAAAGAGATTTTTTCGCAATTAACCGATGCGACGCGTAAACTTCAGGCACGCAGTGCAAAAGGTGCGCTTACCGTCAGTTTATTGCCCAGTTTTGCCATTCAATGGCTGGTGCCCAGACTCTCTAGCTTTAACTCAGCTTATCCGGGAATAGATGTCAGGATCCAGGCGGTAGACCGTCAGGAAGATAAACTCGCTGACGATGTTGACGTGGCTATTTTTTATGGTCGTGGCAACTGGCCTGGCCTGCGCGTAGAAAAATTGTACGCAGAATATCTGTTGCCGGTCTGTTCTCCTCTATTACTTACCGGTGATAAACCGCTGAAGACGCCTGAGGATCTGGCAAAACACACGTTATTGCATGATGCTTCACGCCGTGACTGGCAGGCCTATACGCGCCAGCTTGGTCTGAATCATATTAACGTTCAGCAGGGACCTATCTTCAGCCATAGCGCCATGGTGCTACAGGCTGCCATCCATGGACAGGGTGTTGCGCTGGCCAATAACGTTATGGCGCAATCGGAAATTGAAGCGGGCCGTCTGGTCTGCCCTTTTAATGATGTGCTGGTCAGTAAGAACGCGTTTTATCTGGTTTGTCATGACAGTCAGGCAGAACTGGGTAAAATAGCCGCCTTCCGTCAGTGGATTCTGGCGAAAGCGGCCACTGAACAAGAAAAATTCCGCTTTCGTTATGAACAATAATTTACGTAGGGTATTAACATGACCAGCCGTTTTATGCTGATTTTTGCCGCTATAAGTGGCTTTATCTTTGTCGCTCTGGGCGCGTTTGGTGCTCATGTTCTGAGCAAAACTCTTGGCGTTGTTGAAATGGGGTGGATCCAGACCGGTCTTGAGTATCAGGCGTTTCATACGCTGGCTATTTTTGGCCTGGCCGTCGCCATGCAGAGACGCATCAGCATTTGGTTTTACTGGAGTAGCGTGTTCCTGGCATTAGGTACCGTGCTGTTTAGCGGCAGCCTGTATTGCCTCGCGCTGTCTCATTTACGCCTGTGGGCGTTTGTTACCCCTGTCGGCGGTTTCAGCTTCCTGGTAGGTTGGGCGCTGATGTTAGTGGGTGCTATTCGATTGAAACGTAAGGGCGTTAGCCATGAATAAGGTTGTATTGTTGTGTCGCCCGGGATTTGAAAAAGAGTGCGCCGCAGAAATTACGGATAAAGCAACGCGTCGGGAAATTTTTGGTTTTGCCCGCGTGAAAGACAATGCGGGATACGTGACGTATGAGTGCTATCAACAAGGTGATGCTGAAAAGCTGGTAAAAGAGCTGCCGTTCAGTTCACTGATTTTTGCCCGCCAGATGTTTGTTGTCGGCGAGTTGCTGCAATATTTACCGCCGGAAGACCGCATTACGCCGATTGTCGGCATGTTGCAGGGCGTGGTGGAGAAGGGCGGCGATCTGCGCGTAGAAGTGGCCGACACCAATGAAAGCAAAGAGCTGGTGAAGTTTTGCCGCAAATTTACTGTGCCGCTGCGCGCGGCGCTGCGTGAAGCGGGCGTGCTGGCAAAATACGAGACGCCAAAGCGCCCGGTAGTCCATGTCTTCTTTATTGCACCTGGCTGCTGTTACACCGGCTATTCCTGGCCTGATAACAACTCGCCATTTTACATGGGCATTCCGCGTCTGAAGTTCCCGGCTGATGCGCCGAGCCGCTCAACGCTGAAGCTGGAAGAAGCGCTGCATGTATTTATCCCTGCCGATGAATGGGATGAGCGCCTGGCAAACGGCATGTATGCGGTGGATTTAGGCGCATGTCCTGGTGGCTGGACCTATCAGCTGGTCAAACGCAACATGTGGGTTTATTCCGTGGACAATGGTCCGATGGCGCAAAGCCTGATGGATACCGGGCAGGTCACCTGGCTGCGTGAAGATGGATTTAAGTACCGACCGAATCGCAACAACATTTCTTGGATGGTCTGCGATATGGTGGAGAAACCTGCGAAGGTTGCCGCGCTGATGGCGCAGTGGCTGGTCAATGGCTGGTGTCGTGAGACGATTTTCAATCTCAAACTGCCCATGAAGAAGCGCTACGAAGAAGTGTCGCAAAACCTGGCCTATATTCAGGCACAGCTGGACGAACATAACATCAATGCGCAGATTCAGGCGCGTCAGTTGTATCATGATCGCGAAGAAGTCACCGTGCACGTGCGCCGTCTGTGGGCTGCTGTCGGTGGTCGTCGCGACGAGCGATAAGGCATCCAGGCCGGATGGCGTATACGCTTCTCCGGCCTACATTACCGCACCATCAGTCTGTTGTTCACCCGAAATAACATACGTCACTTCCTCCAGATGCCCAATCTGCGCCTCTCCTGAACGATTAATTTTACTCTTATCAATCAACAATAAAGACTGTGATGAACGCTTGAGCAGGATTGATTTGAACTCAGCATTGATGGCACTGGAATCCCAAAGTGTGCCGCTGCTGTCGATCCCGGCACAGGAAAAAATAAACAGGTCGATGTCGAGTGGTTTCAACTGAGAAATGAGCGACGGATTAACGTAGCAACCGTCTTTACGCTCCAGCCTGCCGCCAGAGCAAATGAGTTGAATATGTGCGCGTTTGCCAAGCTCCTGGCAAATGGGCTGACTGTTGGTAAACACCTGAATGTTGATATCCGGTAGCTGTCGGGCCAGGTACCAGCAGGTTGAGCTGGCGTCTAAGGCGATCACCATGCCTTCTTCTATCCATGTCAGCGCTTCCCGGGCGACATCGGCTTTATGCGCATGATGGCTATTCCGTCGAATGTGAAACGGGTCGCCGCTGTTCTGGATTTCCCGCTGAATCACCCTGGCACATCCGTGGTGGCGCAGCACTTTTCCTTGCGTTTGTAGCTCACTGAGATCGCGGCGTATTGTCTCTTTGCTGACGTTAAGCTGCAAAGACAAGGCTTCGGTAGTCAGGCTTTGATGGTGAATGAGCAAGTCTACTATTGCCTGCTGGCGTGCCGCTTTCATAGTCCGATCCTCATCATTGGATGAATGCCCGCACCGGACGGGCATCCCGATCAGAGATTACGGCGTTACGCCTTTTTTCAAAAGAATATTTCCGTACTTTGCTCGCTCTCCGGTGATAACGACAGCGAATGCTTTTTGCGCCCGCTCGTAAAACGCATAGCGATCGATGCGTGTGATATCAGGGCCGCCAGCTTGCAAAGAGAGTGCATCGCGATAACGCGCTTCGACGGTTGGGTCGAGCGAATCCCCTTCAACGGGGGCCATCATCACCAGCGGTGGGGCGTAGCTGTCCAGTTCAAACAACGGAATAATCGCCTGTAGCAGGTCGCTGACCTGCAGACCGTCGGCGCGGATCACCTGTGGCCCCATGCTGTGCGCGGGAAAATGGGCATCAGAAAAGATTATTTCATCACCGTGGCCCATTTCAGCCAGCACTTTCAGCAGGTCGGGAGAAATTAAAGGGGAAATCGTTTTTAGCATGTCACTCGACTCCTGTGAGTTCGGATTCGGTTTGCGGATAGAAGTGGCGGTACTGGTAATGTACCTGCGCGCGCGCCTGCTCCGGTGAGGTAAATTCGCCAATACCTGACCAGGCAAACATCGCTGCACCGGCGACGGTGGTTTCGGCGTCATCCAGCACTTTAATGGGAATACCCAGAACGTTCGATTTAATCTGATTCCACAGCGCGTTGCGACTTCCTCCGCCAACCAGCAGCAGCTCTGTCGCCTGGAAGTGACCGATGGTTTCCAGCGTGTGTAGATTTTGCCGCAGCTGTTGAGTGAGGCCTTCCAGCGCCGCACGATAAAAGTGCCCTCGGGTGCTATTGAGCGTAACGCCTTGCCAGCCCGCGCTTGCACCGCCGAGCAGATCGCACTGCATTTTTACCCCATCAGCCCCTGCCGGAATGGCCTGTGCCTCATCGATAAGCGTTTGCCATGGCGTATCGGCAGTCCACAGTAGCTTGCGTACCCATTCGAGGACGCCGGAAGCCAGCCATTGCATTCCGGGGTTGTACAGCCCGGCCTGACCGTCCAGTTCGCAGGTGGAACCGGAATACTGACTCAGCAGTGGGGTATTCACCTGCGCGCTGCGTACCATTAAAATTTCCCATGTGCCGGAAGAGAGCACCGGTTCGTCCGGCTGCGCACCTGCGCCAAAGAGGGCGAACTGCGTATCGTGCCCGGCGGAAATCACTGGAATGCCCGTCGGCAGTCCGAGTTGTTTTGCTGCGGTGTTTTGCAACGTCCCAACCTGCTCGCCTGCTTCGACGATACGTGGAAACAGGCGGCGTGGTATGCCGGCAGCCTGCAAAATATCGGCGCTGAACTCCCGCTGATGGATATCCAGCAATTGGCTGGTGCCCGCCATGGTGATATCCGTCGTGAATTCGCCGGTTAAGCGGTGGTTGAGAAGTGACGAGATAAACAGCCAGGCGTGCGCCCGTTCCAGTAATTGCGGATGGTTCTCTTTGAGCCATACCAGTTTGTACAGGGTATTGAAGCTGAAAGCGCCGACGCCGGAGATGTCCTGTAACTGCTGTGGCGTCATCAGGCGGCTGATATTGGCCATCACGGCGGCGGTGCGCGGGCATTTCCAGCTGATCACCGGATAAAGCAGCGTGCCGTGTTCATCAACCAGCGCGCCGTCCACGCCAAATGTGGTGACGGTAATTCCACGAATATGGCAGGTGGTCAGTTCAGATGAGAGGCGTTGGCAGCAGTCGGCAAAGCGTTGCAAAATGGCATCCAGCGACCACTGATGCCAGGTACTATTTTCTGCGGCGATATCACTGGCATTGGGCGTTGAGGCGCGGGCAACGATTTTTCCCTGACGATCAACGGCAATCGCCCGTACGTTAGTTGCCCCGCAGTCGAGGACCAGGATTACCTCTTGTTTCATAATCTCTTCCCAAAACGTCGCCTGATGGCGCGGTGCTTATCCGGCCTACAAACTGCACAGTTGCAGGCCAGGTAAGTTTGCGCCACCGGGCAGAGCCGTATTAACGCTTATACAGTGGGCCATAGTTCTGGCAGGCACGGTAATCCTGACCTTCGCTGTCCATACCGTGCGCCGCCCAGGCAGAAGGACGATAGATTTTCTCTTCTTCCACGTTGTGCATACACACCGGAATACGCAGCATGGCGGCGAGGGTAATAAAGTCTGCGCCAACGTGACCAATCGTCAGCACACCGTGGTTCGCACCCCAGTTAGCCATCACCGAATAGACATCGCTGAACGGGCCTTTACCGGTTAAGCGTGGGGCGAACCAGGTGGTCGGCCAGGTCGAGTTGGTGCGTGCATCGAGCTGATCGTGCATATTTTTCGGTAATTCCACGCTCCAGCCTTCGGCTATTTGCAGCACCGGTCCCAGACCTTTGATGATATTGATGCGGGTCATGGTGAATGGCACGCCGCCTTCGGTCAGGAAGCGGGAGGAGTAGCCGCCGCCGCGGAAGTATTCATGAATAGCCGGGCACCATTCGGTTGCTGCCAGGCAATCATCCGCTTCTTGTTGCGAGATTTCCCAATGCGGTTTCATGGTGGGTTTGCCATCGCTGTCGCGTTGCTTACAGGAGCCGTCCAGCGCCGCAGATCCGGAGTTGATCAAGTGGATAATACCGTGCTCAGCAAGGCCGGTCAGCGGTTGTCCCGTGACACGTTGAACCGCTTCTGGCGACCAGTAGGTGCGCACATCGGCAAAGACTTGCGCCGTACCGGTAAGCTGGCGGCCAAACAGCATTGCCACGCCGTTCAGGCTGTCATTTTCGGTGGCGACTACATACGGCGCGCGCACGCCATTCCAGTCAAATGAGCTATTCAACAGGGCTTCGGCGGTGTCACCGTTCGGGTATTGATCGGTCCAGTGACGCTGGCCCTGGAAGCCTGCGGCAATCGCATTGTAGCCCAGCGACTCTTCGACCAGACCTTTTTCAGCCAGCGTCTTGTTACCCTGCATCATGTCGCGGATGCACATCGCCATCAGCAGGCTTTCTTTCAGCACGGCGCGGCTTTGCTCTTCGTTGCGCTTGTACTGCTGCGCATTCTGATCTTCGCCGTAGCGGAAGTTTTTGTCCGCCCACGCCAGCGCAATCTCCAGCTCAGCTTCATCATAGATTTTTTGATCAATACGACGACGCAGTTCGGTCATATCAACCGGCTGAACTTTCATCCCCAGCCAGGATTCAAAGAAGTTATGATCGACGATGGATCCTGCAATACCCATAGAAACACCGCCCACGGACAGATAGCTTTTGCCTTTCATGCTGGCAACGGCTAAGCCCGCACGGCTAAAGCGCAGCAGTTTTTCTTCAACATCGGCAGGGATGGTGGTGTCACCCGCATCCTGCACGTCATGGCCGTAAATCGAGAAGGCAGGAAGCCCTTTTTGGTTATGCGCAGCCAGCGCGGCGGCGAGATAAACGGCGCCAGGACGTTCCGTGCCGTTGAAGCCCCAGATGGCTTTCGGGCGCATGGGGTCCATGTCGATGGTTTCACTGCCGTAGCACCAGCACGGGGTCACGGTGATCGTCACGCCCACGTTCTGGCTACTGAATTTTTCTTCGCAGGCTGCGGATTCAGCCATCCCGGCAATGCAGGTGTCTGCAATCACGCATTCAATCTGCGCGCCGCAGGCATGACGAAGTTTCTCGGTGATAAGTGCGGCAGTGGCTTTCGCCATATTCATGGTTTGTTCTTCAAGCGACTCGCGTACACCCATGCGACGCCCATCAATCACCGGACGAATACCGATTTTCGGTAAACTGATTTTTTTCATTCGAGGTTCCTCATCTCACTTTATGCCGTGCTGCTGAAGCGGATGTAGGACACCACTGCCGCAGTTGGCTGAATTTTTTATTTTTGCTAACTCGAGTTAGCTTAGGTATTAGAGAGTTTTTTGCACAACTTTTTTGTTGTGAAACTGTGAGAGGCCTCACGAGAAGTGGTTAAAATTCGATCTACATCAAATAAATAAATGCGGGGATTTAAGGTAATTTCCTTTTTAATTAATGATATACAATAAATTGTCTGTTCATCGTCACAGTTTTAAACCAAATGATTTGGTTATTTTTTGCAGCTAAAATAGCTTTAAAAGGCAATTGCTAACTCGAGTTAGCGAAAACGATAAAACGTATCTACGATTTTAGGCAGTATTTGCATTAACGGTGACGATGGCTCCCTGGCAACGCTGTTTTCGCCTGATTTACCGACTGTAGTTTCTGTATATTGAGGAAATCAGCAATGTCCGAAACATTTTTACAGATGAGCCATATTACGAAACGTTTTCCCGGCGTATTAGCGTTGAGTAATGTGGATTTTGCTTTACGTAAAGGGGAAGTTCACGCACTGCTTGGCGAAAATGGCGCGGGAAAGTCCACCTTGATGAAAATTTTGTCCGGGGTCTATCAACCGGATGAAGGAAATATTATTTTTGAAGATCAATCAGTTTCATTCGCAAACCCGCTAAGTGCGCAAAAAGCCGGGATTACAATTATTCACCAGGAATTTAATCTGTTTCCTGAGTTAACGGTTGAAGACAATATCTTTATTGGCAGGGAATTTTGCAAAAATAACCGTTGGCGCCTCGACGAGAAACAACAGCGCCAGGCTGCTATCGATATTTTGCAAAAATTGAACCTGAATATTGCGCCAGACACGCTGGTTGCCGATCTTACCGTCGCTCAACAACAAATGGTTGAGATTGCTAAAGCCATATCGGTGAATGCCAAAATTCTTATTATGGATGAACCGACGGCAGCGCTGACGGAAACGGAGATCGACAGTTTATTTCAGGTTACCCGTTTGCTCAAAGAGCAGGGTACCGGCATTGTCTATATCTCGCACCGTCTGGAAGAGTTGGCGTTGATTGCCGATCGCGCTACCGTTATGCGAGATGGCCAGTTTATTGCTACCGTCGATTATGATGCGGTGAAAATTAGTGATCTGATAGCCATGATGGTTGGGCGTGACCTCGGTAATATCTATCCGCGTCGTGAACCCTTGTCTCAGCATAAACCGGTGCTGGAGGTGAGCGGCCTGACGCGTAAAGGGGTACTGAACAACATCGACTTCACCCTGCATCAAGGGGAGATTTTAGGTTTTGCCGGTCTGATGGGGGCAGGACGTACTGAACTGGCGCGTGCTATTTTCGGCGCAGACCCTATCGATAGTGGCACCATTAAGCTTAACGGCAACGTCACGGTGATTAAAGATATCCCTGATGCAATCAAACAAGGGATCAGCTATTTAACTGAGGACAGAAAAAAAGAAGGTCTGGCATTAGGACTGTCCGTCGAGCGCAATATTATGCTGGGGAATTACCCGGAGTATTCCGATCGCTACGGCAATGTTGACAGTAAACGCTGTCAACAAACTAGCCAGGATCAGGTGAAAGCCCTGCGAATTAAAACGCCACACCTTGAGCAGGCCGCGTTGAATTTAAGTGGCGGTAATCAACAGAAAATTATTATTGCCAGATGGGTGTGCAAAGACACCGATATTCTCATCTTTGATGAGCCTACGCGCGGCATTGACGTGGGGGCCAAACTTGAAATTTATGAATTGATGAATCGACTGGTGGCAAAAGGGAAATCAATCATCATGATTTCCTCTGAATTACCGGAAGTGCTGGGTATGTGCGATCGCATTTTAGTTATGCGTAGTGGCCGTATTACCGGTGAGTTAGCTTCTGATGACGCCACACAAGAAAAAATCATGCAATACGCGACGTTAGAGGATTAATTTATGACTATCTCTGTAACCTCTTCAGACAGCAATAATAAGAAAATTAAAATTAACAAAGAACTTTTAATGCGCCTTGCGCCGCTTTTCAGTTTGATTATTCTGGTGATATTTTTTAGCTTTGGATCGCCATTTTTCTTTAATACTGAAAATATTATGACCATTGCCCTGCAAACCTCGGTCATTGGCATCATGGCGATTGGCGTTACCTTCGTCATTATCACCTCAGGGATCGACCTTTCTCTTGGCTCCGTGGTGGCGTTTTCCGGTGTTGCGGTGGGTATCTGCGCCACGCTGGGACTGCCACTGCCGATTTGTATCCTGGCTGGCGTGTTGGCGGGTGGGCTGTGTGGTTATATCAACGGACTGTTGGTCACCAAAATGACCATCCCGCCCTTTATTGCCACGCTGGGCCTGATGATGTCCGTCAGGGGCATCAACATGGTGATGACCGACGGCCGTGCGATTTACTTTGCTGATTATCCTGGTTTCAAAATGCTGGCTCAGGGCCGCTTGTTCGACGTGCTGCCTTATCCGGTCTTTTACCTGGTGGTGGTGGCGCTGATCGCTGCGTACATCCTGAAGAAAACGGTGATTGGTCGCTATGTTTATGCCGTGGGTAGCAATGAAGTTGCGGCACACCTGTCCGGGATTAAAGTCCAGCGCGTTAAAATTTTCGTCTACGCCTTCTGCGGACTGCTGACTGGGATCGCCGGGGTTATTCTGGCTTCACGTCTGAACTCAGGTCAGCCAACGGTCGGTGTGGGATATGAACTGGAAGCGATTGCCGCAGTGGTGATTGGTGGTACGAGCCTGATGGGCGGGATTGGGACCATTGGCGGTACGATTATCGGCGCATTCATTATGAGTGTGTTGAAAAATGGCCTCAACCTGATGGGCGTCTCTCAGTTCTGGCAGATGGTGGCAATGGGTGTGGTGGTCATCGCGGCGGTTTATCTCGACACATTACGCAAAAAAATTCGTTGATTTACGCTCCCGGAAGTCACGGGGCATCATAACCCTGACGTTTAGGGTGACTCACTCAGAACGGAGTACAACAATGAAAACCAGGCATTTTGTCTATGCGTTATCCCTGCTGGCCTGTATGACATCCAGCGCATTGGCTAAAGATATGAACCTTCCCGTTGTCAGTAAAGGTTTCCAGCATGAATTCTGGCAAACCGTAAAAATGGGGACGGAAGCGGCGGCGAAAGAGCTGGGTGATAAAACCAGCTATGTGGGGCCGGCGGATGAAACACAAATTGCTGAGCAGATTCAGTTGGTTGAAAACGCAATGGCGCAAAAACCAAACGGACTGCTGCTGGCGGCGTTAGACGCCAATGCCCTTGCACCGCTGGTGGAAACGGCCAATTCACGGGGTATTAAGGTCGTAACCTTTGACTCTGGCGTAAATTCCGAAATCCCGGTCAGCTTTGTAGCAACCAATAACCGTAAAGCCGGTGCAGAGGCCGCCGATGCGCTCGCCGCTGAAGTGGGCAGCAAAGGGAAAGTCGGCATTATTGCGCACGTGGCCGGTACCTCTTCCGCGATTGAACGTTCAGAAGGGTTTATTGCCCGCATGAAGGAAAAATATCCGGATATTAAGGTGCTGCCTGTTCAGTACAGCGACGGGGATCCACAAAAAGCGATGGATAAAACCATCGATATGATTCAGGCGAACCCTGACATTGCCGGGATCTATGGCACCAACGAAGGCTCAACGCTGGGCGTGGCGAACGCCATTGATAGTCAAAACCTGAAGGGCAAAGTAAAGGTGATTGGTTTTGACAGCACCGAGGCGATTATTGCCTTCCTGAAGTCCGGCGTTATCCAGGGCTTTGTGGTACAGGATGCCTACCAGATTGGTTATCAGGGTATCAAAACGTTGAACGCCGCCGTGTCGGGTCAGGCCGTTCCGAAAGAGATTGATATCCCGGTTAAATTCGTTAACGCGAAGAATATTGATACACCGGAAATCGACAAGTTATTACATCCATTCGGTAAAAAATAAGACCGTGGGGGCGACATCGCTCGCCCCATTTTTAGCCAGCGTCAGGGAGTGGTTATGAGCAGTGGATATTTCCTCGGTGTGGATGTCGGTTCCGCCAGCGTCAGGGCTGGTGTATTTGATGCCAGCGGCACGCGACTGGCCTTTGCGACATTTCCCATCTCGCAGTTTCGGCCCGGCCCGGAGCGGGTTGAACAGTCATCCGCCGAAATCTGGCAGCAGGTTTGTCATGCGGTGAGAGGGGCTGTGTCGTCAGCGGGGGTTCCCGTCGAGGAGATTCGCTCACTGGGATTCGATGCTACCTGTTCTCTGGTTGCCCTCGATGAACAGGGGCAGGGTCTGGCGGTTTCACCTGGCGAATCGCCAGACCATAACATCATCATGTGGATGGATCATCGCGCAGGAGAAGAGACTAAACGCATTAACGCCACGCAAGATCCAGCCCTGCGCTATGTTGGCGGCGAAGTCAGCGTTGAAATGGAACTGCCCAAGGTGCTGTGGCTGAAGAATCATTTTTCCGCAACGTGGCAGCGCGCGCATCGATTCTACGATCTGGCGGACTTTCTGGTCTGGAAGGCGACCGATTGCGATGTGGCGGGCCTGTGTACCCTGACCTGTAAATGGAACTATCTGGCGCATGAGCAACGTTTTAGTCACTCCCTGCTCGATGCCGTTGAATTAACGGATTTACTCATTAAAATCCCGTCGCGCATTCTGCCGCCGGGGGCCGCTGTTGGCACGCTCAGCCCTGGCGCGGCGCAGGCGTTGGGACTGACCACTCGTGTTGTGGTCGCCAGCGGGATGATTGATGCGCACGCGGGTGGTGTGGCTCTTGCTGGTGCTCAGCCCGCAGGAACGCTGGCCTTGATCAGCGGCACGTCAAACTGCCATATGCTGTGCAGCGAACAGGAAATTCATACACCTGGGGTATGGGGGCCGTACTGGTCTGCGATGTTGCCCGGATACTGGCTGACCGAAGGTGGGCAAAGTGCTGCCGGGGCGTTAGTTGACTGGACGCTTCAGGAGTCAGGTGCCAGCGCGGATTTGTTCGGTAAAGCAGAAGCGCGGGACTGTCATCCGATTGTGCTGGTCAATGAATGGGTGGCTGCGCTGGAAGAGCATGAATCCGAGCCGGGGCGCGAGCTGCATGTGTTGGCCGATCATCACGGAAACCGCTCACCACGTGCCCGACCGGATGCTCGTGGCAGCGTATGTGGCTTGACTCTTGAGCGCGGCGAGCGGCAGGTTGCCCGCTTGTATCTGGCAACATTGCAGGCGATTGCCTGCGGAACGCGGCACATTATGGAAGTGATGCGCGAAAATGGACACACCATTTCTCGACTGACGCTGTGCGGAGGGGCTACGCACAATCCGCTGTGGCTACGTGAGTATGCTGATGCGACCGGATGCGATATTCATCTGATGCAGGAAGAAGATGCCGTGACGCTGGGCGCGGCAATTACCGGCGCGGTTGCCAGCGGGGCGTGGGCGAATTTTCCAGCTGCCTGTCAGGCGATGGTGCGGCCTGGGGATGTGATCAAAGCAAACCTTAAGCGTCAGGACTATTATGCCCGTAAATATCAGGTTCATCTGACCATGTGGGGTCAGCAGCAGGTACTCAACCAACTGATGCAGTAAGACAAATGTTTAAAATACTTTTATTATTGTGACTGGACGTTTTGGATGTGAACTGGGGCATAGAATGGCTAAAACAGTAGAACAGATAGCCAGCGATCTGAATTTATCGGTGACGACAGTGCGATTAGTGCTGAATGGGAAAGCTGAGCAATATCGTATCAGTGTTAAAACCCAAACACGCATTAAAGGATACGTTGAGCGTTATGGTTATGTCATAAACCATTCAGCGCGTAGCCTTAAACTGAATAAAACGGATACGCTGGGGCTGATTGTGCCCAATATTTCCAACGTCTTTTTTGCTACGCTCGCTGAAAAACTTGAGCAACGCTGCCGTCGTTCTGGATATCAGTTAACGATTAGCTGTACTTATGATGATGTTGATTACGAGAATAAATTAACCAAAGCGTTAATTGCGCGTAATGTTGATGGACTTTTTATTGTTCCTTCAACACTCGAAAATCAACAACATCATTTACGCCAGGTCAGAAAACCGATGGTATTACTTGACCGTGATTTTAAGTACACCGATAACGCACTGGTAGAAAGTCATAATATTTTAGGCGGTGAAAAGCTCACACAAAGTTTGTTTGATGCCGGAAAATCGCCGATCTGGTTTTTAGTCGGCGATACCGGACTGCCCAGTATTGGCGATCGTTTACAGGGTTATCTTAATACATTGAGTAATAATGGTATTTTTCATCGAGACTGGGTGCGTGAAGGTCCGGATAACACGCCAGACGGCGGCTACCGGTTGATGGAGAAATTGATCGGCGAGCAGGGGTGTCCTCAGGCGTTTATCGCCTCGTCATTACCTGTGCTGGAAGGTGCCGTTGTCGCTATCCGTAATCGTTTTGGCGTTATTCCTCCTGATATTAATATCGGAACATTCGATGAACATCCGATGCTGGGATTCCTCGCCAATAATGTCTGGTCAATGCAGCAGGATGAAAACGTCTGGGCGGATAAAGCATTCGATATGATGATGAGTGCTATTGAAGACCAGCCGATTAAAGAAACGGTAAAAGTTCCGATGAAGTTAATTAAGCGTGTAAGACAACAATAATATCGCTTTAAAAATAAATCAGCCTACTGAACCTGAATAAAAATTCAGTGGCTGCTCATATCTGAAACCTGACCCGTCTTACTCTGCGGCTGCATTTTCGCAATCAAGACGAGGGGAAACTGTACCCGGAGAATCATTATGGAAAGAATGCGTTTATCGCGAGAAATCATTGAAACCTGTCTCGAAATGACCAGCCTGGGGCTGAATCAGGGAACGGCGGGAAATGTGAGTGCACGTTATGAAAATGGAATGCTGATCACACCCAGCGGAATTCCTTACGAAAGACTTACTGAAAATATGATCGTGTATGTAGATAACGACGGTAATTATGATAAAGAACAATTACCTTCCAGCGAATGGCGCTTTCACCTCGCGGCTTACCAGACGCGACCAGAGGCTAATGCGGTGGTCCATAATCATGCAATCCATTGTACCGCGGTATCGATTCTCAACCGTCCTATCCCGGCGATCCACTACATGATTGCGGCGGCGGGCGGAAATTCCATTCCGTGTGCGCCGTATGCGACGTTTGGTACGCGTGAACTGTCAGAGCACGTGATTGTGGCGCTGAAAGACCGTAAAGCAACACTGTTGCAGCATCACGGGCTGATTGCCTGTGAGGCGAACTTGGAAAAAGCACTGTGGCTGGCGCATGAAGTGGAAGTTCTGGCCCGCCTTTATCTGAGCACGCTGGCGATTGTCGATCCTGTTCCGGTGCTGGATGATGAAGAGATCGCCATAGTGCTGGAGAAATTCAAATCCTATGGATTACGTATTGAAGAGTAATTTCGCATAGCGAAAAGGAGAAATACGATGGCGAACAGAATGATTCTGAATGAAACGGCATGGTTTGGCCGGGGAGCTGTTGAGGCGTTAACCGATGAAGTGATTCGTCGGGGGTATCGCAAGGCGCTGATTGTGACCGATGCAAACCTGGTGAAGTGCGGTGTTGTTGATAAGGTGACATCGCGGATGGACGCGGCGGGTCTGGCGTGGGAGATTTTTTCCGGCGTTATCCCCAATCCTACCATTGCGGTAGTACAGGAAGGGCTGAGTGTCTTTGAGCAAAGTGGCGCAGATTATCTGATTGCCATTGGCGGTGGCTCCCCACAGGATACCTGTAAAGCGATTGGCATTATCCACAATAACCCTGAGTTTTCCGATGTGCGCAGCCTTGAGGGTTTATCGCCAACGCGCAGCGCAAGCGTGCCGGTGATGGCTATTCCGACGACCGCAGGGACGGCGGCGGAAGTGACCATTAACTACGTGATCACCGATGAAGAAAATCGACGCAAGTTTGTCTGTGTTGATCCGCATGATATCCCGCAGGTGGCGTTTATTGATGCCGATATGATGGACGGCATGCCAGCGGCGTTAAAGGCGGCTACCGGTGTTGATGCACTGACTCATGCCATCGAAGGCTACATTACCCGCGCGGCGTGGGCGCTGACGGATGCGCTGCACATTAAAGCCATTGAGATCATTGCCGGGTCGTTACGCGGATCTGTCGCAGGTGATAGCCAGGCCGGTGAAGCTATGGCGCTGGGCCAGTATGTTGCCGGAATGGGCTTTTCCAACGTCGGACTGGGGTTGGTGCATGGTATGGCGCATCCGTTGGGAGCGTTTTATAACACACCACACGGCGTCGCCAACGCCATTTTGCTTCCACATGTGATGCAGTACAACGCCGACTATACCGGGGATAAATTCCGCGATATCGCCCGCGCAATGGGCGTTAAGGTGGAAGCGTTGACGCTGGATGAGGCGCGTAAAGCTGCTGTAGATGCAGTGTTTGCGCTTAACCGTGATGTGGGGATCCCGCTGCACTTACGTGATGTTGGCGTGCGTAAAGAGGATATCCCGGCGCTGGCGCAGGCGGCATTCGACGACGTGTGCACTGGTGGTAATCCGCGTGAAGCGAGCCTGGGCGATATCGTTGAGCTGTACCATACCGCCTGGTAAGTTTTAGAGAGATACATTGCCGGATAAGGGTTTTCACCGTTATCCGGCGAAATAGCAATTACCGCGCCAGACGAAGCTGCTGTAAGTTGCCGTCGATGTGCAAGTCCGTTTGCAGCCGGGCAATATCGCGACACAAAAACGCCATCTCTTTGTGTGCCTCGAGTTTCTTGCGCCACTTTTCCGGTACTTCATCGAGCCGGGCGTAAATCCCTTCCAGATGCTGAAACTGAACGAGTAGTTGGGTCGCACTTTTAGGGCCAATGCCCGCGACGCCGGGCACTTTTGAACTGCTTATTCCCGCCAGCCCCCAATAATCTGGCAACTGCTGAGGCTGTACGCCAAATTCTTTCTCGATAAACGGCGCATCCAGCCAGCGCTTCTGGAAATAGTCGCGAATACGCAGGGTAGGAGAGAGCAGCTGGCAGTAGCCTTTATCGGTCGAGACAATGGTGGCCTGATGCCCGGCTTGGGTGACTTTAACCGCCAGCGTGGCGGCTAAATCGTCGGCTTCATTCCCACTGGAAACCCAGCAGCAGACACCGCGCTGTTCGAAGGCCGCGCGTAAGGTTGGCATTTCGTGATGGAGTTCGTCAGGCATCGGCGGGCGACCTGCTTTGTAGTCAGGCAGTCGCTGGTGACGCCATCCGCTGTTACGCGCTTCGTCATCAAATACCGCCACGGCGTGCGTGGGCTGGCTGTGGACAATCAATAAATCGAGCGCATGCTGGCATGTCTCCACGCAGGGCGATCCCTGAACGGCGTGAATACGGCGAATAAGGTTCAGTGCATCGACAATGAGCAGATGGACGGCCACGGTGTTCTCCCTTACAAATCAGACTGTAGGGTAACATTCAAGGTGGGGGGAGGCGAATAGTTGGACGCAAAATGGGAAGAGGCCTCGTAAAATAGGCCCCTTCAGGGATGGTTAATCGCAGGTGACAATCTTCATTGCCAAGCCGCCGCGAGAGGTTTCACGGTACTTGGCATTCATGTCTTTACCGGTCTCGTACATGGTTTCGATAACTTTATCGAGACACACGCGCGGCTCGCTGGTACGGCGCAATGCCATACGTGCCGCGTTAACCGCTTTTACCGAGGCAATGGCGTTACGCTCGATGCACGGGACCTGAACCTGACCCGCAACCGGATCGCATGTCAGACCCAGGTTGTGTTCCATACCGATTTCCGCCGCGATGCACACTTGCATTGGGCTACCACCCAGCAGTTCAGCCAGACCAGCAGCTGCCATTGAGCAGGCCACACCAACTTCACCCTGGCAGCCTACTTCGGCACCCGAGATCGAGGCGTTCATCTTGTACAGTGAACCAATAGCACTCGCGACCAGCATGTAGCGAGCCAGCGAGTTAGCATTCACTTCGCGGATAAATTTGTCATAGTATGCCAGCACCGCAGGAACGATCCCGCACGCGCCGTTGGTCGGGGCGGTAACCACACGTCCACCGGCCGCATTCTCTTCGTTAACTGCCAGCGCGAACATGTTGATCCAGTCCACGACCGCCATCGGATCGGTGGTGGTTTTGTCCTGGCTCACCAGCATACGGCGTAGCGCTGCCGCACGACGTGGTACGCGCAGTTTACCCGGCAATACGCCTTCGGTAGTGATACCGCGTTCAATTCCGCTACGCATCACTTCCCAGACGTTGGCAAAGTGCTGTTCCAGCTCTTCCTTGCTGTGCAGGGCCAGTTCGTTTTGCATCATCAGACCGGAAAGCGACAGACCACTTTCCTGGCAATGTCGTTGCAGATCGGCTGCGGATTTATACGGATATGGCACGTTTACCGGCGAACTGTTCGTCAGGCCGAAATGTTCTTCATCAACGATGAAACCACCGCCAATGGAATAGTAAGTCTGGCTATAAATCGCTTTTTCGCCGGCCAGTGCGGTAATGCGCATGCCGTTTTCATGCAGGGACAGATTGTCCGCATGGAAATTCATGCACTTATCGACCGGAAACTCAACTTCATGCTGACCGTCTGCCAGCAACAAACGTCCGTGAGTATTCACATCCTGGATAAAGGCCGGGATGGCATCGATGTCTACGGTATCCGGTAGGTTACCCGCCAGTCCCATAATAATCGCGATGTCAGTGTGGTGGCCTTTTCCCGTCAGAGACAGAGAGCCGTAAACATCAACCACTACGCGGGTTACGTCAGTGAGTATTCCGCGTGCAATCAGGTCGTCCGTGAATTGTTTGCCTGCTTTCATTGGGCCGACAGTGTGGGAACTGGAGGGGCCAATGCCGATTTTGAAGATATCGAATACGCTAATCATGAGGCGTCCATTGTGTATCTGAGGTGCGCCGCCCGAGGGCGGCGCAGGGGAATTAACTGAACAGAGAGTAGAAAATAGCGGAGATAGCGATCAGGCCCATAATCACAACGAAGACGTTGCTGATATGGCCACTGTACTTACGCATTGCCGGTACTTTCTGAATTGCATACATCGGCATCAGGAACAGAATCATCGCGATGATTGGGCCACCCAGGGTCTCAATCATACCGAGGATGCTCGGGTTCAGCGTTGCCACAATCCAGGTGGTGACCAGCATGAACAGCGCAGTGATTTTGTTCAGTTTGTTGATTTCGATGGATTTGCCTTTGCCACGCAGAGACTTAATTACCATACCGTTGAAACCTTCACGCGCGCCCAGGTAGTGGCCGAGGAAGGATTTGGTGATAGCGATAATCGCGATGATCGGTGCCATCCAGGCAATGATCGGCGCGTTAAAGTGGTTCGCCAGGTAAGACAGGATGGAGATGTTCTGCTCTTTTGCCGCCGCCAGATCCGCCGGGGACAGGCTAAACACGCAGCTGAAGACGAAGAACATAACGGTCAGCACCATCATGATGTGAGCAAATGCCAGAATCTTAGAGCATTTCTTCTCAGCTTCATCACCGTACTCTTCACGCTTCGCCACGGCGAAGGAGGAGATGATTGGTGAGTGGTTGAAGGAAAACACCATTACCGGGATTGCCAGCCACAGGGTCAATAACAGGCCATTGCCGGTGGTTGCGGCAGAGTCAAAGGACAGGGTTTCCAGAATCGCACCGCTCCACTGAGGGATGAGGTACAGCGCCAGCAGCATCAGAGCCGCAACGAACGGGAATACCAGGATGCTCATCGCCTTCACAATCATCTGCTCACCGAAGCGCACGATGGTCATCATGCCGACAATCAGGATCAGAGACAGAATTGCACGCGGTGGTGGCGTAATCGCCAACTGGTGGGTCAGGAAGCTCTCAACGGTATTGGTGATAGCTACGCTGTAAACCAACAGAATCGGGTAGATAGCGAAGAAGTAGAGCAGTGTAATCAGTTTACCTGCGCCAACGCCAAAGTGTTCTTCTACAACTTCGGTAATGTCTTCACCCGGATTTTTACCGGACAACACGAAGCGAGTCAGACCACGGTGTGCAAAGAAGGTCATTGGGAAGGCAAGAATAGCCATGATGATCAGCGGGATCAGACCGCCAACGCCTGCGTTAATTGGCAGGAACAATACGCCCGCGCCAATCGCCGTGCCGTAAAGGCCCAACATCCACATGGTGTCAGTCTTGCGCCATGCGCTGCGGGTCTGGCCCGTGACGATAGTGCTGGTTTGCGTGTTTTCCATCTATTTCTCCTGGAGGAAGCTTAAAAAGTCAGGTTTGGGTTCAATCCAATGAAAAAAGACCTGACTGTAAAACGAATTCCGATTAGCGATTTTTTATATAATTTTTCGCCGTAATAATTTTCGGGCGGAAAGATACATTTTAGTTATGAATGTATCAGTGATCGCGATCCCAAATGCAATAATCCACTTTTTATGTGGATAAATTTGGACCATTAATCTATTAAAAAATAACCAAAGCGGATTTACGGGCGCGAAGGCTAGCATTAACGACATATGGCGTGAAAGACAAAGCGAGAAGATACGAGTGTTGCGCTGCAAAAACTGTCGTTTTCAGTGGATTCTGGCGACAAATGATAATATGTGGAGATAAATCACGGTCGGGTTCGAAAGGTAAACGTTTGCGTATTGGGGCGGTTTTTGGTGAAACATCATTGATGTTTATGTTATTGAATGAGCTATGTGACTGGTATCACTAAAAAAGCCGGCTGGCAGCAGGGCCAAATCCGGCTTGTATATGGACAAATCTGTCACCGTGGTAGCAGCAGCCACCGGGCGTAAAACATCAGGCGCAGATTTCGTAGCAAGGGATGTAGGCAGAACCCGGCAACTTCATGCGGTGCTGTGCGACAAAGCCTTGCAGTAGGTCGTCCATGCGGCGCATCATTTCGCGATCACCGTGGATCTTGTACGGGCCAAACTCTTCAATGGCGCGAATACCGACTTCTTTGACGTTACCCGCGACAATGCCGGAGAACGCGCGACGCAGGTCTGCCGCCAGCACTTCAACCGGTTGGTCGGGATACAGCTTCAGGTTAGCCATGTTTTCATGGGACGGCTCAAATGGCATCTGCAAATCAGGTGCAATACGAATCGACCAGTTAAAACTGTATGCGTCACCGGTGTCGCGGCGGTTCTCTTTCACCAGCGGCATCGCTTTTTTCATCAGGCGGGCAACTTCTGAAGCATCGTCAATGATAATGCGGTAGTGGCGACGCGCCTCTTCTCCCAGCGTGTGTACGATAAACTCATCCAGCACGCGGAAGTAGTCCGCACTCTCTTTGGGCCCGGTCAGAATCAGTGGCAGAACCTGATCTTTGTTCGCCGGATTCATCAGGATCCCCAACAGATACAGTAGCTCTTCTGCCGTCCCCACGCCGCCCGGGAAAATAATAATGCCGTGGGCGATACGCACAAACGCTTCCAGACGTTTTTCAATGTCCGGCATGATGATCAGTTCGTTGACCAGCGGGTTAGGCGGTTCTGCGGCAATGATTGACGGTTCAGTCATGCCAATAAAGCGGCTGTCGCGGTAACGCTGCTGGGCGTGACCCACTGCTGCACCTTTCATTGGCGCTTCCATCGCACCCGGACCGCAGCCGGTACAAATGTTCAGTTCACGCAGACCCAACTGGGTACCGACGCGACGCGCATACAGGTATTCATTTTCGTTAATGGAGTGGCCGCCCCAGCAGACCACCATATTCGGCGCTTCACCGACGTGCAGTGCCCGGGCGTTGCGCAGGATGGAGAAAACGAGGTTGGTAATGTGAACCGAACTTTCGAGATCCAGATGTTGAAAACGACCAGCGTTATGGATCTGGCCGTTGACGAAAAGAATGTCGCGCAGTACGGCAAACAGGTTGGCCTGCAGCGCACGAATAATGCGTCCATCAACAAACGCGTCTTCAGGCGGGTTAATCAGTTCCAGCTTTACGCCACGCTCGCGGCGCAGCACGTTAATGTCGAAACTTTCAAAACGAGACAGCAGCTCTTTGCTGTTGTCGGTCAAACTGCCGGAGTTCAGGACGGCAAGCGAACAGTTACGAAACAGTTGATACAGGTCGCTGCTGGCCGTGCGTTTAAGCATATCGACTTCCAGCTGCGACAACATGTCCATTGAGCCAAGTGGGCTAATATGTGTAATCAAGTAAACTCCTTATGGGACGCAACACGTCATTCCCTGTTGATTACAATAGCCCTGGCTTATGACCTTTCACAACCTTGCGCGCGGAATCCGGCACGCAAAATTGAGAAAAAAAGTTACTGACGTACCAGTCTGCCGATGGCAGGGACAAAATCGGTGTTAGTTCGCCACGGATTAATATCCAGACCGCCGCGTCGCGTGTAGCGCGCGTAGACACTCAGTTTTTCCGGCTGGCAGAAGCGCAGAATGTCATTGAAAATGCGCTCCACGCACTGTTCGTGAAATTCATTATGGTGGCGAAAGGAGACCAGATAACGCAGCAGCTTTTCCCTGTCGATTTTGCGTCCACGATACTGAATTTGTATGGAACCCCAGTCGGGCTGGTGCGTGATCAAGCAGTTGGATTTCAGCAGATGGCTGACCAGCGTCTCTTCCACCGCTTTCTCGCCACTTACCGCATTTTCCAGATAATCCGTGCTGAACTGGTAGTTGTCGATAATGATATCCTGGTCGTCGATGCAGGTACCATTGAAATGGGCAATCGGCTGTCCTTCCAGTTCGTCGATACGATATAGCGCAACGCGGACATCACCCCTGGCGCAGTCGCGCAAATCGTTTTCCAGCGTTTGGCGAACGGCATCCCATGAATCAAAGCGGGTCTGGTTAAAACTGTTCAGATAGAGCTTAAAGCTTTTCGATTCAATCAGATTCACGCTGGTGTAATCTAATTCCACGTGCCCGACGGCAACCTGCGGCAAGCCGTTGGCATTCAGCCATGACAGTTCATACAGCGTCCAGATATCGGCACCGTGAAAAGGCAGATTATCGACCTTTAAATCCAGCGGGTCGCGGTTAAGGCTGCGCGGAACGCCCTGCAACAAACTGGCGTCGTAATTATCCCGGTAATCCGTTGATTTACCGAGCGTCAGGCCGTCAAGCGCCTGATGGTTTTCATAAGAGGACATGTTTCACCGTTATAAACCAGATACACTATGCGTCAAGTGTATCCTGGCTTTTGTGAAGAGAGAAATCAGTGGACGAATTGACTGCGCAGGCGCTAACGGCCTTTACGACGCGTTATTGCGATGCATGGCATGAAAAAAACAACAGTTGGCCGCTCAGTGAAGAATTGTATGGCGTTCCTTCCCCATGCATTATTTCCACTACCAGCGATGCCGTGTACTGGCAGCCTCAGCCGTTTGTAGGCGAAACGAATGTAAACGCGGTTGAACGCGCCTTTGATATTGTGATACAACCCGCCGTTCACGCTTTTTATACCACCCAGTTTGCCGGGGATATGCACGCGCAGTTTGCGGATGAAAAGCTCACTCTGCTGCAAACCTGGAGCGAAGATGACTTCAGGCGCGTCCAGGAAAACCTGATAGGTCATCTGGTCACGCAAAAGCGGCTCAAGCTCTCGCCGACGCTTTTTATTGCGACGCAGGAAAATGAACTGGATGTCATTTCGGTGTGCAATCTGTCCGGAGAAGTGTGCAAAGAAACGCTGGGAACCCGTAAACGAACGGTGCTGGCGGCCTCTCTTGCGGAATTCCTGACTCAACTTAAGCCAGTTCTGTAATCTATTTTGCCCTGAATCGTGTGAGAGATCTCTTACAAACCCTGTAGGAGATCGCCAGGTAATAAGTAAAGACTTAATGAATTGATAAAATAATAATTATAGATAATTCAATTGATTAACGTTTTATTGCTGACTTTCATACGAAAATATACTTAAGGGTATGCCTGTAAGCATCTTGTAAGACAAAGCAAAACAGGCGATTCTATCTCCGTCGACAAGGAGTCGCACAACGAAGTGAACATCAGGATGATGACACTTCAGCAGGACACACCAGGACGGTGTAGCAAGGACAGGCTTCAGGATGAAGCAAAGAGGAAAACGCCGGATGCGTTAAGGGACACCTCCAGGAAGGAGAATGAGAGCCGGTCAGGATGGTCGGTGGGTCAGGATGGCCATGGATACTTCAGGATGAAGTTTTCACATCGGGGTGATGTGAGCAGGATGCAAAAGTTCAGGATGAACGGGTCGCAAGACCACAGGAAAAGTTGTCATGGATGAGCAGGGAGCACTAAAAGTAGCTGGAATGCTGCGAAACGAACCGGGAGCACTGTTTTTACAGTGCTCCCTTTTTTTATTTCCTTCCCACAAATGCTATTCTTCGCGCCAGATTTTTCATCAATGAGGTTAATTTCATGGCTACTCATGACCGTGTGCGCCAGCAGCTCCATGCGCTTGAAGCGCTGCTGCGTGAACATAATCACTGGCGGATGGATGAGCCAGAGGCGCATCTGTTTACCAGCACGCAGCCTTTTTGTATGGATACTATGGAGCCGGTTGAATGGCTGCAATGGGTGTTGATTCCCCGCATGCATGCCTTGCTGGATAACGCTCAGCCGCTTCCGGACGCGTTCGCCATTGCGCCGTATTATGAAATGGCGCTGACTGCCGATCATCCACAGCGTGAAGCGATCCTGGTTGCATTGCAGGCGCTGGATGCGCTATTCACCAGTGATAAATCCTGATGCTGGAGATTCTCTATCAGGACGAATGGCTGGTGGCGGTTAATAAACCCTCTGGTTGGCTGGTTCACCGCAGTTGGCTCGACCGCGATGAGAAAGTGGTGGTGATGCAAACGGTGCGTGACCAGATTGGTCAGCATGTTTATACCGTGCATCGCCTCGACCGGCCGACATCCGGTGTGCTGCTGATGGGGCTGTCCAGCGAAGCTGGGCGTCTGCTGTCGCAGCAGTTTGAACAGCATAAAATCCACAAGCGCTATCATGCGATTGTGCGCGGCTGGCTGATGGATGACGCGGTTCTGGATTACCCGCTGGTGGAAGAGTTGGATAAAATTGCCGATAAATTTGCCCGCGAGGATAAAGATCCGCAGCCTGCGGTAACCCATTATCGCGGACTGGCAACGGTAGAGATGCCGGTAGCCACCGGGCGTTATCCGACCACCCGTTACGGGCTTGTGGAGCTTGATCCTAAAACCGGTCGAAAACATCAGCTTAGACGCCATCTGTCCCATTTGCGCCATCCTATTATCGGTGACAGCAAGCACGGCGATTTGCGGCAAAACCGCAGTGCTGCGGAACATTTCGGCTGCCAGCGTTTAATGCTGCATGCCAGCCAGCTTACGCTTACTCATCCGTTCACCGGCGAGCCATTAGTGATTCGCGCCGGGCTGGATGATGTCTGGATGCAGGCACTGTCACAATTTGGCTGGCGTGGACTTCTCCCTGAGAATGAAAGGGTTGAGTTCGTCGAGCGGTCAGGTCAGGATGAGCAGATAGATTCTTAAGTCCTTGGAGATAAAGGTTATGGCGGAAATTGGTATTTTTGTCGGCACGATGTATGGAAACGCGCTGCTGGTAGCCGAAGAGGCTGAAGCTATCCTTACCGCACAGGGCCATAAGGCCACGGTATTTGAAGATCCAGAACTGACAGACTGGCAGGCGTATCAGGATAAATATGTCCTGGTGGTGACCTCGACGACCGGACAGGGCGATCTCCCGGACAGCATTGTACCGCTGTTTCAGGGGATCAAAGATAATCTTGGTTTCCAGCCAAATCTACGTTACGGCGTTATTGCGCTGGGCGACAGCAGCTACGTTAACTTTTGCAATGGCGGAAAACAGTTCGACGCGTTGTTACAGGAACAAAGCGCGCAACGGGTGGGGGAGATGTTGCTGATTGATGCCAGCGAGCATCCTGAACCGGAAAGCGAATCTAATCCCTGGGTAGAAAACTGGGGAACTCTTCTGTCTTAAGGCTCACCCTCCCCCTACCGGGAGGGCGTCCTGCCTGTGCCAGCAAGCAAAAGAACGACCTGACGATATCCTAATAAAACGGAATCGTGTTAGCTTCGGGCAAATGTCTGTAAAAACCTTTATTTTAAAAGGGTTTTACAGGCGTTTCCATAGGGTCAAGCGACCTGTTTCACACTCCTTTCTTTTCAATCCTGACATTCCCCTTTTCAACCCACTGGTTTTCATTTCCGTGAGGTTGCTTCCAATCGCCTGGGCTTTTGCCATAAACATACGTTATATGCCGTCAAAATGTTGTGTTGTTGCACGGTGAGCGTGCGCGGGACGCTTTTTATACTTTATTGGCCAGCAATAAGAAAATACAGCATGCAAGGCGAACGACCTCAAAAAAGCTGCCTATACACGAAACGTTACCTCTGACCCCCTACCGGTTTTGCAATTCAGAGTGAGCGAATAAAAACGCGAAAATTCAGGAGTGCAACAATGAGTTCATTAAGTCAGGCAGCGAGCAGTGCGGAAAAGCGCACTAACGCTCGCTACTGGATAGTGGTGATGCTGTTTATCGTCACATCCTTCAACTATGGCGACCGCGCCACCTTGTCCATTGCCGGTTCGGAGATGGCCAAAGATATTGGCCTTGATGCTGTCGGTATGGGGTACGTCTTCTCCGCATTCTCATGGGCCTATGTTATCGGTCAGATCCCAGGTGGCTGGTTGCTCGACCGCTTTGGTTCAAAACGTGTCTACTTCTGGTCGATCTTTATCTGGTCCATGTTTACCTTGCTGCAGGGCTTCGTCGATATTTTTAGCGGCTTCGGCATTATCATCGCGCTGTTTACGCTGCGCTTTCTTGTCGGCTTGGCTGAAGCGCCTTCTTTCCCCGGAAACAGTCGTATTGTGGCGGCGTGGTTCCCGGCTCAGGAGAGGGGCACGGCGGTGTCGATTTTTAACTCCGCTCAGTACTTTGCCACTGTTATCTTCGCGCCAATCATGGGTTGGCTGACTCACGAAGTGGGTTGGTCACACGTGTTCTTCTTTATGGGCGGCCTCGGGATCATTATCAGTTTTGTCTGGCTGAAGGTGATTCATGAACCTAACCAGCATCCTGGTGTGAACCAAAAAGAGCTGGATTACATCGCCGCAGGCGGTGCGTTGATCAACATGGATCAGGCGGCAACCAAAGCCAAAGTACCGTTTAGCGTTAAGTGGGGGCAAATTAAGCAGTTGATTGGCTCACGCATGATGGTGGGGATTTACATCGGTCAGTACTGTATTAACGCCCTGACTTACTTCTTTATTACCTGGTTCCCGGTTTATCTGGTGCAGGCGCGCGGCATGTCGATTTTGAAAGCCGGGTTTGTTGCGTCGGTTCCGGCTATCTGCGGCTTCGTGGGCGGCGTGCTCGGCGGGATTATTTCTGACTGGTTGATGCGTCGTACCGGCTCGCTGAATATTGCGCGTAAAACACCCATCGTCATGGGTATGCTGTTGTCGATGGTGATGGTGTTCTGTAACTACGTCAACGTTGAGTGGATGATCATCGGTTTTATGGCGTTGGCCTTCTTCGGTAAAGGCATCGGGGCGCTGGGCTGGGCGGTGATGGCAGATACCGCGCCGAAAGAGATCAGCGGCCTCAGCGGCGGTCTGTTCAATATGTTCGGCAACATCTCCGGTATCGTGACGCCGATTGCTATCGGCTACATCGTTGGCACCACCGGCTCGTTCAACGGCGCGCTGATTTACGTTGGGGTGCATGCGTTGATTGCGGTGCTGAGCTATCTGGTGCTGGTGGGCGATATTAAACGTATCGAATTGAAACCTGTCGCAGGACAATGATGATGACAACACAATCAAGTCCCGTTATTACCGACATGAAGGTCATTCCGGTGGCCGGGCATGACAGTATGCTACTCAACATCGGTGGTGCGCATAACGCGTATTTTACCCGCAATATCGTGGTGCTTACCGACAACGCCGGGAATACCGGCGTCGGTGAAGCACCGGGCGGCGAAGTGATTTATCAGACGCTGGTTGACGCTATTCCGATGGTGTTGGGTCAGGAAGTCGCCCGTCTGAATAAAGTGGTGCAGCAGGTGCATAAAGGCAATCAGGCCGCTGACTTTGACACCTTCGGTAAAGGCGCCTGGACCTTTGAACTGCGGGTTAACGCGGTGGCCGCGTTGGAAGCGGCGCTGTTGGACCTGTTGGGCAAGGCGCTCAACGTGCCGGTCTGCGAACTGCTAGGCCCAGGCAAACAGCGTGATGCAGTAACTGTGCTGGGCTATCTGTTCTATGTAGGCGATCGCACGAAAACCGATCTGCCGTATCTGGAGACGACGCCGGGCAACCATGATTGGTATCACCTGCGGCATCAGCAAGCGATGAACAGCGAGGCTGTAGTGCGCCTGGCGGAAGCCTCGCAGGATCGCTATGGTTTTAAAGATTTCAAACTCAAGGGCGGCGTGCTGCCGGGCGAGCAGGAAATTGAAACCGTCCGAGCACTGAAAAAACGCTTCCCGGACGCGCGTATTACGGTCGATCCTAACGGTGCCTGGCTGCTGGATGAAGCTATCTCCTTGTGTAAAGGGCTGAACGATGTTCTGACCTACGCCGAAGATCCGTGCGGTGCCGAACAGGGCTTTTCCGGGCGCGAAGTGATGGCAGAGTTTCGCCGCGCAACCGGACTGCCGGTGGCAACCAACATGATAGCCACCAACTGGCGCGAAATGGGCCATGCGGTGATGCTGAATTCAGTCGATATTCCGCTGGCCGATCCGCACTTCTGGACGCTTTCCGGTGCGGTGCGCGTGGCACAGTTGTGCGACGACTGGGGCCTGACCTGGGGCTGCCACTCGAACAATCACTTTGATATTTCGCTGGCGATGTTTACCCATGTGGGGGCCGCTGCCCCCGGTAAGCCGACTGCGATTGACACACACTGGATCTGGCAGGAGGGTGATTGCCGCCTGACCAAAAATCCGCTGGAGATTAAGAACGGGAAAATTGCCGTTCCAGACGCGCCTGGTCTGGGCGTGGATCTGGACTGGGAGCAGGTGCTGAAGGCCCATGAAGCCTACAAGAAACTGCCCGGCGGCGCGCGTAATGACGCAGGCCCGATGCAGTACCTGATACCCGGATGGACTTTTGACCGTAAACGCCCTGTTTTCGGCCGTCACTGATTTTGAATAAGGACACTATGATGAGCGCACAATTTACTACTCCAGTTGTTACCGCTATGCAGGTTATTCCGGTTGCGGGCCACGACAGCATGCTGATGAACCTGAGTGGCGCACATGCCCCGTTCTTCACGCGCAATATTGTGATTATCAAAGATAATTCCGGTCATACCGGTGTGGGCGAAATTCCCGGCGGCGAAAAAATCCGTAAAACCCTGGAAGATGCCGTTTCGCTGGTGGTAGGTAAGACGTTGGGTGAATATAAAAACGTGCTGAACGCAGTACGTAACCAGTTTGCCGATCGTGATGCAGGTGGACGCGGTTTGCAGACCTTCGATCTGCGTACCACTATTCATGTGGTCACCGGTATTGAAGCAGCAATGCTCGACTTGCTGGGTCAGCATTTGGGTGTGAACGTGGCTTCTCTGTTAGGCGATGGTCAGCAGCGTAGCGAAGTCGAAATGCTCGGTTATTTGTTCTTCGTCGGTAACCGTAAAGCGACGCCGCTGCCGTATCAGAGCCAGCCGGATGAGAAGTGCGACTGGTATCGCATGCGTCATGAAGAGGCAATGACCCCAGATGCGGTAGTGCGCTTGGCGGAAGCGGCGTATGAGAAGTATGGCTTTAACGACTTTAAACTGAAAGGCGGCGTGCTGGCAGGTGTTGAAGAGGCAGAATCGATTGTCGCACTGGCGAAGCGCTTCCCACAGGCGCGCGTGACGCTGGATCCTAACGGCGCATGGTCACTGGATGAAGCGATTAGCATCGGCAAATATTTGAAAGGTTCTCTGGCTTACGCCGAAGATCCGTGCGGTGCCGAGCAGGGCTTCTCCGGGCGTGAAGTGATGGCCGAATTCCGTCGTGCGACCGGCCTGCCGACGGCGACTAACATGATCGCCACCGACTGGCGTCAGATGGGGCACACGTTGTCGCTACAATCTGTCGACATCCCGCTGGCGGACCCGCACTTCTGGACCATGCAAGGTTCCGTACGCGTGGCACAGATGTGCCATGAGTTTGGCCTGACCTGGGGCTCGCACTCCAACAACCACTTTGATATTTCGCTGGCGATGTTCACTCACGTCGCGGCGGCGGCACCGGGTAAAATTACCGCCATCGATACCCACTGGATCTGGCAGGAAGGCAACCAGCGTCTGACCAAAGAGCCGTTTGAAATTAAAGGCGGCATGGTGCAGGTACCGGCGAAACCGGGTCTGGGCGTAGAGCTCGATATGGATCAGGTGATGAAAGCGCACGAGCTGTATCAGAAACACGGGTTGGGCGCGCGTGATGACGCCATGGGGATGCAGTACCTGATCCCGAACTGGACGTTTGATAATAAGCGCCCGTGCATGGTACGCTAAGCGAGCTGGGACCGCTCCCATGGTATGGGGCGGTTTTTCCCCTGGTGTATGCTTAACACAATCAACATGCGTAAGGATGCTTTATGAAAATAGTGATCGCACCGGATTCCTATAAGGAAAGTTTGAGTGCGCTTGAGGTGGCAACTGCCATAGAACAGGGATTCCGTGAAATATGGCCTGATGCGGACTACGTAAAGATCCCGGTTGCTGATGGCGGTGAAGGAACTGTTGAAGCGATGGTTGCCGCAACGGCGGGCCACTTTGTGCATGTTGATGTTACCGGTCCTCTGGGGACCAATGTTCAGGCATTTTATGGTTTATCGGGCGATGAGCGCTCTGCGTTTATCGAGATGGCGGCAGCTAGCGGGCTGGAACTGGTGCCTCCGTGTTCACGCGATCCGCTGAAAACCACCTCCTGGGGAACCGGAGAGTTGATCCGCCATGCGTTGGATGCGGGCGTTGAGCATATCATCATCGGGATTGGCGGTAGCGCCACCAACGATGGTGGCGCCGGCATGGTGCAGGCGCTGGGGGCAAGATTACTGGATGCGCAGGGTAACGATATTGCGCACGGCGGGATAGGTCTGGAAGCGCTTTCCAGAATTGATATCTCACAGTTAGACACGCGTCTTGCCGCTTGTCTTATCGAAGTGGCTTGCGATGTGACCAACCCGCTAACGGGTAAAGAGGGGGCGTCTGCGGTTTTCGGCCCGCAAAAAGGGGCAACGCCGGAGATGATTCCTCGCCTTGATCGGGCGCTCACGCACTATGCGCAATTGATAGCCCGCGATCTGGATGTTCACGTACTGGAACTGGCTGGCGGCGGTGCCGCCGGAGGCATGGGGGCGGCGCTGTATGCGTTTTGCGGCGCGCAGCTGCGCAGCGGCATTGAGATCGTGACCGATGCGTTACATCTTGATACCTGGGTCGCGGATGCAGATTTAGTGGTGACCGGTGAAGGGCGTATCGACAGCCAGACCATTCATGGCAAAGTCCCCGTTGGCGTGGCGAACGTCGCGAAGCGTTACAACAAGCCGGTTATTGGTATTGCTGGCAGCCTGACTCCGGACGTGGGTATTGTGCACAAATATGGTATTGATGCTGTTTTTAGCGTGATTTATACCATCTGTACGCTGGATGATGCGCTGAATAATGCGAAAGAAAACGTCCGCATGACGGCACGAAACGTGGCTGCAACCCTCAAAGCAGGACAGCAATTACGTTGAATGATGGTGGCGATAGGCCGGATAAGACGCGTGAGCGTCGTCATCCGGCAATCAGACAGTTACCCCAACAGCTTCTTCGCTTCACGTGCTACGTTGTCCATCTCATCAAGCAGCTCTAAAAACTCAGGTTCCAGATCTTCTTCCTGAGTGCCGCTGCGTAGCTGTTGTTCGATGAGCTGGCACAGATTTTTCATACGTGGAACTCCGCTGTAGCCGCAGCTGCCGTGCAGTTTGTGAATCAAATCTACCAGGCCTTCAGGGTTTTCACCGACCAGCTGTTCTTCGATTTTATTGCGTACCTCAGGGAGAAAATCGATCAGCATCTGCAGCATATCGCGCGCCAGATTGTTTTTCCCGGCGGCTTGCCTTAACGCCAACTGCCAGTCGAGCGTTGTATTCGGGTTGACGACCGGCTCAAGGGGCTCGGCGACGATCGCCCGGATGGCAGTGCCAGAGCCGGGTTTATAACGCAGTAGCAGATTATGAAGCTTCTCCTCTTCAATGGGTTTTGCCAGATAGTCGTTCATTCCGGCGCTGAGGAGCTTCTCTTTTTGCCCGGCCATCGCGTGCGCGGTCACTGCAATAACCGGCGTCTGCTGCTGATGGGGCAACTGATGGATGAGCTCGCAAGCGCGAATACCGTCCATATCCGGCATCTGAATATCCATTAAAATTAAATCAAACTGCATCTGTTTAGCGCGATCCACCGCCTGATGCCCGCTGTCGCAAAGCTCAACGTGCCGTACCATATCGTCCAGCAATGCGCCGATCAGTTTGAGATTCGCTGGGTTGTCATCCACCGCCATGACGGTCATTGCAATTTTACTCTCATCCATCAGTAGCGGTTCGGTGCTTTGATTCAGATGGCAATACTCCGTTAAGGCAGGCAGCAAACGGGTTGAGGTCAGCGGTTTTAACAGGCATGCCGCCGCACCGCCTTGTTTTAATTTCTCGGCGTTAATCTGTGCATGGCAAGGCAGCGCCAGCAACAGGAAGTCGGTCATCGCTCGGGCGCTTGCCAGCCGTTCATGCTGCATAGTGAGCTGTTCGCGGAACGTGACCGGTACGCCAAGCAGCAGAATATCGTAGTGTTCCGCCGGCAACGCGGAGAAGGAAGGGCTATAAATCACCTCCAGCGGCGTTTCACTCAATATATCCAGCGTACACTGCGCTGCAGTAGCGTTGGGTTCAACGTAGGCCAGGCGTTTACCGGCCAGACAACGGGTGGGTGAGCGCTCACTGAGTACGTTAGGATTGAGATCGAGGCTGATATGGAACCAGAAGGTTGAGCCGCGATTTGGCTGGCTGTGGAACGAGATATCCCCGCCCATCTCGTTAACCAGTTTTTGCGTAATCACAAGGCCCAGCCCGGTGCCGCCGTGGCGTCGTGAAATACTGGCATCCGCTTGACGGAAGGCCTGGAACAGACGCGATTGATCGCGTTCCGGAATGCCAATGCCGGTATCGCGGATTTGCACTTCGATCTGCACTTTGGTGTTACTGAGGGCGCGTTTCTCTACCAGAATGTCGATATTGCCGCTTTCGGTAAATTTGATGGCATTGCCGACCAGATTGGTTATGACCTGCTGCAAACGCAGCGGATCGCCAATCACATTGTCCGGCACGTCGTTTTTAATATTAAGCGTGAGCTCCAGCCCTTTATCATGGGATGAATGTGCCAGCAGCGTCACGACATCGTCCAGCGTGCTACGTAGCGGGAACGGGATGCTTTCCAGAATCAACTTGCCTGCTTCCAGCTTGGAAAAGTCGAGCACATCATTGATGATGGCCAGCAGGTTGTTGGCGGAACGTTCAATCGTATTCAGGTGATCGCGTTGGGTGGTGTTCAGCTCGGTTTTTAGCGTCAGGCGAGTAAAGCCAATGACGCCATTGAGCGGTGTTCGCAGCTCATGCGACATGTTTGCCAGGAACTCGGATTTGATACGCGCAGCTTCCTGGGCACGTTTCTTCGCCAGATCCAGCTCGACGTTCTGGATCTCCATCTGTTCCAGTGTTTCGCGCAGGTCAGACGTGGCCTGATCGATATTGTGCTGCATCTCTTCATGGTAGGCCGCCAATGACATCGCCATTGAGTTGATGCCATTCTTCAGCATGTCCAGCTCACCCAGCATGAAGCCTTCTACCCGGCTATCGAGCTGCCCTCGTCGTATCCGGTCAACGGTATTCACCATATTGCGGATAGGGCCGGTCACGTCGCGCATTAGACGCCAGCCAAAAATTAATGCAATACCGATGCAAAACAGCATCATCACGCTGGAGATAAAAATCTCTTTGTACTGCTGTAGCCGCACCGATTTAAGGTCTAACTCAAGCGCCACGTACCCCAGCATATTTTTCGTGTTTTTTGCGTCGCTGACGGCAGACTCATCCGGAGAATAACTTTCCGATATAATAGGGGTGCGCAGGATCATGACATCCCCCTGGCGGGTGACGTTCAGCTTACGGGGGAACGGCGAACCAGCAGGCAACTGCATTTCTGACGGATCGAGATGGAAATTGGAGGTTACAAACAACCGGTTATTTTCGTCGTAGACCGAAATGGCCCGCACAATATCGGAATGGCGACGGTGCAGCACGCTGATAAGCTGACCGATGGACTCCCTATTTTGCAGGTTCATGCCATATTCGCTGGAGACCGCGAGTGGCTCAATGATGCTGGCGCCAGCATCTTCCAGTTGACGCTGCAAGTCGTTATAGCGATGCACAACAAAAAAGATACTGAGCAGCAAACCAATCAGGACGGTCGGTGCCAGGATCAGAATCATCATGCGAGCGCGCAGGCTGTAGTTGGTCATGGAGTTCCGTTATGGGACAATTAGGGTCACACTGTTAAATAGAGAAATATCTCGTCGATGGCGCAATTCTACTCTGCAAAACGACGCGTGACGACGCGTCAGATCATAACCGTTACCGTCAATGACCTCGATCCTTTTGGTCAGGGCGTTGCTCGGCATAACGGGAAGGCCCTGTTTATACCGGAATTGCTGCCCCAGGAAAGCGCAGAGGTGACGATCACCGAAGATAAAAAACAGTATGCCCGCGCGCAAGTCAAACGTCGTTTAAACGACAGCCCGGAACGTGAAGTGCCACGTTGCCCACATTTTGGCAGGTGTGGCGGCTGCCAGCAGCAGCATGCCAGTATTCCTTTGCAGCAGCGTAGCAAAAGCGCAGCGCTGTCACGCTTAATGAAATGCGAAGTGTCAGAGGTTATCGCCGATACGCCGTGGGGTTATCGCCGTCGCGCGCGTTTAAGCCTGAATTACCGGGCGAAAGAAAAGCAACTGCAGATGGGATTTCGTCAATCCGGTTCCAGCGACATCATCGACGTGAAGCAATGCCCTATTTTGGTGCCCCAGCTTGAGGCGCTGTTGCCTCACATCAGGGCATGTCTGGAAAGTCTGCAAGGACTTCGCCATCTTGGGCACATCGAGCTGGTGCAGGCCGGTAACGGCACATTGATGATTTTGCGCCATACGGCGCCATTAAGTATGGTCGATAGAGAAAAACTGGAACGCTTTTCGCATTCTCAGGGACTGTCTTTGTTTCTGGCTCCGCAAAGCGAGATACTTGAACCTGTTTCAGGAGAATCGCCCTGGTATGACTCAAATGGGCTACGTTTAACCTTCAGCCCACGTGATTTTATCCAGGTTAATGCCGGGGTAAACCAACAAATGGTCGCCCGTGCGCTGGAATGGCTGGATGTTCAGCCTGAAGATCGCGTACTCGATCTGTTCTGCGGCATGGGGAATTTCACGCTGCCGTTGGCAACTCGTGCGGCAAGCGTGGTGGGCGTTGAAGGTGTGCCCGCGTTGGTCGAAAAAGGCCGGGAAAACGCGCTGAATAACGGATTACACAATGTGACATTCTTTCATGAGAATCTTGAGGAGGATGTTACCAGGCAGCCGTGGGCAAAGAACGGATTTGACAAAGTATTGCTCGATCCCGCGCGTGCGGGTGCTGCAGGCGTGATGCAACATATTATAAAATTAAAACCTGGTCGCGTTGTTTATGTATCCTGTAATCCTGCTACGCTGGCTCGTGACAGCGAAGCGTTACTCAAAGCGGGATACACCATTCAGCGATTGGCGATGCTCGATATGTTCCCGCACACCGGACACCTGGAGTCAATGGTCCTGTTTGAGCATATGTAATGAATCTTATACCCACTGGATTTCGGGTTGTACTACAGCTTGAAAGACAATGGGTACGGCTTGTCGACTTCGACAGGCCAGGCCCCTTAAGGAGAGGACGATGGTTGCGGTAAGAAGTGCACATATTAATAAAGCTGGCGAGTTTGATCCCAAAAAATGGATCGCGAGTCTGGGGATCACCAGCCAGCAGTCGTGTGAACGCTTAGCCGAAACCTGGGCGTATTGCCTGCAGCAGACACAGGGGCATCCGGATGCGGAACTGCTGCTGTGGCGCGGTGTGGAAATGGTGGAAATTCTCTCCATGCTGAGTATGGATATCGACACGCTGCGGGCAGCCATGCTTTTCCCTCTGGCAGATGCCAATGTGGTCAGCGAAGAGATCTTGAGCGAGAACGTGGGGACGTCAATCGTCACTCTTATCCACGGCGTGCGCGATATGGCGGCGATACGCCAGCTTAAGGCCACGCACACCGACTCGGTCTCCTCAGAGCAGGTTGATAACGTCCGTCGCATGTTGCTGGCGATGGTCGACGACTTCCGTTGTGTGGTCATTAAACTGGCGGAGCGTATCGCGCACCTGCGCGAAGTTAAGGACGCACCGGAAGATGAACGCGTGCTGGCGGCAAAAGAGTGCACCAATATCTACGCGCCGCTGGCTAACCGTTTAGGCATCGGGCAGTTAAAATGGGAGCTGGAAGATTACTGCTTCCGCTACCTGCACCCGGAAGAATACAAGCGAATCGCCAAGCTGTTGCATGAGCGTCGTATCGATCGCGAACATTACATTGATGAGTTTGTCGGCCACCTGCGTTCAGAGATGAAAATCGAGGGCGTTAAAGCCGAAGTGTACGGTCGCCCGAAACACATCTACAGCATCTGGCGCAAAATGCAGAAAAAGCAGCTGGCCTTTGATGAGTTGTTTGATGTGCGCGCCGTGCGTATCGTGGCCGAGCGGCTGCAGGATTGTTATGCCGCGTTAGGGATAGTACATACTCACTATCGCCATCTGCCGGACGAGTTTGATGATTACGTAGCGAATCCAAAACCCAATGGTTATCAGTCAATCCACACGGTTGTGCTGGGGCCGGGCGGTAAAACCATTGAAATCCAGATCCGCACCAAACAGATGCACGAAGATGCCGAACTGGGCGTCGCGGCGCACTGGAAGTACAAAGAAGGTACCGCGTCCGGTGCTGCGCGTTCCGGTCATGAGGACCGCATAGCCTGGCTGCGTAAGCTGATCGCCTGGCAGGAAGAGATGGCAGACTCCGGTGAAATGCTCGATGAAGTACGTAGCCAGGTTTTTGACGATAGAGTTTACGTCTTTACGCCAAAAGGCGATGTCGTGGATTTACCGGCGGGTTCGACGCCGCTCGATTTTGCTTACCATATTCATAGCGATGTGGGGCATCGTTGTATTGGCGCCAAAATTGGTGGGCGTATCGTGCCGTTTACCTACCAGTTACAGATGGGTGATCAAATTGAAATCATCACCCAGAAGCAGCCAAACCCTAGTCGGGACTGGTTGAACCCTAACCTGGGGTATGTGACGACCAGCCGTGGGCGCTCGAAGATTCACGCCTGGTTCCGCAAGCAGGATCGCGACAAAAATATCCTCGCGGGCAGACAGATCCTTGATGATGAACTGGCGCATTTAGGCATTAGTCTGAAAGAAGCAGAAAAACATCTGCTGCCACGTTACAACTTCAATGAGCTGGAAGAGTTGCTGGCGGCGATTGGTGGGGGAGATATCCGCCTCAACCAGATGGTGAACTTCCTGCAATCACAGTTTAATAAGCCGAGCGCTGCCGAGCAGGATGCTGCCGCGCTGAAGCAACTGCAACAGAAAACGCATGCGCCGCAAAACCGCCGTAAAGATGACGGTCGCGTGGTGGTTGAAGGGGTAGGTAACCTGATGCACCATATCGCTCGCTGCTGCCAGCCGATCCCAGGCGATGAGATCGTTGGGTTTATTACCCAGGGGCGCGGTATTTCCGTGCACCGAGCGGATTGCGAACAGCTGGTAGAACTGCGTTCACATGCGCCGGAGCGTATTGTCGATGCGGTTTGGGGCGAGAGTTATTCGGCTGGGTATTCGCTGGTTGTCCGCGTCCAGGCGAACGATCGCAGCGGTTTATTGCGTGATATCACCACTATTCTTGCCAACGAGAAAGTGAACGTGCTGGGTGTTGCCAGCCGTAGCGATACCAAACAGCAACTTGCCACCATCGATATGACTATCGAAATCTATAACTTACAGGTGCTTGGGCGCGTACTCGGAAAACTGAACCAGGTGCCGGATGTGATAGACGCGCGGCGGTTGCACGGGAATTAATCATTTTGTAGTCCGGGTAAGGTGAAGCTGCCACCCGGCAAGATTTTAGCCCGATGGCATCCCGCTCATCGGGCCTGTTTTTTCAGGACAATTCAATGAATCAAATCGACCGACTGCTCGGTATTATGCAGCGCCTGCGCGACCCGGAAAACGGTTGTCCGTGGGACAAAGAGCAGACATTCGCCACTATTGCCCCCCACACCCTCGAAGAAACCTATGAAGTGCTGGACGCGATTGCACGTGAAGACTTCGACGACCTGCGCGGAGAGTTGGGTGATCTACTGTTTCAGGTGGTGTTTTACGCGCAGATGGCGCAGGAAGAGGGGCGCTTTAATTTTAATGATATCTGCGCTGCTATCAGCGATAAACTCGAGCGCCGTCATCCGCATGTTTTTGCCGATGCTTCCGCCAGCAACAGCACCGAGGTGTTAACCCGCTGGGAGCAAATTAAAATCGAAGAACGTGCGCAGAAAGCACAGCATTCAGCACTGGACGATATTCCTCGCAGTTTACCGGCACTCATGCGCGCCCAAAAAATCCAGAAACGCTGCTCAAATGTCGGATTTGACTGGAAGACGCTAGGACCGGTGGTCGATAAGGTTTACGAAGAGATCGACGAAGTGATGTTCGAAGCGAAGCAGGCCGTTGTCGATCAGGCTAAACTGGAGGAGGAAATGGGCGATCTGCTGTTTGCCACGGTCAATATGGCCCGTCATTTAGGCACAAAAGCAGAGACCGCATTACAAAAAGCGAACGAGAAATTTGAGCGACGTTTTCGTGAAGTTGAACGAATTGTGGCTGCACGCAGTCTGGAAATGACTGGTGTTGATCTGGAAACCATGGAAGAAGTCTGGCAACAGGTAAAACGCCAGGAAATTGATCTCTAAGGGATTTCGTCGGTCAAGGGCGATTTGTGTGATTTTTTAAATAACAAGCGCTTGATTTACGTCAAAAACATTTACCCCAAAGGGACTATTTTCTCACTCCCGATGTTAATGTGAGCCTGGTGAAGAGGAGGAATAATGAAAGTTTGTGGCGCTCGTCATGTTCGGGTATACTACTTTCCCGTCTTGGTAATTCCATCGTTTCACCCTAACTTCTCAGGTCCAGCATGACAACGAACTATATTTTTGTGACCGGCGGGGTCGTATCCTCTCTGGGAAAAGGCATTGCCGCAGCCTCCCTGGCAGCCATTCTTGAAGCCCGTGGCCTCAACGTAACCATGATGAAACTGGATCCGTACATCAACGTCGATCCAGGTACTATGAGCCCAATCCAACACGGGGAAGTGTTCGTTACCGAAGACGGCGCTGAAACCGATCTGGACCTGGGTCACTATGAGCGTTTCATCCGCACCAAAATGAGTCGTCGTAACAACTTCACGACTGGCCGCATCTACTCAGACGTCCTGCGCAAAGAGCGCCGTGGCGACTATCTGGGCGCGACTGTTCAGGTTATCCCGCACATCACTAACGCCATCAAAGAGCGTGTTCTTGCAGGCGGTGAAGGCCACGATGTGGTTCTGGTTGAAATCGGCGGTACGGTTGGTGATATCGAATCCCTGCCGTTCCTTGAAGCGATTCGCCAACTGGCGGTGGATATTGGCCGTGAACACGCGCTGTTCATGCATCTGACGCTGGTGCCTTACCTGGCGGCTGCCGGTGAAGTCAAAACCAAACCGACTCAGCATTCTGTAAAAGAGTTGCTGTCCATCGGTATTCAGCCTGATATCTTGGTTTGCCGTTCCGATCGTGCGATTCCGGCCAATGAACGTGCAAAAATTGCATTGTTCTGTAACGTGCCAGAAAAAGCCGTTATTTCAATGAAAGATGTCGATTCCATTTATAAAATTCCAGGCCTGTTGAAATCTCAGGGGTTGGACGATTATATTTGTAAACGATTCAGCTTGAACTGTCCGGAAGCAAATCTGTCAGAATGGGAACAGGTTATCTACGAAGAAGCCAATCCGGCAGGCGAAGTGACTATCGGTATGGTCGGCAAGTATATTGAACTGCCGGATGCCTATAAGTCAGTTATCGAAGCGCTGAAGCACGGTGGTCTGAAAAATCGTGTTACCGTCAACATCAAGCTGATCGATTCGCAAGATGTTGAAACACGTGGCGTCGAAATTCTGAAAGATTTGGATGCTATCCTGATTCCTGGTGGCTTCGGTTACCGTGGTGTTGAAGGTAAAATCGCGACAGCACGCTTTGCGCGTGAGAACAATATTCCTTATCTGGGCATTTGCCTGGGTATGCAGGTTGCGTTGATTGAGTTTGCTCGTAACGTCGTGGGTATGGACAACGCCAACTCCACGGAATTTGTGCCAGACTGTAAGTACCCGGTGGTGGCCCTGATTACCGAATGGCGTGATGAAGACGGCAACGTTGAAGTCCGTACCGAGAAGAGCGATCTGGGCGGCACAATGCGCCTTGGCGCGCAGCAGTGTCAGTTGGACGATGAGAGTCTGGTGCGTAAGCTGTACGGCACGCCGACAATTGTTGAACGCCATCGCCATCGCTACGAAGTCAACAATATGCTGTTGAAACAAATTGAAGCTGCGGGTCTGCGTGTTGCAGGCCGCTCCGGTGATGATCAGTTGGTCGAGATCATTGAGGTACCGAATCATCCGTGGTTCGTGGCCTGTCAGTTCCACCCGGAATTTACTTCCACGCCACGTGATGGGCACCCGCTGTTTGCCGGCTTCGTGAAAGCCGCCAGTGAACATCAGAAGCGTCAGGCGAAGTAAGAAGTAAAAAGTTAGAACGGCAATGCACCCATCCGGGTGCATTGTTTGTCTGGAGTTTTAGTTTAACTTGTACTGAGGAAAATCTAATGTCCAAAATCGTTAAAATCATCGGTCGTGAAATCATCGACTCCCGTGGTAACCCGACTGTTGAAGCCGAAGTACACCTGGAAGGTGGTTTCGTTGGTATGGCAGCAGCTCCGTCAGGTGCTTCTACTGGTTCCCGCGAAGCACTGGAACTGCGCGATGGCGACAAATCCCGTTTCATGGGTAAAGGCGTACTGAAAGCGGTTGGCGCGGTAAACGGCCCAATTGCTCAGGCTCTGCTGGGTAAAGATGCTAAAGATCAGGCTGGCATCGACAAGATCATGATCGATCTGGACGGTACTGAAAACAAATCCAACTTCGGTGCAAACGCCATCCTGGCTGTGTCCCTGGCGAATGCCAAAGCAGCAGCTGCTGCTAAAGGCCTGCCGCTGTATGCGCACATCGCTGAGCTGAACGGTACTCCGGGCAAATTCTCTATGCCGGTTCCGATGATGAACATCATCAACGGTGGTGAGCACGCTGACAACAACGTCGACATCCAGGAATTTATGATTCAGCCAGTTGGCGCTAAATCCCTGAAAGAAGCCGTACGTATGGGTTCTGAAGTGTTCCATAACCTGGCTAAAGTTCTGAAAGCTAAAGGTATGAACACTGCAGTAGGTGACGAAGGTGGCTACGCGCCGAACCTGGGTTCCAACGCAGAAGCACTGGCTGTTATTGCTGAAGCGGTTAAAGCAGCAGGCTACGAGCTGGGCAAAGACATCACCCTGGCGATGGACTGTGCAGCATCTGAATTCTACAAAGACGGTAAATACGTTCTGGCTGGCGAAGGCAACAAAGCATTCACCTCCGAAGAATTCACTCACTTCCTGGAAGAACTGACCAAACAGTATCCGATCGTGTCTATCGAAGACGGTCTGGACGAATCTGACTGGGACGGTTTCGCATACCAGACTAAAGTACTGGGCGACAAAATCCAGCTGGTTGGTGACGATCTGTTTGTAACCAACACCAAGATCCTGAAAGAAGGTATCGACAAAGGCATCGTTAACTCCATCCTGATCAAATTCAACCAGATCGGTTCTCTGACCGAAACTCTGGCTGCGATCAAAATGGCGAAAGACGCTGGCTACACCGCTGTCATCTCTCACCGTTCAGGCGAAACTGAAGACGCTACCATCGCTGACCTGGCTGTTGGTACCGCTGCAGGCCAGATCAAAACCGGTTCTATGAGCCGTTCTGACCGCGTTGCTAAATACAACCAGCTGATTCGTATCGAAGAAGCTCTGGGTGAACAAGCGCCGTACAACGGTCGTAAAGAGATCAAAGGCCAGGCATAATCCTGTTCTTTAGTTCTTAACGTAAAAACCCGCCTCGGCGGGTTTTTTTATGCCTTTAAAGCAGTAGCGGTAAGGTCGCGCTGGCGGTTTGCTGACTTACATCGCTGTACTTTTCATCCAGCGTAATCAGCGACGTGGTGAGCAGTTCTACCAACAGCATCACACCCACCTTTGCATTTAGCGCTCCAGCGCTCAGCGGGCCTTCGGGTTTGGCTGCAACCAGTTGGATATCACTCAACGAAGCCAGCGGGCTGCGTGGCGTATTACTCAGCGCCAGTACGCGTACGCCTTGCTTACGCGCAAGTTTAACCACATGTAGCAGGTCGCGAGTAGAGCCTGAACTGGAAATCGCTACCACCAGTGAGTCTTTGGAAAGCGTTGTGGCATTCATGGCGGCACGGTGCATGTCGCTGAACAGTTGTACAGGTTTGCCAAGGCGCAAAAGTTTGTAATGTAGATATTCCCCCAGAATCGCACTGGCCGCCACGCCATAAATTTGTACCGATTGCGCCTGGTGCAACGCGAGGGTTGCCGCTTCCAGTAATGTCCTGTCGAGTAATTTTGCTGTGTCTTGTAACGCCTGAATGGATTCATTGACTACATTGTCAATCTCATCACCGCTGTGTTCCACCGGCTGTCCGTGCTGGAGATCAAGTGCCAGCGCCATCTTAAATTCGTTATAACCCTTACACCCCAGCGTGCGGCACAGACGTGTGACGCTAGCCTCGCTGGTGTCGCTTTCACGAGCCAGTTCGGTAATCGTCAGGTAGACAACTCTCGCCGGATCGCTCAGCACGTATTCACCTAGCTTCTGTTGTGTTCGGCTATATCCGTCTAAACCCTGGCGCAATCTCAGCAGCAGGTTTTCATTTTCTGACATGCAAAATCCTTAATACGTTTCTCTGTCGATAGTGTGGCGGAAAGCTGGGGAGAGATGCCAGTCATTTTAAAAAAGTATGATCGGCTTCCAGAGTTTTGATGGTAATTTTCACTTTTATAATTAATTGTGGTAAAAATTTTCATCATTACTCAGGGGAAATGAAAAAATGATGCAAATGTTTAGCGGTGCCTCGTCAGGTGCATGGTTTGAAAAGGCGCAGCGGTTCGGTAAATCGTTCATGCTGCCGATTGCGGTATTACCCGCTGCTGGGCTGCTGTTGGGCATTGGTGGTGCACTATCGAACCCCAACACACTGACGGCCTATCCGTTTTTAGATGTCGGCTGGTTGCAGGCTATCTTCACTATCATGACCAGCGCGGGCTCCATTGTGTTTGCCAACCTGTCGGTGCTCTTTGCTGTTGGAGTGGCGGTGGGCCTGGCGAAAACAGATAAAGGCACGGCAGGTCTTGCCGCGTTGCTGGCGTTTTTGGTGATGAATGCCACTATCAACGCCTTGCTGATCCTGAATGGGACGCTGGCGCATGAAAACCCGGGTGCTGTTGGGCAGGGGATGACGCTTGGTATCCAGACGCTGGAAACGGGGGTATTTGGTGGGGTGGTGATTGGTCTTGTCACCTGCGCGCTGCACAGTCGCTTTAATAAAGTCTCGCTGCCGCAGTTTCTTGGCTTCTTTAGCGGCTCGCGCTTTGTACCGATTATTAGCTCGCTTGCGGCGATTGCAGTAGGCGCCGCTATGACGGTGGTCTGGCCCCATTTCCAGAAACTCATTTTTGGACTGGGTGGCCTTGTTGATGCAACGGGTTACCTGGGGACGCTACTGTACGGTTTTATCCTGCGCATGCTTGGCCCACTGGGCTTACACCATATCTTTTATCTGCCGTTCTGGACGACGGCGCTCGGCGGCAGTGAAATCGTTAACGGCCAACTGGTTGAAGGCACGCAGCGTATTTTCTTTGCTCAGCTTGCCGATCCGAACACCCAGCAGTTCTATGTCGGTACTTCACGCTTTATGTCCGGGCGCTTCATTACCATGATGTTCGGCCTGCTCGGGGCATGTCTGGCGATGTACCACACGGCTAAGTCAGAGAACAAAAAGGCGTTTGCCGGTCTGCTGCTGTCAGCTGCCTTGACCTCTTTCCTGACCGGCATCACTGAGCCGATTGAGTTCTCCTTCCTGTTTGTGGCACCCGTCTTGTATGTCATTCACGCCTTCTTCGATGGTCTGGCGTTTATGATTGCCCATATTTTACATATCACTATTGGGCAAACCTTCTCGGGTGGACTCATCGATTTCATTCTCTTTGGTGTGTTGCAAGGCGAAGCGAAAACCAACTGGATGTACGTGCCTATGGTGGGCGTGCCATGGTTCTTCCTGTACTACTTCACCTTCCGCTATTTGATAAATCGCTTTGGCTGGCTGACGCCGGGCCGTGAGAACGTAACATCGGTAGAGACCGCGATGCCTCAAAGCGAACGAGCCGCGGCTGTGGTCTCTGGACTTGGTGGCAAAGAGAATCTGGAAGAGGTGGATTGCTGTGCCACGCGTTTACGCGTGACGGTGAAGGATGGCAGCAAAGTTAATGAATCGGCGCTGAAAGCAACCGGAGCGCGTGGCGTGATTATTCGTGGCAATGGTGTTCAGGTGATCTATGGCCCGCACGTCACCATTATCAAAAATGAAGTTGAAGAGATCTTATCGTAATGAAAACTGTACTGAATTCGCTGAAAGGTAAGTTAATTGTCTCCTGCCAGGCGCTGGAAAATGAGCCTCTACACAGCCCGTTTATTATGTCACGTATGGCGCTGGCGGCAGCGCAGGGCGGTGCTGCAGGTATCCGTGCGAACAGTGTAGCGGACATACGCGCCATTAAAGAGAGCGTGGCTCTGCCGATCATTGGGATCATCAAACGTGATTACCCGGGTAGCGAAGTGTTTATCACCGCCACCATGCAGGAAGTAGATGAGTTGATGGCCGTTGAGCCGGAGATTATTGCTCTTGATGCCACTTCGCGCCCGCGTCCCGGCGGGCAAACGCTGGAAGGACTGGTCACGCAAATCCGCGCTCGCTACCCATCCGTGCTGTTGATGGCGGATATCTCCAGCGTAGACGAAGCCGTTACCGCCGAACGACTAGGCTTTGACTGCGTGGGAACGACGCTTTATGGTTACACGTCAGAGACAGCCGGGCATGTGCTTGCGGATAACGACTGTGGTTTTTTACGTGAGGTGTTAGCTGCGGTCAGCGTACCGGTGGTGGCGGAGGGGAACGTCGACACCCCTGAACGGGCCGCCCACTGCCTGGCATTGGGCGCATACACCGTGGTGGTGGGAGGCGCTATCACCCGTCCACAACAAATAACGGCACGCTTTGTCACGGCTATCGCATCGTAAAGCAACGATGGGGCATGATACTTTGGCGGGGATCTGCGATAATTATCGTTTATCCCCACATTGAGAAGACTATGCAGTACCCGATTAACGAGATGTTCCAGACCCTGCAAGGTGAGGGTTACTTTACCGGTGTCCCCGCCATTTTTATTCGTTTACAGGGATGCCCGGTTGGCTGTGCCTGGTGCGATACCAAACACACCTGGGATAAGCTTGAGGATCGGGAAGTCTCCCTGTACAGCATCCTGGCTAAGACCAAAGAGAGTGATAAATGGGGGGCGGCGAGCAGCGAAGATCTGCTGGCCGTTATTCAGCGTCAGGGCTATACCGCCCGTCATGTGGTGATCACCGGTGGTGAACCCTGCATTCATGACCTGATGCCACTGACTGAACTGCTGGAAAAAAACGGCTTTAGCTGCCAGATTGAAACCAGCGGCACGCACGAAGTTCGCTGTACGCCGAATACCTGGGTGACCGTATCACCGAAGGTAAATATGCGCGGTGGCTATGACGTGTTGTCACAGGCGCTGGAGCGCGCCAATGAAATCAAGCACCCGGTGGGGCGTGTTCGCGACATCGAAGCGCTGGATGAACTGCTGGCGACGTTGACCGATGATAAACCGCGTATCATCGCTTTACAGCCAATCAGCCAGAAAGAAGATGCTACGCGTCTGTGTATTGATACCTGTATTGCACGCAACTGGCGTCTGTCGATGCAAACGCATAAATATCTGAATATTGCCTGATATTTTGCCGGGTGGACATTCTCCTCCCGGCATGCATGTTATGCGTTTGACCAGCTTTGAATGGATTCGACGCTATCCAGATTCCCATGCAGCACTTCATACGATTTTTTCAAAATTACATCGGTATGTTGAGTTAAATCCCGGAAAATCCCTCTATTCAATGCTTCATAGCGTCTGGCATTACTCTCAATCGGCATAAACACATCTTTCACCCGCACCATTTTTTCAATTGCGGTCTCATAGTTCGGATACAGGCCAAGCCCTACTGCCGTGTTGATTGCCGCGCCCAGGCTTGCGCAACCGTTAATGGCATTACGTTTTGCTGGAAGGTTGAATACGTCAGCGAAGATTTGCATAAACAGATCGCTGTTTGAACCACCGCCGGTGATGATCACCTGTTTAGCAAAGTGGTTCATTTCATTGCACATATTGTCGTAGTTGTTTTTCAACGTCAGCGCAACGCTCTCCAGAATAGAACGGTAAATCCAGGCGTAGTCCATGCTGGAATCAAAGCCTATCATGATCCCTCGTTTAAACGGTTCCCAGGGATTTGTCAGCCAGTCGAGTACGGTCATCAGGCCATTACAACCTGGGGGGACGTTGGCCGCTTTCTTGTTCAGCAAATCCTCCGGCGACAGATCCTGCGCTTTCGCATCCTGGATAAGCGACTCCCCCAACATATCCCGCAGCCAACTGACCGTCCACATGCCTTTGCGAATGCCGTAGCCTTCATAAAGCAGGGTTTCAGGGATAGAGGACATAATCGGCCAGTAAGCGAGTGGATCGTTTGGCAACGCTTTACCATTCATCATCAGGGCGATATAGGTCCCCAATGAGATCACCGCAGTTTCGTCATCCAGTAATCCTGCGCCCAGGGCTTCTACCGGTTTATCGCTGGTGGTACAAACCACTGGCAATCCGGCTGGGAAGTTTGTTGCCTGTGCGGCTTCTTGGGTGAGGTGTCCGAGAACTGTTCCTGGCATCTGGATATCAAACAGCATCTTGCGTGGGATATTGAATTTCTTCATCACCTCGGCATCATCGCTCCACGCCCAAGTTTTGTAATCCACCGGCCACTGACCAAAGTAGTTAGCAATATTGTCTTTAAATTCACCGGTTAAGCGATGTGACAGATAACCCGAAAATGAGGTGACGTAAGCTACGTCAGCGTTGGTGTGTTCGTAGGGACGGGTAACGCGTGCATCCTGCCAGCTAATCAGCGGGGCGGCGGGTGTACCGTCAGCTTTGAGCAATGCGCGACAACAGCGAATAGAACCTAGCCCAATGCCGACAATATCTTTTTTGTCGCCGGCGAACTGGCTCATTAGGTCTTTTCCTGCAAAGCATAATGAGGTCCACAAATCATCATCAGGATGCTCTGCCGTATCGGCATCGGGAGTTCGCATTGGTCGCAGAAGTCCTTTGCCTTCACACACCACATTACCTTCCAGATCGTACATCACGACTTTTGTACTCTGGCTTCCACCATCAATTCCAATGATGTATTTCTTCGACATTGTGATTCTCCTTTAATTATCTATCTTCACTCGCCGGAGGTTTCTGCGGCCTGTGATGTCATCTTTTCCGGTGTAACGTTGGCGGTACGAATTTTGCGAGACAGCAAAAAGGTAAACAAAACAACCATGCATAGTGCCGCCAGTCCCATCAGCCACATGTTGCGGTAAGCTTCCGCAGGCGGAAGTGTGTCCTGCCAGTGACCGACGATTGGGTAGACAAAAACATCGGGCAAAAAACCAATAACCGAGCAGATACCCACGGTGGTTCCCATGATGTAAGACGGCGTTCTGGCTTCGCCTGGGCATGCCCAATACAACCCGCGTGAGGCATAGCAGGTGAACCCTAGTAGCAGAATCAAGCCAATACCCATAACGACAGATTGCGGATTTGAGTTGGTTATCAGCAACGCTACCAGCGTTATGGCTCCAACAATTGAGAGCAACTGAACCACGCGAGTTGGCGATTTTATTTTGCTATAGGTCGTGATGATGCCGCCCAAAGGGCCGCAGATGGCGCGGAAAATCTTGTTAATCACAATGCCCATATAGCTCGCGGCTACCAGAGACATACCGTACATTTCGGTCAGATAGTTAGTGGAGTAGCTCAAGATGGCGTAAATCGTAAAGACGCCAAAAATAACCATGCTGCAATACCAAGTGGTACTGATGCGTAAAACGGCCAGGATATCGCTAAACTGGAATGTCTGCTTTTCTTCTTTTGTTGCAGTGCTGGAGCGATTACTGTCGCTAACAAAAAACCAGCATAAAATTCCCAGCAGGATATAAACTACGCTGTAAATCAGGATCACGGCTTTCAGGCTGTTGCTGTCGTCCGGTGTGAAGCGAGAAAATACCCACATGGTAAATACAGCCAACGACATAACGCCGACACCGCGCAGTCCTTCCATCCAGCCCATGATTTTCCCTTGTTCGCTGTGGTCGCCAAGTAGCGATGCGGCTTTAATTGATACCGACCACAGCATCAGGATCGTGGTAATAGCGAACGCGACCTGAATACAAAGCATGACCCATAATGGGGGATAGGTCATCATCAGTAGACCAAGCAGTCCGGTAATAACCATTGCTGATGTAATCATTATTCGATGGGAAAATTTATCGGCAATAACTCCGCTGGGAGCATAAAGAACAATAGCGGCAATACCGAACGTACTCATTATTAGTCCTATTTCGGTATTGCTAAATCCCATGAATTTTGCCATGGGGATTTGATAGATATAGCGCAAATAGGCGAGATCAAAACTAACGCCACCGCTAAAACTAATAATAGCGAGGGTTATCCAACGGCGATATGATTGGTTTTGCATATCTAATTTCCATTTATATAGACGAAAAAAAGAGAAAAGTAACCCGCCTTTTCAGGAGGATTACTTTTCTCTGGTCTCTAGTAATTACAGTTAGGAATATCATGGAAGAGGTGTTTAGAGTGTGAGAATAATCACGATTTTTGTTTTTCCCTATAATTAATAAATGAACAAGATATCTGTGATATTGATCACGTAAGATAATCTACCGCTGTGCTAAAAATTTACTCCAGTTACCAGAGATAATGAGAAAGGTGACTTCCCTCTTGCGGGGGAAGTTGCCTTTCTTTTTTTTTGCCTAAAGGAATTTGGAGTTAACTATGTCGATCGAATCTCTCAACGCATTCTCAATGAACTTTTTCTCCCTGAAAGGGAAAACGGCAATTGTGACGGGTGGCAACAGTGGTCTGGGGCAGGCTTTCGCTATGGCGTTGGCAAAAGCCGGTGCCAATCTGTTCATACCTAGCTTTGTAAAAGATAATGGTGAAACAAGGGAAATTATTGAAAAACAAGGTGTTGAAGTTGAATTTATGCAGGTGGATATAACAGAGAAAGGCGCGCCGCAGAAAATTATCGCCGCATGCTGTGAGCGCTTTGGCACGGTGGATATTCTGGTGAACAATGCCGGAATTTGTAAGCTGAATAAGGTTCTGGACTTTGGTCGCGCGGACTGGGATCCGATGATTGATGTCAATCTAACGGCGGCGTTTGAACTGAGTTACGAAACTGCAAAAATTATGATTCCGCAGAATAGCGGTAAAATTATTAATATCTGTTCCTTGTTTTCTTATCTTGGTGGACAGTGGTCTCCTGCCTACTCAGCAACCAAACATGCGCTGGCTGGTTTTACTAAAGCATATTGCGATGAACTTGGGCAATATAATATTCAGGTTAACGGTATTGCACCGGGGTATTATGCAACAGATATTACGCTGGCCACGCGCAGCAATCCAGAAACAAACCAGCGGGTACTGGATCATATTCCTGCCAATCGTTGGGGGGATACCCAGGACTTAATGGGGGCAGTGATATTCCTTGCCAGCCAGGCATCTAATTATGTCAATGGTCATTTACTGGTCGTCGATGGTGGTTATTTAGTTCGCTAACACTTGGCGGTGGTTTCTGTTTTTATTAATTATTCTGTATTAATTATCAGAAAGGAATAACTATGTCTTTATCTCGTGAAGAAATTGTTGACCAGTTAAAAGAAATTGTTGGGTCCGAGCGCGTAATTACCGATGAAACCGTATTAAAGAAAAACAGTATTGACCGTTTTCGTAAATATGCTGATATTCACGGCGTTTACACGCTGCCCATCCCGGCGGCGGTGGTTAAACTCGGATCGACAGAACAAGTTTCCCGCGTTCTGACATTCATGAATCAGCATAAAATCAATGGAGTACCGCGTACCGGCGCATCCGCGACGGAGGGCGGCCTGGAAACCGTCGTCAAAGATTCCGTGGTGCTGGATGGTGCCGGGATGAACCAGATCTTGAGTATTGATATTGAGAATATGCAGGCGACGGCACAGTGCGGAGTTCCGCTTGAACTTCTGGAAAATGCGTTGCGTGAAAAGGGCTATACCACCGGGCATTCTCCTCAGTCTAAGCCGTTGGCGCAAATGGGCGGTTTGGTTGCGACTCGTAGTATTGGGCAGTTCTCCACGCTGTATGGTGCAATCGAAGATATGGTTGTTGGCCTGGAGGCGGTGCTGGCAGATGGTACGGTGACTCGTATTAAGAACGTGCCACGTCGAGCTGCCGGGCCAGATATTCGCCATATCATCATTGGTAACGAAGGCGCACTGTGCTATGTCACTGAAGTCACGGTGAAAATCTTCAAATTCACGCCGGAGAATAACCTTTTTTACGGCTACATTCTGGATGACATGAAAATCGGTTTCGACATCCTGCGTGAAGTGATGGTGGAAGGCTACCGTCCCTCTATTGCGCGTCTGTACGACGCGGAGGATGGCACCCAGCATTTCACCCATTTTGCCGATGGTAAATGTGTGTTGATCTTTATGGCTGAAGGCAATCCACGGCTGGCACATGCGACTGGCGAAGGTATTGCGGAGATCGTGGCGCGTTATCCTCAATGTCAGCGTGTGGACAGCAAGCTTATCGAGAACTGGTTTAACCATTTGAACTGGGGCCCGGAAAAAGTGGCTGCAGAACGCGTGCAGATCCTGAAAACCGGCAATATGGGCTTTACGACGGAAGTCTCCGGTTGCTGGAGTTGCATTCATCAAATCTACGAAAACGTGATCAATCGTATCCGTACCGAATTTCCACATGCGGATGACATCACCATGCTGGGCGGTCACTCTTCCCACAGTTATATTAACGGTACCAACATGTACTTTGTGTATGACTACAACGTGGTGGACTGCAAGCCGGAAGAGGAGATTGATAAGTACCATAATCCGCTCAACAAGATCATCTGCGAAGAGACGATCCGTCTTGGCGGCTCCATGGTGCATCACCACGGCATCGGTAAGCACCGCGTTCACTGGAGCAAACTGGAGCACGGTAGCGCATGGCCGCTGCTGGAGGGGCTCAAACGCCAATTTGATCCAAACGGTATCATGAACGCGGGGACGATCTACCCGATTGAGAAATAAAGAATCAAGCGGCTTCTCAGCCGGGAAGTCGCTTCTTTACCGGACAATGAAGGGGTAGACATGAACACTTCACCGGTGCGAATGGACGATTTACCGCTAAATACTTTCCACTGTCGTATTGCTGCGTTGACATTTGGTGCGCACCTAACCGATGGCTATGTTCTTGGCGTGATTGGCTACGCCATTATCCAGTTAACGCCTGCAATGCAGTTAACGCCTTTTATGGCGGGGATGATTGGTGGCTCAGCGCTGCTGGGGCTTTTTCTTGGTAGCCTGGTGTTGGGATGGGTGTCCGATCACATCGGTCGGCAGAAGATTTTTACTTTCAGTTTTCTACTGATCACCGTGGCCTCTTTTTTACAGTTTTTTGTGACAACGCCAGAGCAACTTATTGGTTTACGCATCCTGGTAGGTATCGGGCTGGGAGGCGATTATTCTGTGGGACATACATTGCTGGCCGAGTTCTCGCCGCGCCGCCATCGAGGCGTTTTGCTGGGGGCATTTAGCGTGGTATGGACCATCGGCTATGTGCTGGCAAGCCTGATGGGGCATCATTTTATTCTGGAAAACCCAGATGCCTGGCGCTGGCTGCTGGCCTCGGCAGCGCTTCCCGCACTGCTGATTACGTTGTTACGCTGGGGGACGCCGGAGTCACCGCGCTGGCTGATGCGCCAGGGACGCTTTGCTGAAGCCCATGCCGTTGTGCATCGTTGTTTTGGCCCGCAAGTTTTGCTTGGCGATGAGGTGGCTGTGGCCTCGCGTAAACATATAAGAATGCTTTTCTCAGCCCACTACTGGCGAAGAACCGTGTTTAACAGCGTTTTCTTTGTCTGCCTGGTGATCCCATGGTTTGTGATCTACACCTGGCTGCCGACAATTGCGCAGACCATCGGTCTGGAGGACGCGCTCACTGCCAGCCTGCTGTTGAATGCGCTGTTAATTGTTGGCGCGCTGCTGGGGCTGGTATTGACGCATCTGCTGGCCCATCGCCAGTTTTTGCTTGGAAGTTTTCTGCTGCTTGCTGCAACGCTTTTCGTGATGGCTTTTTTACCGTCCGGCAATCCTCTGATGCTTCTACTTTTTGTCCTGTTCAGCACTACGATTTCTGCCGTCAGCAATCTGGTTGGGATCTTGCCTGCCGAAAGTTTCCCGACGGATATTCGCTCGCTGGGCGTTGGATTTGCGACGGCGATGAGCCGACTTGGTGCAGCAATCAGCACCGGTTTGATGCCTTGGGCACTGGCGCAATGGGGAATGCAGGTCACGTTGCTACTGTTGACGGGCGTATTACTGATTGGATTGGTGGTGACCTGGCTATGGGCACCGGAAACGAAGGCATTGCCGTTGGTGGCAGCCGGGAGCGTGGACAAAAGACAGGGAGGTGTAAATGAACATTCTATTAGCGTTTAAGGCGGAACCGGATCCCGGCATGCTGGCCGAAAAAGACTGGCAGGCTGCGAGAGAGGATACCTGTGGCCCAGATACCGCGCTGCTGCGCTGTTCTCCCGGAGCAGATGAGCAGGCGGCTGCCGCATTGCTACTGGCCCAACGCCGTGGCGGCTGCGATATGACATTGACGGCTTTAAGCATTAGCGACGAGCGAGCGCTTCACTGGCTGCGCTATTTTGTCGCGCTGGGTTTTGATAAGTCGGTATTGCTACAAACGACAGCTGATCTGCGTTTTGCTTCGGACTTCATCGCCCAGCAGATTGCTGACTGGCAACGCAATTACGGTGCTGATTTGATTGTCACTGGCTGTCAGAGCAGTGAAGGACAGAACGGGCAGACGCCGTTTCTGCTGGCAGAAATGTTGGCCTGGCCCTGTTTTACCCAAGTGGAGCGCTTTACGCTTGAGCCGCCTTTTATCGTAGTTGAACAGAAAATGACAACCGGGCTACGCCGCAGCCGGGTAAGGCTTCCGGCGGTGATTGCCGTCAGACAGTGTGGGGAGGTTGCGCTTTCGGTTCCTGGAATGCGCCAGCGTTTGGCGGCGGCAAAGGCTGAGATTGTGTGCCAACCTGTTTCCCTTGAGAACCCGCCCGACAGGCAATGTCAGAAGTTGACACGACCAGAGCAGCGGCGCAGCGCCATAATTATCGACGGGGAAACGGTGCAAGAAAAAGCCCGGATATTGTGGCAAGACTATTTATGCCAGAGGATGCAGCCATGAAGATAGCGATTATCACAGAATCTCGCGAGTGTAATGCTATAGCAGGCTGGCTTGCACAGAATGATCTGAATATGGCTGAGCTGGAGCGCTGGGTTATCGACCCCGTCCCAGATGTCGCGGAACAGGTACTGGATGCGTTGGCGGTGCAGTGGTCGCTGATGCCAGTCGATATACTGATTTTTCCTGCCGGACCACTTGGCGATGAGCTTGCGACACGGTTGGCATGGCGACTGCAAGGTGGCAGTGTATGTCAGGTACAGGGTCTGGATGCACAACACGGTCTGGTGACGAAATCTCACTGGGGGAATGCGTTGACGGCAACGTTGCAAATCGCCGCACGACCGCTGTGCTTGTCGCTGGCGAGACAACCTGATATCAGCGCTGTGGATCATATTCTGCCCACGATGATGGAACACCTGATTGTACCAACGTTCTCCCCGGACTGGCTGGATAGCGTGGAAAGCGTAAGCAGCATCAGTACACATCCTCTGTTGCAGGCTAACCGTGTACTGGTTGTCGGACAGGGGGGGCGTGAAGCTGATGCGGATAAAATTATCGCGCTTGGTCAGGCGCTTGACGTCGAAGTGGGATACAGTCGTGCGCGGGTGATGAATGGTGGTTTTGACGCCGAACGCGTGATTGGTATCTCCGGTCATTTACTTTCGCCAGATCTCTGCATTGTTGCGGGGGCCTCTGGTGCAGCGGCGTTAATGGCTGGGGTTCGCCAGAGTCGGTTTATCGTGGCGATAAACAGTGACGCCAGCGCGCCTGTTTTCTCACAGGCAGATGTGGGTATTGTGGATGACTGGCTGCCGGTGCTTGAGGTGTTGGCAGCCAGCGTAGAAACTTAATTCAGTTTTTTGGCTAACGTCCAGACGTCGGTGTTAGTGGTCGAAAGCGCAATCACTCCCGCTTTCATCGCATTACGGGCATCTTCTTCATCACACACCAAACCGCCAGCAATCAGTGGCTGGCGTATTTTTTCCGTTACCCATCCCAGCACTTTCGGCATACAACCCGGCAGGATCTCAATGCAGTCCGGGTTTGACTGGGCCACCTGTTTATCAATGTTGTGGAAAGAGATGGAGTCGACGATAAACAAGCGATGGATGCAGAAAAAGCCTTCTGCCCGCGCAGCTTTCAGCATTGGCGCTTTGGTACTAATGATGCCATCTGCCTCGGTGACCAGTTTCAGAAACTGAATCACCACCTCTTTATTAGACGCACCTTCCAGCAGATCTACGTGGATAAACGCGTATTTCCCGGCGTTCTTTATTTTTTTTACGATGTTGCTGATGGTGCAGATATTACCGTACAAAACAGAGATGAACTGGCATTCAGAATCGATGGCTAATTGCAGACTAGCGTTGTCTTTCACGGCAGCAATCACCGGGTTCTGGCGAAGCAGGTGTAACAGGGGCATAAATTATCCTTATAAATTAGCCAAATCGATAGGTGATGCCAAATCCTGACGCTGGATAGCGCCACTGTTGCAGCGTTTTTTCATCACATAGCAGTCGGCAGGTACCACATTCCAGACAGCCGTGAAAGTCGATCTGCAATTCGCCTTGCTGCGTGCGGGAAAACAGCCCTGCGGGACAGGCTTTGATCAACAGTTCCTCCGTTTTGCTGTCGACAACGGCAGCAGGAACAATATGTGAAATGTCGTCGGGACGCCAGACATTGCGGGCTACAGACATCGTAAGCTCCTGATAATATCGCCTGCCAGATGACGCAGGCCGTGACGACGAAACTGACGCCAGACGACCTGGCGCAACGGAGCTACCGGGTGACCACCCTGATGCCAGATTTCGCGGGAAATATCATCCATCAGCGCGGGCCACTGATGATACCATCCAGGGCGCTGGAGCAATGCCGGAACATGCTGGTAGCGTTGCAGAACCTCCCACAGCAGGCTGCGCTGAATGTCATGATGGTAAGTCGGAAACAGGTTTTGCGGCTCGCTTTTCTGGCTGGCGTTAATCAATGTCTGGGCCGCCGCCTGAGCGCCAATAAGTGCCATATCCATACCGCGCACGGAGAAACCGGTATTAACACAACTACGTAACGCATCGCCCACCAGTAGCCAACCTTCTCCGGCGTATTGCACGGGCAGACTGTGCAAACCGCCTTCGGGGACCAGATGTGCGCCATATTCCAGCGTTTCGCTGCCTCTGAGCAGCGGGTGTAGCACCGGGTGCGCCTTGAGCCGTTCCAGTAAAATGCCTGCCGGAAGGTCGCTTTGCGCAATAGAAGAGAGCGGGCAAACGATACCTAAAGAGAGCGTTTCCTGGTTAGTATAAAGAAATGCTCCACCGGGCAGTTTGCCGCAAATCTCTCCGCTGAACAGTATTGCGGCACCTTCGTCTTTGGATAAGCGGAAACGCTCTTCAAGCAGCGATTTATCCAGCGCCAGTGTTTCTTTAATTCCCAATGCCATGGCGTTTGCTGAAGGGCGAGGCAGAAAACCATAACGTTCCGCCAGCACGCTGTTCGCCCCCTCAGCCAGCACCACATAGCGGGCGCGTAGCGTCTCGTTATCGGCAATGACGCCGCATATTCTTCCCTCTTCAATATGGAGAGCTTCAACCGTAACACCGCAGATAAACTGTACGCCTTCGGCTTCGGCCTGCGCGACAAACCACGGATCGAAGCGGGCGCGCAGCAGGCTCCATGAGTCTCCATCCGGTCGCAGGCTGGAGTATGTGGTGGCACCATCATGGGTTAATAGCGTGAGATTTTCTTGGGTAATGCGGCGTTCAAGTGGCGCAGTTTGTTGGAAGTGGGGAAGGAGTTCACCGAGTGCGTGACAGTACAGACGCCCGCCGGAAAGATTTTTACTGCCGGGAAGTTCACCGCGCTCAAGCAGCAGAACCGAAAGCCCGGCACGTGCGCAACGTAAAGCACAAGCTGTGCCTGCTATCCCTGCACCGATGATAATAATATCGAAATCGTCAGCCATGTTGTGCTCCAGATATCTAGAGCACATAACCCTAACAGAATGTTAGTTAAGGAATATTGACCGCTGACACAGACGATAAAATCATTCCCCGCGATAGACGCAGCCTGCCGTGCAGGTCTCTTTCACCATGACTGCGCTCAGCAGAGGCACAACAGGTTTTACCTGATCCCAAATCCATTGTGCCAGCACTTCGCTGGTTGGATTTTCCAGACCGGGGATATCGTTCAGGTAGTAGTGATCAAGCCTGTCGTAAGTGGGTTTAAACGCCGCTTTTAACTCAGCAAAATCGATGATCCAACCAGTATGTGGATCGACTTCACCGGTAATTTCAAGACGCACCATAAATGAGTGACCATGCAGACGGCCACACTTATGCCCTTCCGGTACGTGCGGCAGGTGGTGAGCGGCTTCGAAGGTGAAATCTTTAAACAAGGTGGTGGACATTATTTATTCTCAAGAAAGCAAAAAACCGCCGTAGGGTACCGTAAAGTACAATTTTTATCATTAGTTAAAAGGGCGCTAAGCATCAGAACGCCATATTTACGCTGTTAATGTTTAATAACTATTTATATATCATGGGTTTATTAAATCGTTTTTGTCGTTAATGACTATAACTAAAACAGGTTAGTCCATTTGGTTATTTGTTATTTCCATCCCTTCTTTAATTGTTACTATCCTCGCCGTTAACCTTATCTTCAGTTTGGGTTTTATTGCTGAAATCCGCTTTGCTTACTGGAACATGACAACGTATGACGACACAGGCCCCACCTTCCGCTTTGCTCCCGTTAAACCCGGAGCAGCTGGCACGCCTTCAGGCGGCCACGACCGATCTTACTCCCTCGCAGCTTGCGTGGGTTTCAGGCTATTTCTGGGGCGTGCTGAATCAGCAGCCGGGTGCAAATGCAGTGGTTCCTGCACCAGTTGCTGAAATGCCGGGGATTACGCTTATCTCCGCCTCGCAAACGGGTAATGCGCGTCGTGTGGCAGAAGCCCTGCGTGACGATCTCATTGCGGCGAAGCTTAACGTCACCCTGATCAATGCTGGCGACTATAAATTCAAAAATATTGCCAATGAGAAACTGTTGGTCGTGGTGGCCTCAACGCAGGGAGAAGGTGAGCCGGCGGAAGAAGCGGTGGCGTTGCATAAGTTTCTGTCCTCTAAAAAAGCGCCGAAACTCGATAACACCGCCTTCGCCGTCTTTGGCCTCGGTGATACGTCCTACGAATTTTTCTGCCAGTCTGGAAAAGACTTCGACAGCAAACTGGCGGAGCTTGGCGGTGAACGTCTACTCGATCGCGTGGATGCCGATGTCGAATATCAGGCCGCAGCCGCGCAGTGGCGTGCCCGTCTGGTTGAGGTGCTAAAAGCACGAGCGCCTTCGGCACCTTTTGTACAAGCTGTGGCGAGCGGTGCGGTAAATGAAGTACACACCAGCCCATACACCAAAGAAGCACCGTTATCCGCAACGCTTGCGGTGAACCAGAAAATCACCGGCCGTGATTCCGAAAAAGACGTGCGTCATATTGAAATCGATCTCGGCGATTCCGGCCTGCGTTATCAGCCGGGTGACGCGCTAGGCGTTTGGTATCAAAACGATCCTGCTCTGGTCAAAGAAATTGTTGAATTGCTGTGGCTGAAAGGTGATGAACCGGTCACGGTCGACGGGAAATTATTGCCGCTTACCGAAGTGCTGCAGTGGCACTTCGAGCTGACGGTGAACACCGCCAATATCGTTGAGAACTATGCCACCTTAACGCGCAGTGAAACGTTACTGCCGTTGGTGGGGGATAAAGCGCAGTTGCAACACTATGCCACTACGACACCAATCGTCGATATGCTGCGCTTTTCTCCGGCACAACTGGACGCAGAAGCATTAATTGGTCTGCTGCGTCCGCTGACGCCACGCCTGTACTCGATTGCGTCCTCGCAGGCGGAAGTGGAAAGCGAAGTTCACGTGACTGTCGGCGCCGTACGCTTTGATGTTGAAGGCCGCGCGCGTGCCGGTGGTGCGTCGAGCTTCCTTGCCGACCGCGTGGAAGAAGAGGGCGAAGTGCGCGTGTTTATCGAGCACAACGACAACTTCCGTCTGCCAGCCAACCCGGAAACACCGGTGATTATGATTGGCCCGGGCACCGGCATCGCACCGTTCCGCGCTTTTATGCAGCAGCGTGCGGCAGATGAAGCAGCGGGCAAAAACTGGCTGTTCTTTGGCAACCCGCACTTTACTGAAGATTTTCTGTATCAGGTGGAATGGCAGCGCTACGTCAAAGAGGGCGTTCTGAACCGTATCGATCTCGCCTGGTCACGCGACCAAAAAGAAAAAGTCTACGTACAAGATAAACTGCGCCAACAGGGTGCGGAACTGTGGCGCTGGATTAATGACGGTGCGCACATTTATGTCTGCGGTGACGCCAATCGTATGGCGAAAGACGTTGAGCAGGCTTTGTTGGAAGTGATTGCCGAATTCGGCGGTATGGACGTCGAAACGGCGGACGAATTTTTAAGTGAGCTGCGCGTAGAGCGCCGTTATCAGCGAGATGTCTACTAATGAGCGAAAAACATCCTGGCCCACTGGTGGTCGAAGGCAAACTGACGGACGCCGAGCGTATGAAGGTAGAGAGCAACTACCTGCGCGGCACCATTGCCGAAGATTTAAATGATGGCCTCACTGGCGGTTTTAAAGGTGATAACTTTCTGCTGATCCGTTTTCACGGTATGTACCAGCAGGATGACCGTGATATTCGTGCGGAACGTGCTGAGCAGAAGCTGGAGCCGCGTCACGCGATGCTGCTGCGCTGCCGTCTGCCAGGCGGGGTCATCACCACGAAGCAGTGGCAGGCGATCGATAAGTTTGCCCATGACAATACTATTTACGGCAGCATCCGCCTGACCAACCGTCAGACCTTTCAGTTTCACGGCATTCTGAAGAAGAACGTCAAGCCGGTGCATCAGATGCTGAACTCGGTCGGCCTGGACGCGCTGGCGACCGCCAATGACATGAACCGTAACGTGTTGTGTACCTCCAACCCGTATGAGTCCGAATTGCACGCGGAAGCTTACGAGTGGGCGAAGAAGATCTCTGAACATCTTCTACCGCGCACCCGTGCGTATGCAGAGATTTGGCTGGATCAGAAAAAGGTCGCCACGACGGATGAGGAACCGATTCTCGGTCAAACCTATCTGCCGCGTAAATTCAAAACTACGGTGGTTATTCCGCCGCAGAATGACATCGATCTGCATGCCAACGACATGAACTTCGTCGCAGTGGCAGAAAACGGCAAACTGGTGGGCTTCAACCTGCTGGTGGGCGGTGGTTTGTCTATTGAACACGGTAACAAGAAAACCTACGCGCGTACCGCCAGTGAATTTGGCTATCTGCCGCTGGAGCATACGCTGGCCGTCGCGGAAGCGGTGGTGACCACCCAGCGTGACTGGGGTAATCGTACTGACCGCAAAAACGCTAAAACCAAATACACACTGGAGCGCGTCGGCGTAGAGACCTTCAAGGCAGAAGTGGAGCGCCGTGCGGGCATCAAATTTGAACCGATCCGCCCGTATGAGTTTACCGGTCGCGGTGATCGTATCGGCTGGGTGAAAGGGATCGACAATAAATGGCACCTGACGCTGTTTATTGAGAACGGGCGTATTCTGGATTATCCGGGACGTCCGCTGAAAACGGGTCTGCTGGAGATCTCGAAGATCCATAAAGGCGAGTTCCGTATTACCGCCAACCAGAACCTGATCATTGCTGGTGTGCCGGAAAGTGATAAGACGAAGATTGAGAAGATTGCGCAGAAGAGCGGCTTAATGAATGCCGTTACTCCGCAGCGCGAAAACTCGATGGCTTGCGTGTCGTTCCCAACCTGTCCGTTGGCGATGGCGGAAGCCGAACGCTTCCTGCCAACGTTTATCGATAGCATTGACGTGCTGATGGCGAAATATGCGTTGAGCGATGAAAACATTGTGCTGCGCGTTACGGGTTGCCCGAACGGGTGCGGTCGCGCCATGCTGGCAGAAGTCGGTCTGATTGGGAAAGCGCCGGGACGTTACAACCTGCACCTGGGCGGTAACCGTATCGGGACGCGCATTCCACGGATGTTCAAAGAGAATATCACCGAGCCGGAAATTCTGGCCACCCTGGATGAACTGATTGGGCGCTGGGCTAAAGAGCGTGAAGCGGATGAAGGCTTTGGCGACTTTACGGTGCGTGCGGGCATTATTCGCCCGGTGCTCGATCCCGCCCGGGATTTGTGGGAATAAACGAGGTAACTATGTCCGTACTCGATCTAAACACGCTGAACGAAATGCCAAAAGTTGAGCGCGTCATGGCACTGGCACAAACTAATAGCCAGTTGGAAAAGCTGAGCGCGCAAGATCGCGTGGTATGGGCGCTGGAAAATCTTCCCGGTGACTATGTGCTTTCCTCAAGCTTTGGTATTCAGGCGGCGGTCAGTCTGCATCTGGTGAGTCAGATCCGCCCGGATATTCCGGTGATCCTGACCGATACGGGCTATCTGTTCCCGGAAACCTATCAGTTTATTGATGAATTAACGGACAAGCTCAAACTCAATCTGCAGGTCTACCGGGCAAAAGAGAGCGCCGCCTGGCAAGAAGCGCGCTATGGCAAACTGTGGGAGCAGGGCGTTGAAGGCATTGAGAAATACAATGACATCAACAAAGTCGAACCGATGAATCGTGCGCTGCAAGAACTCAATGCGCAAACCTGGTTTGCCGGTCTGCGCCGTGAACAGTCCGGTAGCCGCGCCCATTTGCCGGTGCTGGCTATCCAGCGTGGTGTGTTCAAACTGTTGCCGATCATCGACTGGGACAACCGCACGGTGTACCAGTATCTGCAGCAACACGGGCTGAAGTACCACCCGCTGTGGGAGCAGGGCTATCTGTCGGTGGGTGATACCCATACCACCCGTAAATGGGAACCTGGCATGGCGGAAGAAGAGACACGCTTCTTTGGACTTAAACGCGAGTGCGGGCTGCACGAAGGGTAATGGGGTAACACGCCCGGTAAAATCTGGATTCTACCGGGCATTGTACTTGTGTATTAACCTGCCTTCGCCAGCTCTTTTACCAGCGGCAGCATAATGCGTACCACGTCACGGCTGCGGTGTTCAATGCGGCCAGGCAGTGCCTTGTCGATATGCTGCTGGTTATCCAGCTGTACGTTGTGCCAGCTGTTGCCTGCTGGGAAAGAAGCGGTTTTGGCGCGTTGTTGGTAGCCGTCTTTTTTTCCCAGGTTCCAGTTGGTTGCTTCAACGGAAAGCACGGAAATTCCCGCTTTGTCGAAAACTTCCGCGTCGTTACAACATCCTGTTCCTTTCGGATAGTCCTTGTTCAGACCCGGATTGGTCGTAGCCTTAATACCGCGGCTATGCGCGATAGCCAGCGCCCGGTCGCGCGTGAGTTTGCGAACCGCTTCCGGTGTCTTTTTCCCGCTGTTGAAATAGAGCTTATCGCCGACGATCAGGTTATCGAGATTGATCACCAGCAGCGTATTTTTCTTCTCTGCCGCGCTCATTCGCTTGAGCACATTTTCCGCACCAAGTTTGCCTTCTTCCTCACCGCTGGTGGCGATAAAGCGAATGCCGTATTGCGTCGGGACATTTTTAAGTTTTTCTGCCAGCTCCAGCATTACGCCCAGACCGGCGGCATTATCGTCGATACCCTGCAGTGTTAATCCACCCAGATTGGCATCGGAATCGGCATCGCTCTGTGCGGCGTAAGTGTCGAGGTGCGCCATAATAATAATCTGCTGCGGCGCTTTGCCTTCATGTGCTGCAATTACGGTACTTCCCGTTACGTTATGCCAGTTTTTACGATTATCTTTGGCGGTATAAACATAACGGCTATTAAACGTCCGAATATCACTGCTGTAGCCCATCTGCTGAAATTGCTGACGTAAATAATCAGCAGATAACATTTCTGCCGGAGAGCCCGTCACGCGGCCTGGGAAAAACGTTGCGATATATCGAGCCTGGGAATTTGCGATATCTCCAGGCTTCGAAGATGTTGCCTGTGCGGGAAGGATAAAGCACGCGCCGAGCGCCAGGGCAGCAGGAAGGTGGCGCAATGCGAAATACATAGTGAGTCCTTAAGAGCCTATCCCATTAGGCTATTTTATTTGTCATTTTGTATCCGGGCAGTGCTCACACAAAACCCTGCAGGGTTTTGAACGCCCTTCAGGGCGGCCCGAAGGGTGAGCGAAGCGAATCATCCTCACGTACTGCATGTACGCTCCGGTTGTTCCGCGCTGTTCGTATTCAAACTGACTGCAACAATGTACGCCTAATGGGATAGGCTCTGAATATCAAGCATAAATTTTTACCCGCTAGTATGAAACTGCGATCGGGGTAAAACAATTTCAATTGCTCCTAAATGCCCGAAATTCGGTGGTTTAAGCACTTTTTGATATTTGCTTTTCCAGATCGTTATTCCTTTGAGGAACTACTCATTCCAATTCGTAATTTCATTCGCTCTCATGCCCTCCCTATAGTCGAGTTATCTGAGCATCGTTAGAACAATAACGGCATTACATAGGAACGGTTATGGATCAAAAACGACTTACCCATCTGCGGCAACTGGAAGCGGAAAGCATCCATATTATTCGTGAGGTGGCCGCCGAGTTTTCTAATCCGGTGATGATGTATTCCATCGGTAAAGACTCCAGCGTAATGCTGCATCTGGCGCGCAAAGCGTTTTATCCCGGCACGCTGCCGTTCCCGTTGCTGCATGTGGATACCGGCTGGAAATTCAGCGAGATGTATGAGTTCCGTGACCGTACGGCGAAAGCCTACGGCTGCGAGCTGCTGGTGCATAAAAACCCAGAAGGGGTGGCGATGGGGATTAACCCGTTTGTCCACGGCAGCGCCAAGCATACTGACATCATGAAAACGGAAGGGCTGAAGCAGGCGTTGAACAAGTACGGTTTTGACGCCGCGTTTGGTGGTGCTCGTCGTGATGAAGAGAAATCGCGTGCCAAAGAGCGTATTTACTCTTTCCGCGATCGCTTTCATCGCTGGGACCCGAAAAACCAGCGTCCGGAGCTGTGGCACAACTACAACGGTCAGATTAACAAAGGCGAAAGCATTCGCGTATTCCCGCTGTCCAACTGGACTGAACAGGATATCTGGCAGTACATCTGGCTGGAAAATATCGATATTGTGCCGCTGTACCTGGCAGCGGAGCGCCCGGTGCTTGAACGCGACGGCATGTTGATGATGATCGATGATGACAGGATCGATCTGCAGCCTGGTGAAGTGATCAAAAAACGCATGGTGCGTTTCCGCACGCTCGGCTGCTGGCCGCTTACCGGCGCCGTGGAATCAAACGCGCAGACGCTGCCGGAAATCATCGAAGAGATGCTGGTCTCAACCACCAGTGAACGTCAGGGCCGCGTGATTGATCGCGACCAGGCGGGCTCCATGGAGCTGAAGAAACGTCAGGGGTATTTCTAAGGAGCCGCCATGAACACGACACTTGCACAACAAATTGCTAATGAAGGCGGCGTTGAAGCCTGGATGGTTGCCCAGCAACACAAAAGCCTGCTGCGTTTTTTAACCTGCGGTAGTGTGGATGACGGGAAAAGTACACTGATCGGTCGTTTGCTGCACGACACGCGGCAGATTTACGAAGATCAGCTCTCATCGCTGCATAATGACAGCAAACGTCATGGCACCCAAGGCGAGAAACTGGATCTGGCGCTGCTGGTTGACGGGCTGCAGGCCGAGCGTGAGCAGGGCATCACCATCGACGTGGCCTATCGTTATTTCTCCACCGAGAAGCGCAAATTTATTATTGCCGATACTCCCGGGCATGAGCAGTACACCCGTAACATGGCAACCGGTGCGTCCACTTGCGATCTGGCGATCCTGCTGATCGATGCGCGTAAAGGTGTGCTCGATCAGACCCGTCGCCACAGCTTTATCTCTACGCTGTTGGGGATCAAACATTTGGTGGTGGCGATCAACAAAATGGATCTGGTGAACTTCAGCGAAGAGACATTCACCCGTATTCGCGAAGATTATCTGACCTTTGCTGAACAACTGCCGGGCAATCTGGACATTCGCTTTGTGCCGCTTTCTGCGCTGGAAGGCGACAACGTGGCCTCTCAGAGCGCGAATATGCCTTGGTATAGCGGCCCGACGCTACTGGAAGTACTGGAGACGGTAGAGATCCAGCGTGCTGTTGAGACTCAGCCGATGCGCTTCCCGGTGCAATATGTGAACCGGCCTAACCTGGATTTTCGCGGCTATGCCGGAACCCTGGCCTCTGGTAGCGTGAAGGTAGGACAACGCGTCAAGGTGCTGCCGTCCGGCGTTGAGTCAAGCGTCGCGCGGATCGTCACGTTTGATGGCGACTTACAGGAAGCGCATGCGGGTGAAGCAATTACCCTGGTGCTGAAAGATGAAATCGACATCAGCCGGGGCGACTTGCTGTTGGATGCTTGCGAAGTATTGCCTGCGGTACAACATGCCACCGTTGACGTGGTGTGGATGGCGGAACAACCGCTATCGGAAGGCCAGAGCTATGACATCAAAGTCGCGGGCAAGAAGACGCGGGCACGTGTGGATAGCGTGCAATATCAGGTCGATATTAACAACCTGACCCAGCGTGAAGTTGACGCGTTGCCGCTGAACGGTATTGGCCTGGTTAATTTGACGTTTGATGAACCGCTGGTGCTGGACACGTATCAGCATAACCCGGTGACGGGCGGACTGATTATTATTGACCGTCTTACCAACGTCACCGTTGGCGCGGGGTTGATCCGCGAGCCAATCGAGCAGGAACAGGCAACGACATTCCCGTTTAGCGCGTTTGAACTGGAACTCAATGCGCTGGTGCGTCGGCACTTCCCACACTGGAACGCTCGTGATTTGCTGGGAGGAAAGTGATGGCGCTGCATGACGAAAACGTCGTCTGGCATGCCCATCCCGTTACGCCGCAACAGCGGGAGCAACGCCACGGGCATCGTGGTGTTGTGCTGTGGTTTACCGGGCTCTCGGGTTCCGGTAAATCGACGGTGGCGGGTGCGCTGGAAGAAGCGCTGTACAATTTGGGCGTCAGTACTTATCTGCTGGATGGCGACAACGTGCGTCACGGCCTGTGCAGCGATCTTGGCTTTAGCGACGCCGATCGCAAAGAGAACATTCGCCGGGTTGGTGAAGTGGCTAACCTGATGGTGGATGCCGGGCTGGTGGTGCTGACGGCATTTATTTCCCCGCATCGCGCGGAGCGGCAAATGGTCCGCGAACGCGTTGGCGAGGGACGATTTATCGAGGTGTTTGTCGATACGCCGCTGGCAACATGTGAATCACGCGATCCGAAAGGGCTGTATAAAAAAGCGCGGGCCGGTGAATTGCGTAATTTCACCGGAATTGACGCTGTGTACGAAGCGCCTGAATCGCCAGAGATTCATCTGGATGGCGAACAATTGGTAACAAATTTGATCCCTCAATTATTAGACCTGCTGAGGCAGCAAGATATTATCAGATCCTGAGACACCACCGGACTTGTATGCCCGGTCAGTCAAGGTCACAGGATTAGATATGCGTAACAGCCATAACATTACTATTACAGAGTCAGACACCTTCAAAACCGACGATGAAACCACCTGGTCACTACCGGGTGCCGTGGTCGGTTTTGTTGCGTGGTTGCTGGCTCTGGGAATTCCATGTCTTATGTATGGCCCTAACACGCTGTTTTTCTTCATCTATACCTGGCCGTTTTTCCTGGCGTTGCTGCCCGTTGCGATCGTGGCGGGTATTGCCCTGCACTCGTTAATGAATGGACGCCTGTTCCTGAGCATTATGTTTACCCTGCTGACGGTGGGGCTGATGTTCGGGGCGTTGTTTATGTGGCTGCTGGGCTAGGCTATATCCCTCCTCTTTACATGGCTACTGATGCTGAATTCGGGGTGGTCATAATTCAAACCGTAACCAACAATGAGATTATGTTCTCCTTACACGGGGTATACGTAACAACGGGCAAATGTGGTACATTTGCCCGCGTTGTCGCGGTATTCCCGCCTGCAGACGGAGAGTCGTCTGCGGAAGTTATGGGATGATGATGCCGTTTTTCAGGGGGCAGGATGGGTAAACTAACGCTGCTGTTGCTGGCTTTATTGGTCTGGCTTCAGTATTCGCTGTGGTTCGGTAAGAACGGCATACATGACTATAGCCGCGTCAACGATGATGTGGCTGCGCAGCAAGCTACAAATGCGAAACTTAAAGCGCGTAACGATCAGCTGTTCGCCGAAATTGACGATCTCAATGGCGGTCAGGAAGCGATTGAAGAGCGTGCTCGCAATGAACTCAGCATGACTAAGCCGGGCGAAACATTTTATCGTCTGGTGCCTGACGCGTCTAAACGCGCGCAGACTGCAGGGCAAAACAATCGATAAACCAGCCAAGGATTTAACATGGCAGCCACTTTATTGGACGTTTGCGCCGTGGTACCGGCTGCCGGATTTGGCCGCCGTATGCAATCGGAGTGTCCTAAGCAGTATCTCTCCATCGGCAATAAAACCATTCTTGAACACTCGGTTGCTGCGCTACTGGCGCATCCCCGGGTGACGCATGTCGTCATTGCAATCAGCCCTGGCGACAGCCGCTTTGCTCAACTTCCACTTGCTGTGCACCCGCAAATCACCGTAGTGGATGGTGGTAATGAGCGTGCCGATTCGGTGCTGGCTGGTTTGCAAGCCGCCGGGAATGCCCGCTGGGTGCTGGTGCATGATGCCGCCAGGCCGTGCCTGCATCAGGATGATTTATCCCGATTGCTGGCAATAAGTGAAACCAGCCGTATTGGTGGGATCCTGGCAGCACCGGTGCGCGATACGATGAAACGCGCGGAGCCCGGCAAGACAGACATTGCCCATACGGTCGAACGCACCGATTTATGGCACGCATTGACGCCGCAGTTTTTCCCTCGCGAGCTGTTGCACGACTGCCTGACCCGGGCGCTCAACGAAGGCGCGATCATTACCGATGAGGCCTCGGCGCTGGAATATTGCGGCTTTCACCCGCAGCTTGTCGAAGGACGCGCTGATAATATTAAAGTTACCCGTCCGGAAGATCTGGCACTTGCGGAATTTTATCTGACCCGAATAACCGAGACACAAAATCATTAACGCTGCAAAGAGGCGGCTTTAAGGATGATGTGTATATCAGGAGAATGCATAATGCGAATTGGACACGGTTTTGACGTACACGCCTTTGGTGGCGTAGGGCCAATTATCATTGGTGGCGTGCGCATCCCGTACGAAAAGGGACTGTTGGCGCATTCTGATGGCGATGTCGCGTTACATGCGCTGACTGACGCGCTGCTGGGCGCGGCGGCGCTGGGCGATATCGGTAAACTGTTCCCGGACACTGACCCGGCATTTAAAGGCGCTGACAGCCGCGAATTATTACGTGAGGCCTGGCGGCGTATTCAGGCTAAAGGCTATACGCTTGGTAATGTGGATGTCACTATTATTGCTCAGGCGCCGAAGATGCTGCCGCACATCCCACAAATGCGCGTGTTTATTGCCGAAGATCTCGGCTGTCATATGGATGATGTTAACGTTAAAGCCACCACCACGGAGAAACTCGGTTTTACCGGGCGTGGGGAAGGGATCGCCTGTGAAGCGGTGGCGTTACTCATAAAGGCAGCAAAATGACAGAGTTTGACAATCTGACGTATCTCCACGGCAAACCGCAGGGTCGTGGGTTATTGAAAGCGAATCCTGAAGATTTTGTGGTGGTCGAAGATTTAGGCTTCGAGCCGGACGGCGAAGGTGAGCACGTTCTGGTACGCATCCTGAAGAACGGGTGTAACACTCGTTTTGTGGCGGATGCGCTGGCAAAATTTCTGAAAATTCATGCACGTGAAGTCAGCTTCGCCGGGCAAAAAGATAAGCATGCGGTCACCGAACAGTGGCTGTGCGCGCGCGTACCGGGCAATGTCATGCCTGATTTAAGCAAATTTGAGCTTGAAGGCTGTAAAGTACTGGAGTACGCCCGTCACAAGCGTAAGCTGCGTTTAGGTGCCCTGAAAGGTAACGACTTTACGTTGGTGCTGCGCGAAGTCAGCGCGCGCGAAGACGTTGAAGCGCGTTTGCAGGCCATTAGCGAGCGCGGCGTGCCGAACTATTTTGGCGCTCAACGTTTTGGCATTGGCGGCAGCAACCTGCAAGGCGCGTTGCGCTGGGCACAAAGCGATGCGCCGGTGCGCGATCGCAATAAACGCAGTTTTTGGTTGTCGGCAGCCCGCAGCGCGTTGTTTAATCAGATAGTCAGTGAACGATTGAAAAAAACAGACTTTAATCAAGTTGTTGACGGCGATGCGCTACAATTGTCTGGACGCGGAAGTTGGTTTGTTGCGACACAGGAAGAGCAGGCTGAATTGCAGCGTCGCGTCGATGATAAAGAATTGATGATCACAGCGGCATTACCGGGCAGCGGTGAGTGGGGAACTCAGCGCGATGCGCTGGCGTTTGAACAGGCCTCCATTGCCGAAGAAAGCGTGCTGCAGTCTTTATTATTGCGCGAGAAAGTAGACGCGTCGCGTCGCGCTATGCTGCTGTATCCACAACAATTAAGCTGGAACTGGTGGGATGACGTAACTGTTGAGTTACGCTTCTGGCTACCGGCAGGTAGCTTTGCCACCAGTGTAGTAAGGGAACTTATTAACACAATGGGTGATTATGCGTATATTGCTGAGTAACGATGATGGGGTCCACGCACCTGGTATACAAACGCTGGCGAAAGCGCTGCGTGAGTTTGCTGACGTACAGGTGGTTGCCCCAGATCGTAACCGCAGTGGCGCGTCTAACTCGCTGACCCTGGAATCCTCGCTTCGCACCGTTACCTTTGAAAATGGCGATATCGCCGTGCAAATGGGCACGCCTACTGACTGCGTCTATTTGGGTGTGAACGCTTTAATGCGCCCGCGTCCGGACATCGTGGTTTCCGGGATTAATGCAGGCCCTAATCTGGGCGATGATGTCATCTATTCCGGAACCGTTGCGGCGGCGATGGAAGGTCGTCACTTGGGCTTTCCCGCGCTGGCGGTTTCTCTTGATGGTCATAAACACTACGATACTGCTGCCGCGATAACCTGCCGTATTTTACGGGCGCTCAGCCGCGAACCGCTGCGCACCGGGCGTATTCTGAATATCAACGTACCGGACTTGCCGCTGGATCAGATTAAAGGCATTCGTGTCACTCGCTGCGGTAGTCGTCATCCGGCGGATCAGGTGATCCCGCAGCAGGACCCGCGTGGTAATACGCTGTACTGGATTGGGCCACCGGGTGAAAAATGCGATGCCGGGCCGGATACGGACTTTGCTGCCGTCGATGAAGGCTATGTTTCTGTCACGCCACTGCATGTCGATTTAACCGCATACGGCGCGCATCAGGTGGTTTCTGACTGGTTAAACAGCGTGGGAGTCGACACGCAATGGTAAGCAGACGCGTACACACTCTTCTTGAACAATTACGTGCGCAGGGCATCAGAGATGAGCTTGTCCTGGATGCGCTCGCCGCCGTGCCGCGTGAAAAATTTATTGATGAGGCGTTTGAACATAAGGCCTGGGAAAATATTGCCCTGCCAATTGGCCAGGGGCAGACGATTTCTCAGCCTTATATGGTCGCGCGTATGACCGAGTTGCTTGAATTGACGCCGCAATCACGCGTGCTGGAAATTGGTACTGGCTCTGGCTACCAGACGGCGATTCTGGCGCATCTGGTGCAGCATGTGTGCTCCGTTGAGCGCATTAAAGGCTTGCAATGGCAGGCGCGTCGCCGCCTGAAGCAGCTTGATTTACATAATGTTTCAACCCGTCATGGTGATGGATGGCAAGGCTGGCAGGCGCGAGCCCCGTTTGACGCTATCATTGTTACGGCAGCGCCACCTGAGATCCCAACGGCATTAATGATGCAGTTGGATGAAGGCGGCATTCTCGTCTTACCCGTGGGCGATGAACACCAGTATTTGAAACGGGTGCGTCGCCGGGGAGACGAATTTATTATCGATACCGTGGAAGCCGTACGCTTCGTTCCTTTAGTGAAAGGGGAATTAGCGTAGATACAGGTTCTGAATACCGGAGTTTTCCTGGATATTCTGGAACAGGTAAGCGTATTGTGACGATGCCTTGCACGGTGATTACGTCATGGGTTTTAACCAATTTTTTCCTGGGGGATAAATGAGCGCGGGAAGCCACAAATTTACCGTTCGCCGCATGGCGGCATTGTCACTGGTTTCATTATGGCTGGCAGGCTGTTCTAACACCTCGAATCCGCCAGCGCCGGTCAACTCTGTTGACGGCGGAGCATCAACGAACACTAATTCTGGCATGCTAATCACGCCTCCACCAAAAATGGGCACGACGGCGACACAGCAAACGCCGCAGATCCAACCGGTGCAGCGTCCGGTCACACAGCCAACACAAGTTCAGTCCGTTGCTGAACAGCCTGTGCAAACGGAAAATGGGCGCATTGTGTACAACCGTAAGTATGGGAACATTCCGAAAGGTAGCTACACGGGCGGCAGTACCTATACTGTTAAGAAAGGCGACACCCTTTTCTATATTGCCTGGATCACCGGGAACGATTTCCGTGACCTCGCACAACGCAATAACGTTCCGGCCCCGTATGGCCTGAATGTCGGTCAAACTCTGCAAGTGGGCAACGCGTCGGGTACACCGATTACCGGTGGTAATGCCATCACCCAGGCGGATGCAGCACAGCAAGGAGTTGTGACCAACCCTGCACAAAATTCCACCATTGCTGTTGCTTCGAAACCAACAATTACGTATTCTGAGGATTCAGGTGAACAAAGTGCTAATAAAATGTTGCCGAACAACAAGCCTGCTGGGACAGTTGTCACAGCACCTGTAACGGCTCCAGCAGTTAGCGCAACCGAATCGACTGCAAGCTCCACGTCTACCAGCTCGCCAATCTCCACCTGGCGTTGGCCGACTGACGGCAAAGTGATCGAAAACTTCGCGGCTACCGAAGGTGGCAATAAAGGGATCGACATTGCAGGCAGTAAGGGACAGGCTATTGTCGCGACCGCAGATGGACGCGTCGTGTATGCCGGTAACGCACTGCGTGGTTACGGTAATCTTATTATCATCAAACACAACGATGATTACCTGAGTGCCTACGCCCATAACGATACAATGCTGGTCCGGGAACAACAAGAAATCAAGGCGGGGCAGAAAATAGCTACCATGGGTAGCACCGGAACCAGTTCTACACGCTTGCATTTTGAAATTCGTTACAAGGGGAAATCCGTAAACCCGCTGCGCTATTTACCGCAGCGATAATTCGGCGGAACCAGGCTTTCACGTGCTAGTTCCGTTTAGGGATCACGGGTAGGAGCCACCTTATGAGTCAGAATACGCTGAAAGTTCATGATTTAAATGAAGACGCGGAATTTGATGAGAACGGAGTAGAGGCTTTTGATGAAAAAGCCTTGAGTGAAGAGGAACCCAGTGATAACGACCTGGCTGAAGAGGAGCTGTTATCGCAAGGGGCCACACAGCGTGTGTTGGACGCGACTCAGCTTTACCTTGGTGAGATTGGTTATTCACCACTGTTAACAGCCGAAGAAGAAGTTTATTTCGCGCGTCGCGCACTGCGTGGAGATGTTGCCTCTCGCCGCCGCATGATTGAAAGTAACCTGCGTCTGGTGGTGAAAATAGCCCGTCGTTATGGCAATCGTGGTCTGGCTTTGCTGGATCTGATTGAAGAGGGCAATCTGGGGCTTATCCGTGCCGTCGAGAAGTTTGACCCGGAACGCGGGTTCCGCTTCTCAACATACGCAACCTGGTGGATCCGCCAGACGATCGAACGGGCGATTATGAACCAAACCCGTACGATCCGACTGCCGATCCACATTGTAAAAGAGCTGAACGTCTATTTGCGTACCGCGCGTGAGTTGTCGCATAAACTGGACCACGAACCGAGCGCAGAAGAGATTGCTGAACAACTGGATAAACCGGTTGATGACGTCAGCCGTATGCTCCGACTCAACGAGCGCATTACCTCGGTAGACACCCCGCTGGGTGGCGATTCCGAAAAAGCGTTGCTGGATATTCTGGCCGATGAAAAGGAAAACGGTCCGGAAGACACCACGCAAGACGATGATATGAAACAGAGCATCGTCAAATGGCTGTTCGAACTGAACGCCAAACAGCGTGAAGTGCTGGCACGTCGTTTTGGTCTGCTGGGGTATGAAGCTGCGACACTGGAAGATGTGGGCCGTGAAATTGGTCTCACCCGTGAACGTGTTCGCCAGATTCAGGTTGAAGGTCTGCGTCGTCTGCGTGAAATCCTGCAGACACAGGGGCTGAATATCGAAGCGCTGTTCCGCGAGTAGTCTGTTAGTTTGTGAAAATGCCGATCGTTTTACGCGAACGGCATTTTTTATTGGCCAGTGACCGGTATTAATACTTCCCGCTTTCGTTTAACAACTTATTATTCATTTCGGCTCTTAGATCCTCGCTCTTGAGATCGTCTTTCAGCATACCTATGCCATTATTGGGCGCGAGTTTGAAATGTTTTAAGTCCTTGTCGCCATAATTTTTACGGGAATCAGCTACGCCACCAGGTGTTGAGCTTGTACCTCCGGCTGATGTGCTTGTGCTGCCAGAAACCAATTTGCAAGTGATAATACCATTCTCTGTTTTACAATTACTATTTTGATCAAATTCCAATTCGACTGGTGATTTTTCATCAGCAAATGTAATACCAGAAAAAATAAATATAAAAAACAGATAAGGCAATTTGCAAAAATTATGATATCTGTATCGTTTCATCAGTTATCCTTAAAACTGCTATTGATGGATTGCGTAAAACATTGATCTTTCGGGAGGGTAGTTTGTTTACTACATTGCTGATAAATATGTAATACGTTATTTTTTATTTGGCTGATGTTTGATGGTGCGCCAGAACCATAGCCCGGAATACCGGGGGTTTGATATTTATTGTCGATACTTCCTGGGATAATGATCATAATTGCACCAAATAAAAAAATGATTATTCCACCGGACCCACTTTTTATATTGAATGTTAACCCCATAAAATTACCGTTAATGTCATTCTGATTTTTGGTTTCAATGCCAAGAAATAACATCATGACTCCAACGCTTAATACTGCATATCCTATATACATAGAGGCTATTTTCATGGTTTGCTTGTGTATGAATATCTTATGAGCCTGCTTCTCCATGTAGATAATTGAAATAATTCCATAGTCGTAAGGGTTTTTCATCATGTTCTTGAGTTCGTTAAGTTCTTTAATAGGGAGTTGCTGCTGACTCATTTCTTTAAATTGATTTGAGGTTTGATATAAATTGTAAGCAGAGGCGCCTAGCATAAAAACAGGAAAGACTACTCCGGCAAAAACGAAAACGAGCATTTTTATAAGGGGTAAACCACTGCGTTTGAGTTTCATCTGGAGCCTCCTAATGAAGGAGATATTTATACAAGATATAGAAGCATACACTGAGCTAAGCCGTACTAAAAAAGTATGGTTTATTGAAAATGAAGTATTATGCAGCATCGTTAACGAGTGCTGAATAATACAGAGTGTTCTGGTTACTGAATATTATCTTATCATCTTACGCATAAACTGGGTAAACAGTGCGCGCTCTTCCTCGTTAGGACGTCCTAAAAATTCATCATCTATGTTGTTACCTGGCGGCACAGCGGTAGCCAGCAGCTTTCGCCTTCTGCGGTCAGATAAACAAAACGGCGGCTTTTATCCATCGGATCGTTTTCACGCCTCACCAGACCTCGTTTTTCCATAACCGGTGGTGGATTTGCCCGAAACCAATGCCTGGGCTGAGAAACGGACCGCCATGCTGGCCAACCGTAAATAAGGAGTAGCAGATGATTTGTCCACGTTGTGCCGATGAACAGATTGAAGTAATGGCTAAGTCGCCAGTGAAAGATGTGTGGACGGTATATCAGTGTCAGCACTGCCTGTACACCTGGCGTAATACCGAACCGCTCCGTCGCACCAGCCACGAACATTATCCGCAGGCGTTCCGTATGACGCAGAAAGATATTGATGACGCGCCAATAGTGCCGAGCATTCCACCGCTGTTGGCAGAAGATAAGCGTTAATAAAAAATGCCGGGTGGCGGCTGCGCCTAACCCGGCATACATGCTCTGTATTGCGTAGGCCTGATAAGCGTAGCGGCATCAGGCTTTGACGCATTACACCAGGCTTTTCAACCGATAGATCCACTCTAGCGCCTGGCGTGGCGTTAGTGAATCCGGGTCGAGGTTTTCCAAGGCTTCAACCGCCGGAGAGGTTTCTTCCGGCGCTGACAGCAGCGACATCTGCGTTCCGTCTACCTGAGTCGCAGCCGCATTCGGCGAAAGGCTTTCCAGTTCACGCAGTTTCTGGCGTGCACGCTTAATCACCTCTTTCGGCACGCCTGCCAGCGCCGCCACCGCCAGACCATAACTCTTGCTCGCCGCGCCATCCTGCACGCTATGCATAAAGGCGATGGTATCACCGTGTTCTAACGCGTCCAGATGCACATTGGCGACGCCTTCCATTTTCTCCGGCAACTGGGTCAGCTCGAAATAATGGGTGGCGAACAGGGTTAGAGCCTTGATTTTATTGGCCAGATTTTCCGCACAGGCCCATGCCAGCGACAGGCCGTCATAGGTTGACGTGCCGCGACCAATTTCGTCCATCAGCACCAGGCTGTTTTCGGTGGCGTTGTGCAGAATATTAGCGGTTTCCGTCATCTCGACCATAAAGGTCGAGCGACCAGAGGCCAGGTCATCTGCCGCGCCCACGCGGGTGAAAATACGGTCGATCGGGCCAATCTCAACGCTTTGCGCTGGAACATAGCTGCCGATGTAAGCCAGTAATGCAATCAGCGCGGTCTGGCGCATATAGGTACTTTTACCGCCCATATTCGGGCCGGTGATGATCAACATCCGCCGCTGAGGAGAAAGGCTGAGTGGGTTGGCAATAAACGGCTCGCTCAGCACCTGCTCGACCACCGGATGACGACCTTCAGTAATACGAATGCCGGGCTTATCGGTGAAGGTTGGGCAGGTGTAATTCAGCGTATAAGCACGCTCGGCCAAATTGACCAGCACGTCCAGTTCCGCCAGCGCGGTGGCGCTCTGCTGCAAATCCGCCAGGTGTGGCAACAGGATGTCAAACAGTTCGTCGTACAGCTGTTTTTCCAGCGCCAGCGCCTTGCCCTTCGAGGTCAGGACTTTATCTTCGTACTCTTTGAGCTCAGGAATAATGTAGCGTTCGGCATTTTTCAGCGTCTGGCGGCGCACGTAGTTAATTGGTGCCAGATGGCTTTGCCCACGGCTGATCTGGATGTAGTAACCGTGTACCGCGTTGTAGCCCACTTTTAAGGTATCAAGGCCGGTGCGTTCGCGCTCGCGGATTTCCAGACGGTCGAGATAGTCGGTTGCGCCATCGGCCAGCGCTCGCCATTCGTCCAGCTCGTCGTTATAGCCAGGCGCAATGACACCGCCATCGCGAACCAGCACTGGCGGGGCCTCGACGACAGCGCGTTCCAGCAGCTCACGCAGTTCGGTGAATTCGCCCATTTTCTCGCGCAGCATCTGTACCGGCGCGCTTTCTACACTTTCCAGTTGCGCACGCAACTCAGGTAATTGCTGAAAAGCATGACGCATGCGGGCCAGATCGCGTGGACGCGCGGTACGTAGTGCCAGACGGGCCAGAATACGCTCCAAATCACCGACCTGACGCAGCACCGGCTGTAACTCGTCGGTGACATCCTGCAGTGCGCCGATCGTTTGCTGACGCTCGGTGAGGATTTTAGTATCGCGAACCGGCATATGCAGCCAGCGCTTGAGCATACGGCTGCCCATCGGGGTGACGGTGCAGTCGAGCACTGAAGCCAGCGTGTTCTCGATGCCACCGGCCAGATTCTGGGTGATCTCCAGATTGCGACGTGTGGCGGCATCCATAATGATGCTGTCCTGCTGGCGTTCCATGGTGATGGAGCGAATATGCGGTAGTGAGGTACGCTGGGTATCTTTCACATATTGCAGCAGACAGCCTGCGGCGCATAACCCGCGTGGCGCGTTTTCGACACCAAAGCCAATCAGATCCCGCGTGCCAAACTGTAAGTTAAGCTGCTGGCGGGCGGTATCGATTTCAAACTCCCACAGCGGACGGCGACGGAGCCCGCGACGACCTTCGATCAGCGATGTCTCGGCGAAATCCTCGGCATACAACAGTTCTGCCGGGTTGGTGCGCTGCAATTCAGCCGCCATGGTCTCGCGGTCGGCTGGCTCACTGACACGAAAGCGTCCGGAACTGATGTCCAGCGTGGCATAGCCGTAGCCTTTGCTATCCTGCCAGATGGCGGCCAGCAGGTTGTCCTGGCGTTCCTGCAACAGCGCTTCATCGCTGATAGTACCAGGCGTGACGATGCGAACAACTTTACGCTCAACCGGTCCTTTGCTGGTGGCCGGGTCGCCAACCTGTTCGCAAATGGCAACTGACTCACCTTGGTTGACTAGCTTGGCGAGGTAGTTTTCCACCGCATGATGAGGAATACCCGCCATCGGGATCGGTTCACCTGCGGATGCGCCGCGTTTGGTCAGCGAGATATCAAGCAGTTGCGACGCACGTTTCGCATCGTCATAAAACATTTCGTAAAAGTCGCCCATGCGGTAAAACAGCAGGATCTCTGGGTGCTGTGCTTTCAGCTTGAGATACTGCTGCATCATTGGCGTGTGGTCTGATAGATCCTTGTCAATAGACTCATTCATATTGATTTTACTCATTTTTTAATTCTTTCAAGTGCTCATATGGCCCAGGTAAAACCCCTTTAAACCCACATAAACCCATAAATTTGTAGCTCACTTGTAGCTCAAGGCGCGATAGATTGATTTTACTCCTTCTCTGGGCTACAAATGGTGGTGATACTTTGAAAACAACTCTCAATCAGACTTTTATTATCAACAAGTTAAGTATCAATGTTAAGCCTGCACTCAGTCGCTCTGGAAAAGTCGTTTTCGAAGCTAACCCTGACCAAAAACCTTACATAGTTTTTGACGATCATCGAGATTCACCTGTTGGCTTCGGTTTGAAGGTCAGTTTGACGAAAAAAAACTATGTAATCCAGCGAAGAGTAGCCTCGTCAGATCGTAATGCCAGTGAGGGTAAGAAGCCAAGCTCTGTCTTGAAAGTAAAGGTTGGGAATGTGTCCGATTTTCCAAGTATCGATCAAGCCCGTAAGGTAGCTCGACAGTTGGTACAGAGAATGATTGCAACAAAGAGAAACCCCAACAAAAGGAATGCGGCTGCTGAAGAAATGTGTAAAACCCACTCGGATAAACATCCAGCACCCGACAGGGCAGACGAACAGGCCAGCAACAGATGTTGTCACGGATAAAGGCGTACCTCAGTCGGACAGCTTTGTGAAGTACGCCGCGGCTTTTTTTAATATGTCCCGCTCGTCAGTAACCCACTTCAGTTCTTTCTGGAGTCGGCGGATCTCGGCCTGAGCATCTGACTGTTCTTTGTGGATGGAAGAGTCCGGTCCGTACGTCTTTATCCAGGCGTAAAGACTATGGGGGGAATGTCGAGACGTGTTGCAACGCTGGAAACAGAATGGCCTCGATCAATAACCTGTTTAACTGCTTCAATTTGAAACCCTTCAGGATAACGCTTACTGCTCATGTGCACCTCTCTTTAAGCCATTTTAAATGACTCAGAGGTGTCTGTTAAACCCGTGGTGATTTAATGATAGGTGATATGAAGATTGAAGACAGAGATGAATTATTTGAACTGCGGCAGCGAAATTTTATTCGATACTGGAAGGCGAAAGTATATACTGATGATAACATCATGGGATTAACCAATAACAGTATAAATATTAAGTGAAGTAACCCGCGCGAAAAATAAGTATCATGACGTCATAAGTAAGAAGTGAATCAGCAATGAAAAATAAAGTAACACCATCACGGCAGGGCGAACTGGATTGTTTATGTGGTTTTTATAGTAAAGCCAATATGATGTACTGGCTGTATGGGAATAAAATAAGAAGAAAGACATTATTCAAATCATTGTTGCAACGTTATAGCCAACATTGGCCTCTTTTGAATGTTTAACTACTAACAGAAATATTTCCTTTAACAACCCTTCTCTGAAATATCGAAATTTCTACTAACCCCAGCGCGGCTACGGTCTGCGCAGGATAAATTTTCCTGCATCTGGTGAATCAGATCCGCCCGGATATTCCGGTGATCCTCACCTATACCGATCATCTGTTCCCGAAAACCTGACGAGCTGACGAACAAACTCAGCCTAAATCTGCTGGCCTATAGGGCAAAAGAGGGTGCCGCTTGGCAGGAAGCACGCTACGGTAAACTGTGGGAACAAAGTGTTGAAGGGATTGAGAAGTACAACGACATCAACAAAGTCGAGCCGATGAAGCGGGCGCTGGAAGAACTGAAGCACAGACCTGCTTTGCCGGTCTGAGTCATGTGCTTTTACCGGTACTGGATATTCAGCGCGGGGTGTTCAAGGTTTCTCCGGAGCAGTATCAGCATAGAGGTGAGTCTGCGGGCATAATTTTTATCGCGAGTGTTACCTAGGGTGGTCTTCATCAGGCTTCTTCTGCACAGGGCATTGGTGCCATGTCGGCATTGCCCAATCTGTTCTGAATTCCCTCCAGGTGATCGATTGCCAGGTTCTGTTACTTAGGGTGGTGCCTTGAAAATAATCATAATGGTTATGGATGTTTTTTTACATAATTCTCTTAAGTTTTACCTTGTAACTGCCGCAATACAATATTGCAAAAAGCATGAGGTCCATATGAATCATATGGTGACTTACTTTGTATCGAAGGTGAAATAATGCAAAGTTATTCGAGGTAATTTAATTTCTTATTGGTTTGGGGATTAACAACCTAACCACATAAAATAAAAAATGATTTTTCTATGAGGTGTCGGTTAGGGGTATTTATATGCGTACAATTTTGATGATCAAAGCTGGTTCACAATATGATGCTTTGAGAGTTTTTTGTGATGAGATTGTTGATGGTCTGAGGTGCGAACATTGTTGTGTTACTGTATTCGATGCTCGCAAACAAAACTTAACGTCACTACCTGATGAATTACGAAAAAAATATGATTTAGTTATAAACTTCAATGGTTATTTAAATGACAATAATGAGTTTTCATCTGTTTTTAATAAATCAAATGCAACATTGATTAGCATTTATGTGGATCATCCACTATATCATCTGTCCAGAATAAATAATAAAATAAATAGAAATATATCTTTCTATAGTGCTCAGTCACATGTTCACTGTATGGATATAAATAAAAAAATGCTTGGTTTTTTCCTTCCGATGGGCGGGGTTGTAGACAAAACGAATGATGTAGGGGCAGAATCGTTAAATGATTTTAGACGCAGATCTGATTCTATTCTATATGCGTGTTCTAACTATGGTGTTGTTGAAAATACCAACCCCAGATTTTATGATAATGATTTCATTAATAAAATGTTTCTTGATATATTAAATAAGGTTGAGTTAGGCGATGTATTTGATGATGTCATTGATGAAATAGCTATCGCATATAAATTAAATGATGTATCTAAATGTAAGGTTTATCATCATGCTTTTAGTAAGATATATGCCTACCATAGGGCAAGGGTTAGAGGTAATGTATTAAAAACATTGCTTGAATCTAATTTGATGATTGATGTTTATAGTAATGGCGATTGGTCTGAAATAGAAGGTAAATATAAGAATCTTAGATATCATAAACCTATTTCAATGAGGGAGTATTTGTCAAAAATGAAAGAGCATAAATTCAATATTAATGATTTCGCAGTTGCCCCAGATGGTCCTCATGACCGTGTGTTTAACACTTTATTGCATGGTGGTGTACTGATTACATATAATTCATTATACCTTGATAATACGATTCCTAATAATTCCATTGTTCGTTTTGACTTTAAATCGATAGATTCGCTACCCAAAAAAATAGACTTCTTAATTAAAAAGCCAGAGTTAGCGTACAATATTGCTAGAAATGGCTATAGTATTGCATTACAGCATACTTTTCATAATAGGGTGAAAATGATTCTCAGTACTGTTGACTCATTTGTTGACTGGTAAATTACATATAATGATTTTATTGATGCTGGATGTGTTAAAAGGCTAAATATTCGATAAATATTTCTATAACTTATAAATGAAAGCTTGCATAGAGAACATAGTAAATGAATATAAAACTTATCCATTTACAAATTTATGGCGATGACCGAGGCTTACTTATTGCTATGGAATATGAGAAAACCATTCCATTTCCGAGCAAACGTGTTTAATTACATGTTTAATACTAAAGCAGAAGTTAGACGAGGGTTTCATACGCATCTTCTTCAGGCATTCATCCCGCAGGCTGCCGTTAAATGATTCAATAAACGGGTTATCTGTTGGCTTTCCGGGGCGGGGTCAGTCCATCCACGGCTCGGAAGTGTCTAGATTATCCGTGGCGATTCACGGCTTTGTTTTGCTCCCTGCTCTGACAATCCAGTGGTTTGTATCCTCCCTGAATCGTCATCACATCGGCTAAAAGTCGCGATAAACGTCCATTGCCTTACCTGAATGGATGGATGAGTATCAGCTCTACATGCGTTACAGTAATAGCCTCTATGAGTTGTTCCTCGCTCATATGATACAGGGCGTATATTGGGCGAGGTACTTAACGCCGAATTCGTGTAGTAGTTTTGGCAACTGTGCAGAGGGGGCAAACATAAAGCCGCCTTTGCTGATGTTTACCGCTCTTTCTTGCCCTGCCCACTCATAGATGTTCCCCAGCCAGCGGCGATGCCAGTTTTCCAGCAGAGCAATGGTAAGCAATCCTTGTGGAAACTGCTCTTCAGAAACAAACTGGTAGAGTTGCTCTAGCCTCATTAATCTCATCAGAATCAGTAATCCCCAGCTTGTTTGCCAAAACTTGCTCGCCAGAGTTTTTCTCATACGGTCCTTAACTACCGGAGATATGGTATCTGCTTATGGGAACATCCTGCGTTGATGGGGGACGAGAGCGTCAGAAAACTAGAAAATTATAACGCTGGACGAACAGGGTAACAATGCTCGCATAATCAGATGGTTACGAAAATGTAGGTTATCTATTTTATATGAAAATAATCTTTAAAAATCAGCGTTAACAGACCAAAGCATCATAGGCGTGTGGTCTGATAGATCCTTGTCAATAGACTCTTTCATATTGTTTTTGCTCGTTTTTTAAGCCTTTTGGATACGTGCATGGCTCTACGTGAAGCCACTTTAAATCCATATAAATCAATGAAGATGACTCCCAATCAGTCGACTGTAATTAATACGTTATCTATCGACGTCAAACCAAGTCTCGATCAGCAAGGGGAGGGGGCGGCTCACCCAATCCAGCATGAAAACGCTATCTTATCACTGATAATCATCAGGATTCATCCGTTGGTTTTCAAGGACATTATTTATAATATCTGTAAATCTTTTTGTTTATTATTTTTAATGCCGCTCACTTTTTTGGTGGCGTATTTACGCTTCATTACATAAATAATGATTAATTTAAATATAAGTGTGTGGGCTTTATTTTAATGGAACGCTATGACATGGTCACATTTTTAAATATTCCTGAGCGATGTACGCATTTGTGGTGATTTAAATCACTTTATTTATTCTTTATTTATTCAAAATAGCCAAGTGATTCTCCACGTTAACAAGGAAATGGATATGAGTTTACCTACCCAGGATAATAAGGTTGGGCCGGGGGCTTATTTTGCTCTGGCATTCGCCGCAGTATTTTTCTCTGGATTACTCGGCGGAAAAGAATGGTACGGCGTATTTGATTTCACCACACTGAACGGCGCTTTTGGCAAAGTCGTCAGTAAAGCGAGCCTTGAGGGCGATACGCTGACGACGGCGACCAGCGCGTTTCGTGGCACTGGCGGCCACGGTGCAATGGACGGCTTCCTCTTCGCTCTGGGGTTAATTCCTGCCGTCATGTTTGCATTGGGCATGATCAACGTGCTGGAACACTACGGGGCTTTGCGCGCAGCTCGACGTCTGCTAACGCCGTTGCTGCGTCCGCTGATGGGGATCCCTGGAAATACCGGTCTGGCGCTGATTGGCAGCCTGCAGAGTACGGACGTTGGCGCATCGCTAACGCGTAACCTGGCTGATGAGGGTGAAATCACGGAAAACGAAAAAGATATTTTTGCCATGTTCCAGTTTTCCGCTGGCGCGATGATCACCAACTTCTTCTCCTCTGGTGCAATCCTGTTCACCCTGATGGCAGTAGATGGCACACCGGCTGTGCCCGCGTCCATTGGTGCGTGCATTGCCGTGATGTTCATTATGAAAGTTGTTGGCGCCAACATGATGCGCTTGGTCCTCACATTCACCAATAAAAAAGCCGAATCAACTGTACCGGGAGAAGCATCATGAGTGCGCCAACCTCTAATCCTGTTATCACCGATGTGTTTGTAGAAGGGGCCCGTAAAGGCTGGAACATTGCGACGACCAGCACGCTGCCGAACGTAGTGATGGCCTTTATCATCATCAAAGCACTGGAGATTACCGGTGCGCTGAAAGGGCTTGGAATGGTGTTTGCACCGCTGATGGGGCTGTTTGGTCTGCCCGGCGAGGCTGCAGCGGTATTGATTGGCGGCTGGATGTCGATGGGCGGAGGGATCGGCGTTGCGATTGGCCTGTTTGATAAAGGGATCCTGACCGGTGAGCATCTGGCTATTCTGGCCCCGGCAATTTATCTGATGGGCTCTCAGGTGCAGTATTTGGGGCGTATTCTTGGCGTTATTGGCACCAGCGCTAAACGTATTCCCCTGATGATTGTTATCTCCGTTCTGAACGCTTTTTTAGCGATGCTGCTGATGCGCATTATTCTCTGATAAGGAATGACCATGGATTTGGAAAAGTATATTGATGAACTGCAAACACTGGTCAACGTCGACTGCGGCACGCAAACGGTAGCAGGCGTAGCTCAGGTCGCTGCGGTGATGCGCGAGCTTTGGCCGCAGGAAGGCTGGAATACGGAGCAGATTGATTTAGGCAGTGCGGTTGGTCCGGCGCTACTGGCGACCAATAAGCCTTACGCAACGCAATACGATGTCCTGCTGATTGGTCACCTGGACACTGTTTTTCCTGCGGGAACTGTAGCTGAACGCCCGATGAGTCGTGATGAAAGCCGTCTATATGGGCCCGGTGTTTCCGACATGAAAAGCGGTTTGTTGAACATTGTCTGGGCTATGCGCACATTGCCTGCGGAGCATCTGGAACGTTTATCAATCGCTGTGGCAATGAACCCGGATGAAGAGACTGGCAGCGTTCACTCCAGTGAGTGGATTGGTGAACTGGCGAAGCGCGCGCGCTGCGTGCTGGTCTGCGAAGCCGCCCGGGCAGACGGTTCGTTGGTAAAAGCGCGGAAAGGGGTTGGTGGGTATCAACTGACGTTTGACGGTGTAGCGGCACATGCCGGAAATGAGCCGGAAAAAGGACGTTCTGTGATCACCGCTTTTGCCAACAGTGTATTAGCGATTAACGCGTTGACCGACACGGCGCGTGGGACCACGTTTAACGTGGGCGTCGTACAAGGTGGAAGTGCGGCGAACGTGGTGGCGGCGAAACTACACGCGGAACTGGATGTACGCTTCTGGGAAAATGAAGAGTATGACCGTGTTCATCAGGCGCTGCAGTCGCTCTGCCAGCAAGGTTTTCTTGATGGCGTGACCACCACGCTCACCCGGGTAAGCCATAAGCCCGCAATGGCGGCGAGCGAAGAGACTCAACGACTGATGGCACTGGTTGAACGGGCCGGTCAGGAAGAGGGGATCGCCGTGACATGGCTGGCCGTTGGTGGTGGCAGCGACGCCAACCTCACGGCTGCGCTAGGTATTCCGACACTGGACGGATTGGGGCCGATCGGCGCAGGTTTTCACGGCGTTGATGAGTGGCTGGATATTGCCTCAATTGAGCCGCGGATCCGTTTATTAAAACGTATTATTATGATGCTGTAATCTGCCGATAATATAGCCTCCAGTCGGAGGCTATATTTGTATCAAATAATATTAGCCGGCATATTGTTAAATATTATTTATATATCATGTGACTGAAGTTGGTTCTCTAAACGGCGATCGCGCAGGGTGGAATAAATAAAAGCAATAACAAACAGTAGGGAGAATAAGACGACGATGGTGGGAGCCGGTGCGCTGTCGATGAAAAATGACAAGTATACGCCCATAAATGACGTCACTATCGAGATGACGACGGCCAGTAACAGAGCGCGGGAAAATTGGCGTGTGATTAAAATAGCAATGGCGCCCGGCGCAATTAACAGCGAGATCGACAGAATAATGCCCACCGACTTCAGCGTGGCGACGATGGTGAGCGCAATCATACACAGCAGACCATAATGCAGCAGCGAGGTATTCAGTCCACTGGCTTTAGCCTGGTGCGGATCGAAGGCGTGCAGCAGCAGATCTTTCCATTTTAAGCCGATGATAAGCGCGATCCCCAGCGCAATGGTCGCCGTTTGCGCGATATCACCCAGCGATACGCCCAGCATGTCGCCGAACAGAATATGATCCAGATGAATTTCAGACTGGATTGAGACGTACAGCACCAGCCCGGCACCAAACATCCCGGAGAAGACAATCCCCATTAGCGTGTCGCGTTTGATGCGGCTGTTATCGTCGAGATAGCCGGTCGCCACCGCACAGAACAGCCCGGCGATAAACGCGCCTATCGCAAGCGGAATACCCGCGATGTAAGCCAACACGATCCCTGGAAACACCGCGTGGCTCATAGCATCACCCATCAGCGCCCAGCCTTTCAGCACTAAAAATACCGACAGCAGCGCGCAGGGCACGGCGACGATCACGGAGATGGTCAGCGCGTTTACCATAAAGCTGAACTGGAAGGGTTCCAGTAGGAGGGTTAAGAACATGCTGACTCCTTATTCACCTGGCGGGCGCGGCGACGGTTGGCTAACAGGCCGTGTTTTGGCGCGAAGACAAACGCCAGCAGAAACATTAGCGTTTGCAGGACGACAATAATTCCGCCGGTTGCGCCGTCCAGCCAGTAGCTCAGCCAGGCGCCAAAAAAGCTGGTCAGGCTACCGATGGCGACGGCGATAGTGAGCAAACGGGGAAAGCGATCCGTCAACAGCCAGGCAGTTGCCCCGGGCGTTACCACCAGGCAAATCACCAGAAATGCGCCGACGGTTTGCAGCGCTGCAACCGTGGAAACCGAGAGCAGCGTAAAAAATAACAGCTTCAGGCGTCCCGGATTCAGCCCGATAGATCGCGCGTGGTTTTCGTCGAAAAAAACCACCATCAAGTCTTTCCATTTCAACAGCAAAATAGTCAGTGAAATAATGCCGATAATGGCCAGTTGCACAATATCTTCCGGTGCGATCGCCAGCACGTTACCGAGAATAATGGTCTGAATGTTTACCGACATCGGATTGAGCGACACCATAAACAGTCCGATACCAAAGAAAGAGGAAAAAATCAGCCCAATGATCGCATCTTCCTTCAGGCGTGAACGCTGATTAAGAAACAGCATACTACCCGCTGCCAGCCCGCCGGAAAGAAAGGCGCCAAGTGCGAAGGGAAGCCCTAGCATATAAGCTCCGGCAACGCCCGGTACGATCGAGTGCGATAGCGCATCGCCAATTAGCGACCAACCTTTGAGCATTAAATAGCAGGAGAGGAACGCACACAGGCCGCCGACCATCGCCGACACCCACATGGCGTTGAGCATGTACTGGTAACCAAACGGTTCTGTCAGCCAGTTCATGGTTATTCCCCCTCGTTGAGCGTGTGTCGTGAAATAAACGGCCGTTCATCATCGGTAATCACATGCTGCTCGCCGCCACTCAGCTTCACATGACGCAGGACGCCACTGAACGCCAGTTCAAGATTTTCGGTGGTAAAGGTTGTGTCGGTCGGGCCGCTCGCCAGCACTGTGCCTTTAATCATTACCGTGTAATCACAAAACTCGGTCACCGAGCCCAGATTATGGGTAGAGACCAGCATCGTTCGCCCCTCATCGCGGAGTTCGCGCAGCAGGTCGATGATGCGGGCCTCGGTTTTCACGTCCACGCCGGTGAAGGGTTCATCCAGCAAAATAACCTGTCCGTCCTGAGCGATGGCGCGTGCCAGGAAAACGCGCTTTTTCTGCCCGCCAGAGAGTTCACCGATCTGGCGATGGCGATAGTCCAGCATATCGACCCGCGCCAGCGCCGCATTCACGCATTCGTGATCGCGCGCCTTTGGCCGACGCAGCCAGCCCATATGGCCGAAGCGTCCCATCATCACCACATCTTCCACCAGCACCGGAAACGACCAGTCCACCTCTTCCGACTGGGGAACGTAGGAAATCAGATTCTGTTTTAGCGCGTTGCTGACCGGCTTCGACAGGATTGATATTTCGCCCTGCGCCAGGCGGACAAATCCCATCAGTGCTTTAAACAGCGTTGATTTCCCGGAGCCGTTGACGCCGACCAGCGCGGCAATTGAGCCGCCCGGAACCTGAAAGGTCGCATCGCGCAGCGCGGTGTGGCCGTTGCGATACGTCACCGTAACTTGATTTACGGTAATCGCAGATTGACTCATTTTTGGCTCCTTAACCCGTCGTTAATGCCGCTGACGATGGTTTCCGTCGTCACACGTAGCAAATCCAGGTAGGTCGGTACCGGACCGTCGGCGGCGCTCAGTGAATCGACATACAACACGCCGCCATAATGCGCACCAGACTCACGTGCCACCTGACGTGCAGGCTTATCGGACACGGTGCTTTCGCTAAATACTGCCGGGATTTGATGCGCTCTTATCGCATCGATTACTTTGCGTACCTGTTTTGGCGTGCCTTGCTGATCGGCGTTGATCGGCCACAGATACAGCTCTTTCAGGTCGTTATCGCGTGCCAGATAGGAGAATGCGCCTTCACTGGTGACCAGCCAGCGTTTATCAGCCGGGATTTTTGCCAGCGCCGCATGAAGGGGATCGAGCGTCTGACGAATTTTCGTTTTATAGCTCTCGGCATTTTTCTGATAGGTGGCAGCGTTGTCCGGATCGTACTTCACGAGCGCATCGCGGATGTTATCGACGTAGATAAGCGCATTCTCGGCCGACATCCAGGCATGTGGGTTGGGTTTGCCGTTGTAGGGACCTTCGCTGATACCCATCGGCTTCACGCCGTTTGAGACCATTACCTCCGGCACGCCCGATAAATGCTGATAAAAGCGGGCAAACCACAGCTCCAGATTGAGGCCGTTGGAGAGGATCAACTGCGCGCCCTGCGCACGTTTAATATCCCCTGGAGTGGGTTGATATTCGTGAATTTCTGCGCCGGGTTTGGTAATTGAGCTGACCTCTGCCGCGTCGCCCGCCACGTTGCTCGCCATATCGGCAATCACCGTAAAGGTGGTTACTACCTTAAATTTTTCTTTCGCCAAGGCAGGAGACAGCGTCAGCGCCGTGATTACGCTGGCAAGGAGAAACGATTTCAGACGGGGCAGATGCGGCATAGTATCCCTCACAAGAAAGTGGTTAATTTATCGTCGAATATAGCCTTTGCTATGTTTTATAGCACAAGGCATGACAAATGAAAATAATTCTTATTTGCGTAGGGTGCTAAGGGATGTATCACCTTCAGGTAATAGTCCTGCGAATTTTTAAAGTGTATTATTTATGCAACTTAATTATGGAGGCATCATGTCCGGCAAACGTATTGCGCGTGAGAAAATGACAATCCAGAAAATGATCTCGCTTTATGAGAGCCAGTGTCCGCAGGCAACGGATGAGCCGGGGCATTACGATGCGCTGTTTGCCTATGCGCAAAAGCGTCTGGATAAGTGCGTATTTGGTGAGGAAAAACCGGCCTGCAAGCAGTGTCCGGTACACTGTTATCAACCTGCAAAACGCGAAGAGATGAAGCAGATTATGCGCTGGGCAGGGCCGAGAATGCTTTGGCGTCATCCGATCCTGACCGTGCGTCACCTTCTGGATGACAAACGTCCGGTCCCGGAACTGCCCGAGAAATATCAGCGTAAGAAGTAGATTTTTATGTCGGATGGCGGCAGTGATATAGACCCGATAGGCAAAGCGCTATCGGGCAATAAATTACGCTTTAGTGGCAATCAGAATAGCGGAGGCCTTGATCAGCGCAATGACGCGGCTTCCCTGGCTCAGTTTCATCTCTTGCTGACTTTCATTGGTGACTACGGCAACAATGTCAAAACCGGCGTCAGTTTTGATGTGTACCGTGGCGTTAACTGCGCCTTCGGTAACCTGAGAAACGCTACCGGCAAACTGGTTGCGGGCGGAGAACTTTAAACCACAGTCTTCTGTCGCCAGCGTTACCCACGGTGCTTTGATCAGGGCAATGGCTTCTTTTCCTTTCGCTAAACCCAGTGCCTGCTGGCTGCTATGAGTCACAATCGCGACCAGTTTCGCGCCGCCAGCCAGCGTCAGTTCAACTTCATCATTCACTGCGCCTGTTGCAACCGCACTCACGGTGCCGGTTAATTGATTACGTGCTGATACCGCCATGCTGCCTCCTTTCGTTGAGATATCACCCAGTATAGCCACAATGGTTAAACCAGCGCATCCTTATCGATACCCAGTCGCTTCATGCGCGAGAGCAGCGTTGTGCGTTTCAGTCCCAGCCGCTGCGCTGCGCCTTTCGGACCGGCGACCACGCCGTTCGTCTCTTTCAACACACGCATAATCAGCTGGTATTCATCTTCGCCTTCCTGCGCCACTTCGGTCGCGACTTGTGGTGGGCACGATGCCTGCGTGGTGATGTCCGGCAAAGACAGTTGCAACACGTTGCCCCGGGTGAGCAGAACCGCGCGTTCCACTACGTTTTCCAGTTCGCGCACGTTACCCGGCCACTCCATGCTGCTCAGCGTGCGCAGCGCTTCAGCAGGAATGCTGTCGATATTACGCCCCATCCGGCGGGCAATTTTAAAGGTGAAGGCTTTCACCAGCAGCGGGATATCTTCCGGGCGCTCGCGCAGCGGCGGAAGATGGATCGGGAAGACGTTCAGACGATAGTAGAGATCGTTACGGAATTCGCGATCGACCACCATCTTTTTCAGATCGCGGTTAGTGGCAGCGATCAATCGCACATCGGTTTGGATCAGCTTATTGCTGCCCAGACGTTCAAACTCTTGCTCCTGCAGAACGCGCAGTAGCTTAGGCTGTAGCTCCAGCGGCATGTCGCCAACTTCGTCGAGGAACAGCGAGCTTTTATCGGCAAGTTCGAAACGACCAATGCGCTGGGTGCTGGCACCGGTAAACGCGCCGCGTTCATGGCCAAACAGGTCACTCTCCAGCAGCCCGGCAGGCATGGCCGCACAGTTCATCTTCACCATCCGGCGAGCATTGCGTCCGCTCAGATTGTGGATCGCCCTGGCAATCAGCTCTTTACCCGTTCCGGTTTCACCGAGAATCAGCACAGTGCTGTCGCTTTGCGCCACCATCTCGACCTGTTTGAGCACGCTGTACATGGCTTCGCTGCGGCCAATGATTTCACCAAACTCGCTGTCCACGTTATTAAGTTGCTCGGTCAGCGCCAGGTTCTCGTCGACCAGCCGTTCTTTCAGGCGGTGGATCTCCTGGTAGGCGAGGGCGTTATCGACAGCAATTGCCACGCGCTCGGCAATCTGGCGCAGCAGCTTGAGATTGGCGGTGGTGAACACTTTCTCTTCGCACTGGGCCAGCTTAAGGACGCCAAGCATGGTATTGCCGGACATCAGCGGCAGCAGGCACAGAGTTTGTAACTGGTTACCCCAGGTCTCGAACAGCATGCGTTCGTAAGGTGCCAGGGCATCACGTTCGCTCAGGTTAATCAGCAGCATCTCTTTGCTTTTAAACACCCGTTCGGAGAGTGTGCCCGCTTCGTCTACTTCGCTCTGCTCGTGTGCCGGATGATGTTCATCCAGATAGTGTGTGGAGTAGATGCTCAGTTTATTTTTACGATCGCTGCGTAACACGATGCTGATGGCATCAATGTCGAAGTAGTGATGGATCTCTTTGGCGACTTCGCTAACCAGTTCGTCAATGTCCAGGCGGGAGAGCACCGCATTGGTGATGGCGACCAGGATGCGAAAGTTGTCACGCTCACGACACAGCAGATCGTAGTCGACGTTGTTGCTGACCCGGTTCTGGATCTGTTCGGCAACGACGCCGACAATCTGGGTGAAGGTCTGCAGGCGGCTGTACTCTTTTTCACTCCATGGGCGGTCTTCGTTGCGGATGAATTCACAGCCGCCAAAGATGCGCCCATCAGCAGCCAGCGGCAGCAGACAGTAATGGCCAAATTGAGAGTACAACCCACCGGATGCCAACTGCGGCCAGGTTTCAGTAAACTCATGGTAGTTGCAGTGCAGCGCATCGGGACGAGAGAGAATGCGGCGCACCGGGCCGTGCGCCAGCACCGTTTCGTCTTCATAGTCGATGGGTTTACCATTTTCGCGCGTCGTGAAGTAACGCGCACGCTGCGTCTGCGCCTGCCATAACACAATAGCCGCACAGTCGGCCAGCGCCGAACGCTTAACCAACTGTGAAAGCGCCTCACTGAGAGACTGAAGATCGGGCTGCTGTAATAATGTACGAGTAATATCGAACAAGCCTTGCTGTCCGAGGTCACTCATCGGTGTATACGACATATTGCTTTTCCAGGAAGCACCCACGGTGCAAAAACGGTAAATGAATTATAGGTATAAGTTGTAAATTATTGCCGGGTGGCGGTTTTGCCTTATCCGGCCTACGGTATGAACCGCTTACAGGCCGGATAAGGAGCGTTAGCATCGCCAAACGGCTGCTAGCATATACGAGGGAGTGGTTCGGCGTGTGGTAAATCAAGAGTGCGCTTCACACCGTAAAGCCCGGCGAGGCGAACACCTTTACGTTCAACCACTTCACCAATCAGCGCCGCGTCGCGTCCCAACGGATGCGCGCGCAGAGTGGCAAGCACGCTCTCTGCGGCCTGACGTTCTACGGCAATCACCAGTTTGCCTTCGTTGGCAAAGTTGAGCGCATCCAGACCCAGTAGTTCGCAGACGCCGCGTACCGCGGGCTTCACCGGCAGGGCTGCTTCAGACAGCTCAATACCTAATCCGCATGAGGCGGCAAATTCATGGGTGACCGCGTTCACGCCGCCGCGAGTGGCGTCGCGCAGCGCCTTCACGCCAGGGATGTCGCGCAGCGTCTGAATCAGCGGCGTTAACACCGCACAGTCGCTGACCAGTTCACCATCAAGACCCAGCTGTTCGCGCAGGTTGAGGATAGTCGCACCGTGGTCGCCGAGTGTACCGCTAACCAGCAGTACATCGCCCACGCTCAGGGTTTGCGCACCCCAGTGGATATTGGCGGGGATCGCGCCCATTCCGGCAGTGTTGATAAACAGTTTGTCCGCCGCACCGCGCTGTACAACCTTGGTGTCACCGGTGACGATGGCAATGCCAGCTTCACGCGCGGTGGCTGCCATGCTGTTGACCACGGTTTTCAGCGTCTCCATCGGTAGGCCTTCTTCGAGGATAAACCCGCAGGAGAGGTAGCGAGGGATAGCGCCGCTGACGGCGACGTCGTTTGCCGTACCGCAGATCGCCAGCTTGCCGATATTGCCGCCGGGGAAGAACAGCGGATCAATCACGTAGCTGTCGGTTGAAAATGCCAGACGGTCGCCTTCAGCCACCAGTTGCGCCAGATCCAGACGCGCCTGATCTTCCTGTTCCGCCAGCCACGGATTCGCAAAGGCTTCCATAAACAGGCTATTGATCAACTGTTGCATAGCCTGACCGCCGCTACCGTGGGCGAGTTGTACGCTGTTCATGCTTCACACTCCTGCTGACGATACTGATACCAGGCGGCACATGCGCCTTCTGAGGAGACCATCAGTGCGCCAAACGCGGTCTCCGGGTTACAGGTTTTACCAAACAACGGGCACTGATGCGGTTTACATCTGCCGGTCAGCACCTCGCCGCAGCGCGCGCGCGGATCGTCATACACCTGCTGTGGGGCTGGTTTGAAATGCGCTTCGGCATCAAAACGTTGATAGTCAGGCGTCAGATGAACGCCGGAGGATTCGATAACGCCCAGACCGCGCCATTCGCTGTCGCCATCGACGCTGAACACCTCGGCGATAGCCTGCTGGGCTAAGGCGTTACCGGCATCCGGCACCACGCGACGGTACTGGTTCTCAACCTGACTGTGATCCGCGATTTTCTGCTCAATCAACATCACCACGCCTTGCAGCAGATCAAGCGGTTCGAAACCGGCGACGACCAGCGGACGATGAAAATCGGAGGCGATGAAATTATAGGCATCGGTGCCAATCACCATGCTGACGTGACCCGGCGCTAAAAAGGCGTCGATCCCGTTATCCGGTTGTTCCAGCAGGCTGCGCAGCGTCGGGATCAGCGTAATGTGCTGACAGAAAAAGTAAAAGTTCTGCACGTCACGCTGTTTTGCCTGCTGAAGCGTGATGGCGGTGGTTGGCATGGTGGTTTCAAAACCCAGACCAAAGAACACGACTTTGCGGGTCGGGTTTTCCTCGGCCAGCTTCAGCGCATCCATCGGAGAATAGACGATGCGGATATCTGCACCGCGCGCTTTGGCTTGCAGCAGCGAACCCTGTTTTCCTGGGACGCGCATGGCGTCGCCGAAGGTGCAGAAAATCACTTCCGGGTGGCTGGCGATCTCTACGCAGCTGTCGATTCTGCCCATCGGCAGCACGCAAACCGGGCAGCCGGGGCCATGAATAAACTCGACGTTTTCGGGCAGCAACTGGTCAAGACCGAATTTAAAGATAGCGTGGGTATGACCACCGCACACTTCCATAATGCGCAGCGGGCGTTCAGCTGTGTAGGGGAGGTGAGCGGCACGTTCACACAGGTGATCTATCAACTGCATCACCTGTTCCGGTGCGCGGTATTCGTCAACAAAACGCATTATTTTTCCTCGCCATACAGCAACGCGCCGACATCCGGCTCAACGTCAAACATGTTTTGCAGCGCCTCGAGCGTGTCGCGCGCTTCTGCTTCATTAATGATGCTCATGGCAAAACCTACGTGGACCAGGACCCATTGGCCCAGACGCGGTTGGCCATTTTCATCACAGCTACCGACCAGCGTCAGGTCGACGTCGCGCTGAATACCGCAAACGTCGACTTTGGCCTGGTTGCCATCAATGGTGCGGATTTGACCCGGAACACCTATGCACATCGCTGCGTCTCCAGCCAGGATATCCATTGATCCATGCCTTCACCGCTGGTGGCGGAAATCAGGATGATTTCAATTTCTGGATTCACTTCCCGGGCGCTGGCGATGCACTTTTCAACGTCAAAATTGAGGTACGGCAGCAGGTCGACTTTGTTGAGCAGCATCAGCGATGCGGCAGCAAACATATGCGGGTATTTCAGCGGCTTGTCTTCGCCTTCGGTGACCGAAAGCACCGCTACTTTATGGCGTTCGCCAAGATCGAAGCTCGCCGGGCACACCAGGTTACCGACGTTCTCGATAAACAAAATACCGTTGTCATCAAGCGGTAAACGCGGCGCGGCATCGGCAATCATTTGTGCATCAAGATGGCAGCCTTTACCCGTGTTCACCTGGATGGCGGGGGTGCCTGTGGCGCGAATACGGGCGGCATCGTTCACCGTCTGCTGGTCGCCTTCGATCACCGCACATGGCACGCTGCCTTTCAGCTTCATCAGCGTTTCGGTCAACAGCGTCGTTTTACCAGAGCCTGGGCTGGAGACGAGATTCAGTACCAGATGCTGACGGGCGGCGAAGCGGGCGCGGTTGCGCTCGGCCAGACGGTTGTTTTTGTCCAGCACGTCAATTTCCACTTCCAGCATACGGCGCTGGCTCATGCCAGGCGCGTGGGTACCTGCTTCGCCATGACCGTAGTGTAAATCGCCTTCTTCAGTTTGGCTTGGGGTGAAATTGGAGGTCTTTACACCGGTAATATTCAGCGCCGGACGAGCAGCCGGGGCAAATGGCGCGCTGCGAAACGCCGAGTGGGGGTTATGTTCATCACCCTCTATATAAAGGTTGCCTTCAGCGCAACCACATGTCGTACACATCGCTCACTCCTGATCTTTTTTTACTTACAGTAAATCTGTTGCCGGATGGCCAAGTCGCCATCCGGCATCTATTAATCTTCAGCATCGCCTATTTCAATTCGTCGAATCTGCAGACCGTCATCGGCCACGATTCTCAGCATATCGCTATGACATTGCGGACAACGGCGCACACGCTGCGTCAGCAATGTGACGTACTGCTGGCAAGTTTCACACCAACATTCGGCTTCTTGTTCTTCGAGGTGGAGTTTACAACCTTCTGCAAGGGTGCCACGGCATACCAGATCAAAACAAAAGGCGAGAGCGCTGGTTTCTACGCAAGAAAATGCGCCAATTTTGAGCCAGACCCCAGTTACCCGTTTTGCACCGTGTTGTGTGGCCTGTTGTTCAATCAATTCCAGTGCCCGTTGGCAGAGGGTTATTTCGTGCATATCGCCTCCCATGTTGTTGCCGTTATAAAAGCAAAAAACATGCCAGATTGAATTTTTTCACCCGTGACAATGACGACGATGACGAAATGACATGTCGTCACGACTGTTTGATTTTGTATCTTAATGAAATTAAAGGCATTTAATGTTGGCATGAAACGTGCTTAAAGCTGACAGTCTCTGCTAAACGGGTAACCTGACATGACTATTTGGGAAATAAGCGAAAAAGCCGATTACATCGCTGAACGGCACCGTCGCCTACAGGACCAGTGGCGTATTTATTGCAACTCGCTGGTACAGGGAATCACCCTGTCGAAAGCGCGTTTGCATCATGCGATGAGCTGCGCGCCGGACAAAGATCTGTGCTTTGTCCTGTTTGAACACTTCGTTATCTACGTCACGCTGGCGGACGGCTTTAACAGCCATACCATCGAGTACTACGTTGAAACGAAAGACGGTGAAGATAAGCAGTTGATTGCACAGGCACAACTGTCCCTCGACGGCAAAGTCGATGAGCGTATCAGCAACCGCGATCGTGAACAGGTGCTGGAGCACTATCTCGAAAAAATCGCCAGCGTCTACGACAGCCTGTACACCGCGGTTGAAAACAATATGCCAGTGAATTTAAGCCAACTGGTAGAAGGACATAGCCCGGTTTGAACCTCGGGTGTGCCCACTTGAGTCATGATGCGGTGCGTATGCTGCGTCACGACGGTTTAGGGAATGGGCATGTCGAAAAATGTCGAAAATGACATTTGATAGACATGTTTTCGTCAAAAATGACTATCACCTGAGGAATGCCTGGTGAATCGTTTTGTAATTGCTGACTCCACTCTTTGCATCGGCTGCCACACGTGTGAAGCCGCCTGCTCAGAGACACATCGCCAGCATGGCCTGCAGTCAATGCCGCGCCTGAAAGTGATGCTAAATGAAAAAGAATCTGCACCGCAGCTTTGCCACCAGTGTGAAGATGCGCCTTGTGCCACAGTTTGCCCGGTCAATGCTATTAACCGTGTCGACGGCGCCGTACAGCTGAATGAAAGCCTGTGCGTGAGCTGCAAACTGTGTGGGATCGCCTGTCCGTTTGGGGCCATTGAGTTCTCCGGCAGCCGCCCGCTTCATATCCCGGCGAATGCCAATACGTCAAAAGCGCCTCCTGCTCCGCCTGCGCCCGCTCGCGTCAGCACCCTGCTGGACTGGGTTCCGGGTGTCCGTGCCATTGCGGTGAAATGCGATCTGTGTAGCTTCGATGAACAAGGTCCGGCCTGCGTGCGCATGTGCCCAACGAAAGCCCTGCATCTGGTGAGCAATACGGATATCGCCCGCGCCAGCAAACGTAAGCGTGAGCTGACGTTCAATACCGACTTCGGCGATCTCTCCTTGTTTCAGCAGGCTCAGAGTGGAGATGCAAAATGAGCGCAATTTCACTGATTAACAGCGGCGTGGCCTGGTTTACGGCGGCGGCGGTTCTGGCATTTCTGTTTTCGTTTCATAAACCGTTTAGCGGCTGGATCGCCGGTGTTGGCGGTGCAGTAGGCAGCTTGTGTACGGCGGCTGCCGGTTTTAGCGTGCTTATTAATGGGCTGGCGGTCAGCGGTGTGATGCCATTTATTGGTCACAGTCTGCAAATGACGCCGCTTAACGCTATCTGGCTTATCACACTGGGTCTGTGCGGCCTGTTTGTCAGCCTGTACAACATCGACTGGCACCGTCATCCTCAGGTCAAAGCTAACGGCCTGTTGGTGAATCTGCTGATGGCGGCGGCGGTATGCGCGGTGGTTGCCAGCAACCTCGGCACGCTGGTGGTGATGGCGGAAATCATGGCGCTGTGTGCGGTATTCCTGACGGGCTGCAGCAAAGAAGGCAAGCTGTGGTTTGCGCTGGGCCGTATCGGTACGCTGCTGCTGGCAATCGCCTGCTGGTTGGTGTGGCAGCGCTACGGTACGCTGGAACTGCGTCTGCTCGACCTGCGCACCCAGCAATTGCCACTCGGCGCAGATATCTGGCTGCTGGGCGTGGCGGGCTTTGGTTTGCTGGCCGGGATTATCCCGCTGCACGGTTGGGTGCCACAGGCACACGCCAACGCCAGTGCACCTGCTGCGGCGCTGTTCTCTACCGTGGTGATGAAGGTCGGTCTGCTGGGTATTCTGTCCCTGTCGCTGCTCGGCGGTAATGCACCGCTGTGGTGGGGTGTTACGTTGCTGGTGCTGGGAATGATCACCGCGTTTGTCGGCGGTCTGTATGCGCTGATGGAGCACAACATTCAGCGTCTGCTGGCGTACCACACGCTGGAAAATATCGGCATTATCCTGCTGGGATTGGGGGCTGGTGTGACCGGTATTTCCCTTAATCAACCGGCGCTGATAGCACTCGGCCTGACCGGTGGTCTGTACCACTTGGTCAACCACAGCCTGTTCAAAAGCGTCCTGTTTTTGGGCGCAGGCAGCATCTGGTTCCGTACCGGTCATCGTGATATCGAGAAACTGGGCGGCATCGGTAAACGTATGCCGGTGATTTCTCTGGCGATGCTGGTTGGTCTGATGGCGATGGCCGCGCTGCCGCCGCTGAACGGTTTTGCCGGTGAGTGGGTTATTTACCAATCCTTCTTCAAACTGGGTAACAGCGGTGCATTTATTGGTCGTCTGTTAGGTCCGTTGCTGGCCGTCGGTCTGGCGATTACCGGCGCGCTGGCGGTGATGTGTATGGCGAAAGTCTATGGCGTTACCTTCCTCGGCGCACCGCGTACAAAGGAAGCGGAAAACGCCTGCTGCGCGCCAATCCTGATGGGCGTGAGCGTGGTTGCGCTGGCTATCTGCTGCGTGATTGGCGGCGTTGCCGCTCCGTGGCTGTTGCCGCTGATCTCCGCTGCCGTTCCGCTGCCGCTGGAAACGGCGAATACAACTGTTTCTCAGCCGATGATCACACTGCTGCTGATCGCGTGTCCGCTGCTGCCGTTCATTATCATGGCGATTTTCAAAGGCAACCGTCTGCCGTCGCGTTCACGCGGTACCGCGTGGGTGTGTGGTTACGATCACGAGCAGTCAATGGTGATCACCGCGCATGGTTTTGCCATGCCGGTTAAAGAAGCCTTTGCCCCGGTGCTTAAACTGCGTAAATGGCTTAACCCGGTATCACTGGTTCCGGGCTGGCAGAATGCGGCTGCACCGGTGCTGTTCCGTCGCCTGGCGCTGATTGAGCTGGCGGTGCTGGTGGTGATTGTGGTTTCACGAGGAGCCTGAGAATGAGTGTTTTATATCCGTTAATTCAGGCGCTGGTGTTGTTTGCCGCGGCGCCGCTGCTGTCCGGCATTACCCGCGTGGCGCGTGCGCGTTTGCACAATCGTCGTGGTCCGGGTGTGTTGCAGGAATACCGTGACATTATCAAACTGCTGGGTCGTCAGAGCATTGCGCCTGCGGATTCCAGCTGGGTCTTCCGTCTGACGCCGTTTGTGATGGTTGGCGTCATGTTAACTATCGCAACCGCACTGCCGGTGGTGACCGTTGGCTCACCGCTGCCGCAACTGGGTGATCTGATCACCTTGATTTACCTGTTCGCCATTGCCCGCTTCTTCTTCTCTATCGCTGGTCTGGATACCGGTAGTCCGTTCACCGCCATCGGCGCCAGCCGTGAAGCGATGCTCGGCGTGCTGGTGGAGCCGATTCTGCTGTTGGGACTGTGGGTGGCGGCGCAGGTTGCCGGTTCGACTCACATCAGCAATATTGCCGATACCGTTTATCACTGGCCTGCCGCGTATAGCATCCCGCTGGTTCTGGCGCTGTGCGCCTGCGCTTTTGCCACTTTTATCGAAATGGGCAAACTGCCGTTCGATCTGGCAGAAGCAGAACAGGAGCTGCAGGAAGGTCCGCTGACCGAATACAGCGGCAGCGGTTTTGCGGTGCTCAAGTGGGGCATCAGCCTCAAGCAACTGGTCGTTTTGCAAATGTTCGTCGGCGTGTTCCTGCCGTGGGGCCAGATGGAAACCTTTACCGCAGGTGGACTGCTGCTGGCGCTGGTGATTGCCGTCGTTAAGCTGGTCCTTGGCGTGCTGATCATCGCCCTGTTCGAAAACAGCATGGCGCGTCTGCGTTTTTGCGCCACTTCACGCGTGACCTGGGCTGGTTTTGGGTTTGCGTTTTTAGCATTCGTCTCCTTGCTGGTGGCGTGATTTAAGAGAGTTTGAACATGTCTGAAGAAAAAGTAGGTCAACAATATCTCGCCGCTCTGCACCAGGCCTTCCCGGGTGTGGTGCTGGATGAAGGCTGGCAGACCAAAGATCAGCTGACCATCACCGTGAAGGTGAACTACCTGCCGGAAGTGGTTGAGTTCCTGTACTACAAACAGGGTGGTTGGTTGTCGGTACTGTTTGGTAACGACGAACGCCAGCTGTGCGGCCATTATGCCGTTTACTACGTGATGTCGATGGAGCAGGGCACCAAGTGTTGGATCACCGTCCGCGTAGAAGTCGATGCCAATAAACTGGAGTTCCCGTCCGTTACGCCGCGCGTACCGGCCGCCGTCTGGGGCGAGCGTGAAGTGCGCGACATGTACGGTTTGATCCCGGTTGGTTTACCAGATGAACGCCGTCTGGTACTGCCGGATGACTGGCCGGATGAACTCTATCCGCTGCGTAAAGACAGCATGGATTACCGTCAGCGCCCCGCGCCGACCACTGATGCCGAAACCTACGAGTTCATCAACGAACTGGGTGACAAGAAAAACAATGTGGTGCCGATTGGCCCGCTGCACGTGACCTCCGACGAACCGGGCCACTTCCGTCTGTTTGTTGATGGCGAAAATATCATCGATGCCGACTACCGTCTGTTCTATGTCCATCGTGGCATGGAAAAGCTGGCGGAAACCCGTATGGGTTACAACGAAGTCACCTTCCTGTCGGATCGCGTGTGCGGCATTTGCGGCTTTGCCCACAGCACCGCGTACACCACCTCCGTGGAAAATGCGATGGGGATTGTGGTGCCGGAACGCGCGCAGATGATCCGCGCCATTCTGCTCGAAGTTGAACGTCTGCATTCGCACCTGCTGAACCTTGGCCTCGCCTGCCACTTTACCGGCTTTGACTCCGGTTTCATGCAGTTCTTCCGCGTGCGTGAAACGTCCATGAAGATGGCGGAGATCCTCACTGGGGCGCGTAAAACCTACGGTCTGAATCTGATCGGCGGCATCCGTCGTGACCTGCTGAAAGACGATATGATTCAGACCCGTCAGTTGGCTCAGCAAATGCGTCGCGACGTGCAGGAACTGGTCGATATGCTGCTCAGCACGCCGAACATGGAACAGCGTACTGTCGGCATTGGTCGTCTGGATCCTGAAATCGCCCGTGACTTCAGTAACGTTGGTCCAATGGTTCGCGCCAGCGGTCATGCTCGTGATACCCGCGCCGATCACCCGTTTGTCGGCTATGGTCTACTGCCGATGGAAGTGCACAGTGAACAAGGCTGTGACGTGATTTCTCGCCTGAAAGTGCGTATCAATGAAGTTTACACCGCACTGAACATGATTGACTTCGGCCTCGATAACTTACCTGGCGGCCCACTGGCGGTGGAAGGCTTCACCTACATTCCGCACCGTTTCGCACTGGGTTTTGCCGAAGCACCGCGTGGCGATGACATCCACTGGAGTATGACCGGCGACAACCAGAAGCTGTATCGCTGGCGCTGCCGTGCGGCCACCTATGCGAACTGGCCGACGTTGCGTTACATGCTGCGCGGTAACACCGTCTCCGATGCCCCGCTGATTATCGGTAGCCTCGATCCTTGCTACTCCTGTACTGACCGCATGACCGTGGTTGATGTGCGTAAGAAGAAAAGCAAAGTCGTGCCGTACAAAGAACTTGAGCGCTACAGCATCGAGCGTAAAAACTCGCCGCTGAAATAAGGAATCGCCATGTTTACCTTTATCAAAAAAGTCATCAAAACCGGGGCGCCAACGTCGTCGTATCCGCTGGAGCCTATCGCGGTCGATAAAAATTTCCGTGGCAAACCGGAACACAATCCGCAGCAGTGTATTGGCTGCGCAGCCTGTGTGAATGCGTGCCCGTCCAATGCGCTGACGGTCGAAACCGACCTGGTCACCAATGAGCTGGCCTGGCAGTTTAACCTGGGACGCTGCATTTTCTGCGGTCGCTGCGAAGAAGTCTGCCCGACAGCGGCGATTAAGCTGTCGCAGGAATATGAGCTGGCGGTATGGAAGAAAGAAGATTTCCTGCAGCAGTCTCGTTTTGCGCTGTGTAACTGCCGCGTCTGCAAGCGTCCTTTTGCAGTGCAAAAAGAGATCGATTACGCCATTGCGCTGCTTAAACACAACGGTGATTCCCGTGCGGAAAATCACCGTGAAGGCTTTGAGACCTGCCCGGACTGTAAGCGCCAGAAATGCCTGGTGCCGTCTGACCGTATTGAACTGACTCGCCATATGAAAGAGGCCAGCTGATGAGCAATTTATTAGGCCCACGTGATGCCAACGGAATTCCGGTGCCGATGACCGTGGATGAATCCATTGCCAGCATGAAAGCGTCATTGCTGAAAAGCATCAAGCGTTCAGCGTACGTTTACCGCGTCGACTGCGGTGGCTGCAACGGTTGCGAAATCGAAATTTTCGCCACGCTGTCTCCGCTGTTTGACGCCGAACGTTTTGGTATCAAAGTGGTTCCGTCGCCGCGTCACGCGGACATTCTGCTGTTTACCGGTGCGGTAACCCGTGCGATGCGTTCTCCGGCACTGCGTGCCTGGCAGTCTGCCCCGGATCCGAAAATTTGTATTTCCTACGGGGCCTGCGGTAACAGCGGCGGTATCTTTCACGACTTATACTGCGTATGGGGCGGCACCGACAAAATAGTACCGGTGGATGTGTATATTCCTGGTTGCCCACCGACGCCAGCCGCCACGCTGTATGGCTTTGCGATGGCGCTTGGCCTGCTGGAACAAAAAATTCACGCGCGTGCGCCAGGCGAACTGGATGCGCAGCCCGCTGAAATTCTGCATCCGGATATGGTTCAGCCGCTGCGCGTGAAGGTCGATCGTGAAGCGCGCCGTCTGGCGGGCTATCGCTATGGTCGCCAGATTGCCGATGATTATATGACGCAGTTAGGACAGGGTGAGCATCAGGTGGCGCGCTGGCTGGAAGCGGAAAACGATCCGCGTCTGACCGAGATCGTCACGCACCTTAATCATGTTGTAGAAGAGGCGCGTATCCGATGAGTGAAACGGTGGTGTTCAGTCAACTGAGCCGTAAGTTTATTGATGAGAACGATGCAACGCCCGCCGAGGCGCAGCAGGTTGTCTATTACAGCCTGGCGATTGGTCACCACCTCGGGATCATCGACTGCCTGGAAGCGGCGTTAACCTGCCCGTGGGATGATTATCTGGCGTGGATTGCCACACTTGCCGAAGGAAGCGAAGCCCGTCGTAAGATGGAAGGCGTGCCGAAGTATGGCGAGATCGTTATCGATTTTAACCATGTGCAGATGCTGGCGCGCGCGTTTGATGACGCGCTTGCCGTGCAGACACCACAGCAGCGGGAATGGAGCAAACTGATGCTCAGCATGCTGCATGACATTCATCAGGAAAGTGCCATCTATCTGATGGTGAGGAGACACCGTGACTGACGTTTTATTGTGTGTCGGCAACAGCATGATGGGTGACGACGGAGCAGGTCCGCTACTGGCAGAAATGTGCGCCGCAGATCCTAAAGGCAACTGGGTGGTCATTGACGGCGGAAGCGCGCCGGAAAATGACATCGTAGCGATCCGTGAACTGCGCCCGGAACGCCTGCTGATTGTTGATGCCACCGACATGGGCCTCAACCCCGGTGAGATCCGCATTATCGATCCCGATGATATTGCCGAGATGTTCATGATGACCACCCACAACATGCCGCTGAACTATTTGGTAGAGCAGCTGAAAGACGACGTTGGCGAGGTGATATTCCTCGGCATTCAACCGGATATTGTCGGTTTCTATTACCCGATGACGCAGCCAATCAAAGAGGCAGTAGAGACCGTGTATCAGCGATTAGCCGGTTGGGAAGGCCATGGCGGATTTGCTGAGTTAGACGCGCCAGAAGAGTAAGCTCTGTCTGCGCCGGATGTCAGCCACGTGCGGCATCCGGCCAGTTTCTCCCATACACCCGCCGTTACTCGGCCACCTGCTCAATAATTAATTTCCCCTGCATTACCGAAACATTCACCGCCGTGCCGGTAGGGAATCCCGCCTGTTCCAGCCAGTCGCCATTGAGCGTTAATGAGGCGTGCCGACTGATTCGCAGGGTGAATCCGGTGTGGCGATCTTCGTAGCGTCTTCTGACATAACCCACTCTTAAACGACGCACGGGTTTGGAGATAATCATTGTTGTTTGGGCATTATCAGTAGGCATGAACGTTTCCTTGTTACGAACGATGATAAGTAAAAACTACTGAATAAAATGCCAGTAAAAATGCCCGACAGCAAATCGCAGAATGGAATGACGATCCAGAAAAAAGAATGTAAAAAATGAAACGGAAAGGGTGAGCTAAAAGTTCGTGGCAGGTCCAATATGCGGGCCGGATAGCAAGCGCCACCCGGCCCGACGATCAGTCCAGATCGGCCCCATTACTGGCGATCACTTTTTTGTACCACCAGAATGATTTCTTACGGGTACGCGCTAACGTTCCGTTGCCGGCATCATCGCGATCCACATAGACAAAACCGTAGCGTTTACTCATTTCGCCGGTGGAGGCGGAGACCAGATCAATACAGCCCCAGGTGGTATAACCCATCAGCGGCACACCGTCTTCGATGGCGTCTGCCATGGCGCGAATGTGCTCGCGTAAATAGCGGATGCGGTAGTCGTCATTGATCTCACCGTTGGCGTCTGGTTCATCTTTCGCCCCCAGGCCGTTTTCCACCAAAAATAGCGGTTTCTGGTAGCGGTCGTACATCATGTTCATGGTGATGCGCAGACCCAGTGGGTCAATGCCCCAGCCCCATTCACTGGCTTCAATGTACGGATTGCGCAGCGACTTCACCACGTTAGCGGCGCTGGTATTGCCGGTGTTCATTTCTGCTGAGGCGCAGCGCGAGGCGTAATAGCTGAAGGAGACAAAATCGACGGTGTTTTTCAGGATCTCGTCATCGTGCGGGGCTTTTTCTATCACCACGCCCTTTTCACGGAATACGCGGGCTGAATAGGAGGGATAAGCCCCGCGCGCCTGTACATCAATAAAGAACAGGTTTTCACGGTCTTTTTCCAGTGCGGTCCATACATCCTCAGGTTTGCACGAGTAGGGGTAGAAGTTTCCACCCGCCAGCATGCAGCCAACCTGGTTGCGCGGATTGATTTCGTGGGCGATTTTGGTCGCCAGCGCGCTGGCAACCAGTTCGTGGTGCGCGGCCTGGTATTTCACCTGATCCTGGTTTTCACCTGCTTCAAACACTAGCCCCGCGCCGGAAAAAGGACTGTGTAGCATGATGTTGATTTCATTGAAGGTCAGCCAGTATTTCACCAGACCGTCAAAGGCCTCAAAGCAGGTACGGGCGTAGCGGGTAAAAAATTCCACCATTTTGCGATTACGCCAGGAGCCGTACTCGGTGACCAGGTGCATCGGCACATCGAAGTGGCACAGCGTGACCAACGGCTCAATGCCGTACTTTTTACATTCGGTAAAAACAGAACGATAAAAATCGATGCCTTCCTGATTGGGGGCGAGTTCGTCCCCGTTCGGATAGAGCCGACTCCAGGCAATTGAGGTACGAAACACCGTAAACCCCATTTCCGCCATCAAGGCGATATCCTCTTTATAGCGATGATAAAAATCGATCGCCTCATGGCTGGGATAAAACTCGTCATCGCGCAGTTGAACGCGTTTTTCCTGACCCAGTTTGACCGGCATCCGATGTTCGCCGTGGGGGATCATATCCACGGTGGTCAGCCCTTTTCCACCTTCGCGGTACGCCCCTTCAGACTGGTTGGCGGCCAGTGCGCCGCCCCATAAAAATCCTTGCGGAAAAACAGACATAGTAAACCTCAGTTATTGCCAGTCAGATGCTGGCTCCATTGACATTGCCCGGTTGCGCGGCCTGATTTTTTCTGGCCTGCGCGGCCGCATCTTCGACGGGAATATCCTCAAAGCCGAGCAGCAGCGTTAAGACAAACGACAGCACCACCGCCAGCGCCATGACGCCGAACACCCAAACGATAGTCATCGGATTGGCCGGGTCGAAAAACTGCACGCTGGTGAACAGGCCCGGTGCGGCCATCGAGTGGCTTGCCAGTCCGGCCATCCCGGCAACGGCGCCGCAGATAAAACCGCTGATAAGACTTGCGATCAGCGGGCGTTTCAAACGCACCGCCACGCCGTACAGCGCCGGTTCGGAAATTCCCGCCATGATGGCTGAGGCGGCTGCCGCTAACGCCGTCTGGCGCAGTTCCGGGTTTTTGGTTTTCCAGGCGACGGCTAAAGAAGAGCCTCCCAGCGACAGGTTGGCACCGATTTCAGATGGCATCACCATGCCTTCTTTACCGGTTTCGGCAATAGTCTGAATAATGGTGGGGGTAAAGACGCGGTGCATGCCGGTCATCACCAGCAGCGGCCACAGTGCGCCCATGATGGCTACCGACAGCCAGCCCAGATAGCCGTGAATGGTATACACCAGCGCGGAGATAGCGCTACCGATCCAGATGCCAATCGGGCCAATTAAGACGATGGCGAGCGGGGCGGCGATCAGCACGATCAGCATCGGTTTAAGGAAATTTTTCGTCACCGCCGGGGTGATGCGATCCACCCAACGTTCGATGTACGACAGGCACCAGGTCATGACCAGCGCCGGGATCACCGTATACGTATATTTCACCGCAGTGACCGGGATCAGCGCAAACTCAACGTGTTCACCCTGTGCGGCCTTTGCCATCAGCTCAATAAAGCTCGGATGCACCAGTACGCCCGCAATCGCGATGGCCAGCGACATATTGGTTTTGAATTTAATGGCTGCCGAGGCGGCGACCATCAGCGGCAGGAAGAAGAATGCGCCGTCGCCGATTACCGTCAGGATGGTTAGCGTTGAAGAGCCTTTTTCCAGAATGCCGGTCATTTCGAGGATCATCGCCAGCAGTTTCAGCATTGATCCGCCGATAATCGCCGGGATCAGCGGTGACATGGTGCCGATCAGCGCGTCAAGGATCCCAGCACCGATACGCTTGAGCGTTAGTTTGGGTTTGCCTGCGGGTTCGCTGGGCTGCATATCGCCCGGCAGCAGGCCGACAACCTCGCGATATGCTTGTGACACGGTATTACCAATAATCACCTGGCACTGATTGTCGTTACGCACCACGCCGAGCACGCCATTGAGCGTTTTCAGCGTAGCGCTGTCGACCTGCGAATCATCTTTGATCACGAAACGCAGGCGGGTCATGCAGTGTGTCACTGCGGTGATGTTCTCGACGCCGCCCAGAGCCGTCACAACCGAGCGCGCCAGCGCTGCATAATTCTTAGACATCGGATTTAATCCTGTTTTATCAGTAGGGTAGGTAATGTCTTGCCGTTTATTTTTGTCTCATTTCTGTCATGATGAAACATTGATAGGAAACCGGTTTCATAAAATCATGTTTATTTTATTCATTTTTGGCAAGATTTAATTTTGATCGTTTTTTATAATTGTGACTACGATCACCAGATATGGCATCCTGCGATTTAGCAGCAAGGACAGCGGCGAAACGGTGCAGTACACTGCGACACATTGAGTGAAAAGGGATGAGTAATATGACCACGATGCTGGAAGTGGCGAAGCGTGCTGGCGTGTCGAAAGCGACGGTTTCCCGGGTGCTTTCGGGGAACGGCTACGTCAGTCAGGAGACCAAAGACCGCGTGTTCCAGGCCATTGAAGAGAGTGGCTATCGTCCCAATTTGCTGGCGCGCAGCCTGGCGGCGAAGAGCACGCAGACGCTGGGCCTGGTCGTGACCAACACCCTGTACCACGGCGTCTATTTTAGCGAGTTGCTGTTCCATGCCGCGCGTATGGCGGAGGATAAGGGACGTCAGCTTTTGCTTGCTGACGGCAAACACAGCGCTGAGGAAGAACGCCAGGCGATTCAATATCTGCTCGACCTGCGTTGTGATGCGATCATGATCTACCCGCGTTTTCTCAACGTCGATGATATAGACGATATTATCGATGCGCACGCCCAGCCGATTATGGTACTTAACCGACGTCTGCGTAAAAATAGCAGTCACTGCGTCTGGTGTGATCAAAAGCAAACCAGCTTTAACGCCGTCACGCAATTGATTAGCGCCGGGCATACCGAGATTGCTTTTATTACCGGCTCGATGGATTCACCTACCGGCGTGGAGCGACTCTCTGGTTATAAGGACGCGCTGGTGCATCATGGCATCTCTGTAAATAATGATTTGATTGTTAACGGGAAATGGACGCCGGTTTGCGGAGCTGAAGGTGTTAAAACCTTGCTTTCACGTAAGGCAAGCTTTACCGCGCTGGTGGCCAGCAATGATGACATGGCGATTGGGGCGATGAAGCAGTTGAACGAGCAGGGCATCAATATTCCCGCGCAGGTGTCGGTGATTGGTTTCGATGATATTGCCCTTGCGCCATACATGGTCCCGGCGCTTGCCAGCGTTAAAATCCCGGTAACGGAGATGGTCCAGGAAACCATAGGTCGGCTGATCTTTATGCTGGACGGCGGAGCATTTACGCCAGAGAAAACCTTTACCGGCGAACTTATCCCTCGCGCTTCTCTTGCGCCGTCACTTTCGCGCTGATGCTGTCATTTGTCATCGTCACTAGTGACGATGACACGCAAACCCGAGAACATCTGAAATAAAAACCCTTTAATAACAGCGCATTAAATTCTGGCACGATTTATGAATGCTTCGGCAGATAATCTGTCATTGCTGGAGAATTTGATGAACCGTTTCATCATTGCAGACGCCAATAAATGCATTGGTTGCCGTACCTGTGAAGTGGCCTGCGTGGTATCACACCAGGATAACCAGGACTGCGCATCGCTGACCCCTGAAACCTTTTTACCGCGCATTCACGTGATCAAAGGCGTTAACGTCTCTACCGCGACGTTGTGCCGTCAGTGTGAAGATGCGCCGTGCGCCAACGTCTGTCCGAATGGTGCGATTAGCCGCGATAAAGGCTTTGTCCACGTAATGCAGGAACGCTGCATTGGTTGTAAAACCTGCGTGGTTGCTTGCCCTTACGGCGCAATGGAAGTCGTTGTTCGTCCGGTTATTCGTAATAGCGGCGCAGGTCTGAACGTACGTGCGGAAAAAGCCGAAGCCAATAAATGTGACCTGTGCCACCATCGTGAAGCGGGTCCTGCCTGTATGGAAGTCTGCCCGACGCATGCCCTGATTTATGTTGATCGTAATAAACTTGAGCAACTGAGCGCGGAAAAACGCCGTCGTGCGGCGCTGGATTCCACCGCATCTTTACTGTTCTGATTGCTAAAAATCCGCGTAAAATACGTACCGGATATTTCAGGGATACATGAGCGCGGGAATTCATCATGACACTAAACAACCACTCCGGCGTAGAGCTGCGCATTCGCGGTAAAGTACAGGGCGTTGGGTTTCGGCCCTTTGTCTGGCAACTGGCGCAGCGACTACAGCTGCATGGCGACGTCTGTAACGACGGCGACGGGGTGGTTGTGCGTTTGCTCGAAAACGCATCGCAATTTATTGCCGAACTGCATCAGCATTGCCCGCCGCTGGCGCGGATTGACAGCGTCGAGAGCGAACCGTTTGTCTGGATGCAGCAGCCTGCCGATTTCTCTATTCGCCAAAGCGCTGGCGGCACGATGAACACGCAAATCGTACCCGATGCCGCAACCTGCCCCGACTGTCTTGTTGAAATGAACACCCCCGGCGAACGCCGCTATCGTTATCCTTTCATCAACTGCACCCACTGCGGCCCACGCTTCACTATTATTCGCGCAATGCCATATGACCGTCCGTTTACCGTCATGGCCTCATTCCCGCTGTGCCCACAATGCGAAGTGGAATATCGCGATCCATATGACCGTCGCTTTCATGCGCAGCCTGTCGCCTGTCCGGCGTGTGGCCCGCATCTTGAATGGATAAGCGCAGATCTGCGGGTGGAGAAAGAAGAGGCGCTGCAGGCTGCGGTTACGTTGCTGAAAGCGGGCGGTATTGTGGCCATCAAAGGTATTGGTGGATTTCATCTGGTTTGCGACGCGCGTAACGACAATGCCGTGGCGATGCTCAGGCTGCGCAAACATCGCCCGGCTAAACCGCTGGCGGTGATGCTGCCGGGGGACGACGGGCTACCGCAAGCCGCACGGCGTTTGCTGACAACTCCTGCCGCGCCAATCGTGCTGGTGAATAAAAAATATGTGGTTTCGCTCAGTGAGGGAATTGCACCAGGGTTAACGGAAGTTGGCGTCATGCTGCCAGCGAATCCGTTACAGCATTTGCTCTTACAAGAGATGAATTGCCCACTGGTGATGACCTCCGGCAACCTTAGCGGCAGGCCACCAGCCATTACCAATGCGCAGGCGCTGGAAGATTTAGGTGAGATTGCCGATGGTTTCCTGCTGCATAACCGCGAGATTGTGCAGCGTATGGATGACTCTGTGGTGCGAGAAAGTGGAGAAATGCTGCGCCGCTCTCGGGGCTACGTGCCGGATGCGGTCGCACTGCCGCCGGGTTTTCGTGACGTGCAACCGATGCTGTGTTTAGGCGCGGATCTGAAAAATACCTTCTGCCTGGTGCGCGGTGAACAGGCGGTTATCAGCCAGCATCTGGGCGATCTCAGTGATGATGGCATTCAAAATCAGTGGCGAGATGCGTTGCATCTGATCCAGACTATTTATGATTTTACGCCGCAGCGTATCGTCTGCGATGCGCATCCCGGCTACGTTTCCAGTCAGTGGGCCCGTGAGATGGAGTTGCCAGTTGAAACGGTGCTGCATCATCATGCGCATGCTGCGGCGTGCCTGGCCGAACATGGCTGGCCGCTGAATGGCGGGGATGTGATTGCCCTGACGCTGGATGGTATCGGCATGGGCGAAAATGGCGCACTGTGGGGCGGTGAGTGTCTGCGGGTTAATTATCGTGAATGCGAACACCTCGGGGGCTTGCCCGCTGTGGCGCTGGTCGGTGGCGATCTGGCGGCAAAACAGCCGTGGCGCAACCTGCTGGCACAGTCTCTGCGCTTTGTTCCTGACTGGCAGCGTTATCCGGAAACGGCGCTACTGCATCAACAAAACTGGATTGTACTGGCACGTGCCATCGAGCGGGGGATCAATGCTCCGCTGGCATCGTCGTGCGGGCGCTTGTTTGATGCGGTTGCCGCTGCGCTGCATTGCGCGCCGGAATCGCTGAGTTATGAAGGTGAGGCCGCCTGTGCGCTGGAGACGCTCGCTTCCCAGTGCGCGGGTGTAGAACACCCGGTTACGATACCGCTTAACAACAACCAGCTGGATTTAGCGGTTTTCTGGCAGCAGTGGCTGAACTGGCAGGCAACGGGCCCTGAACGCGCCTGGGCTTTTCACGATGCGCTGGCGCGAGGTTTTGCCACCCTGATGCGCGAACACGCATCCGCACGCGGGATTAAGACGCTGGTATTCAGCGGCGGCGTGATGCACAACCGCTTGCTGTCAGCCCGGCTGGCGTTTTATCTGCATGATTTTACCTTACTGTTCCCGCAGCGTTTACCGGCGGGCGACGGTGGATTGTCGCTGGGGCAGGGCGTGATTGCCGCGGCACGGGCGCAGACGCAAAAATAAAAAAAGCCCCGGGACTGGCGGGGCAAGAAAAGCAAGTCGGGGCATACCGACAAGTGGCAACGCACATCCGTGTGCGTGAGGTTAATAAATCAAGCAACGGAACAATGGATTTACACGGGCAACGTTTTCAGTAGTGCAAAGGCCTCTTTCATCCGATCTTCGCTCACCACGAAGGCACACAGTTGGCCTTCGCTGTTCATTCCTCTGGCGACCATACCTTCTGTTTCAGCCGCAATGTGCCAGTTCAGATCGCGACGCTGGGTTTCCCCGGCCAGGTGTAATGGCAGCTCAGGCGTTTTGATTTTTACCAGCATGGCTGGCAGCTTCAGCGGGGCGTTGCCGCCGAGCAGGTTCTTCGCCAGATACATCGCACTCAGTTGAATCGGCTGCAGGAACGGCAGGACCTGACCATTAATTTCAGCACAGTCGCCGAGCGCATAAATGTCCGGGTGGCTGGTTTGCAGATAGCTGTCGACGCAGACGCCACGATTGATGTTCAATCCAGCGCGACGCGCCAGCGCCGTTTCCGGACGCAGGCCGGTTGCGGCAATCACCGCATCGACTTCTACGCTGCGGCTACGATCGAGCGTGGCGCGAATACCGGTGCTGGTTTTCTCCAGGCTCTGCAACTGTGATTTCAGCAGCAAGTGCACACCCATATCGGTCAGACGATGCTGCAAGCGGCTGCTGACTTCTGGCGGCATTAACGAGGCCAGAATGCTGGCGGCGTTGTCGATGAGCGTTACCGCTTTACCGGCGCGGCAGAAATCCATCGCCAGCTCGCTGCCAATCAAGCCACCACCAACAATCAGCACCCGCTGGGCGTCGCGCAATTGTGTTTCACAGGCGCGATATTCCTGCTGGCTGTTCAATGTGAGCATTAACTCACGCCCGGTAACCGGCGGTACAAAGGCTGAAGCTCCCGTTGCCAGCACCAGCTTGTCGTACTGCCACTGTTTGTCCAGGCTTTTCACTACGTGGGAATTGGCATCGATATCTGTAACCCAGGTATGTGGGAACAGACGCAAATTAAACTGTTCGGCAAACTCTCCCGCCGACTGACGGGTGAGATCGTCGGCACGCTGTGCCTGGCTAATAACATGGCTGAGATCGGGCTTGTTGTACTCATCCATGCTGTCAGCGGCAATCAGGATCAACGGGATAGTCGTATCCTGCTTACGGATATTTTTGACTAACTGGCGGGCGGCGAAGCCCGAACCAATAATGACAATTCCGCGGCTCATTTTGCCTCCGTAGCCAGTACGTCGAAGACATCTTTGCCTAATGAACACTCCGGGCACAGGAAGTTGTCCGGTACGTCACTCCACGGTGTACCTGGTGCAACGTCCTGCAGCGGTTCGCCTTTTGCTGGGTCGTAAATCCACTGACACACGCTGCACTGCATGCTTGGGCCGAGGTCAGCGGCAGCCGCGGCGGCACAGGCACACTCCTCTTCTTTGGTTGCTGCTTTCACGGTCGTTTCAGGCAGCGGAGCAAGTGCCCACTGACGTGCAATTTCGCGGCCGTGTTGACGGCACAGTTCCAGCGCGTCCAGATCCGGGCGCCATTTCGCTTTCAGACTCAGCGACATCTCAAAACCGGCATCCTGCAGACGGGTAGATAAACGGTCTACCGCACCGCCGCTCCAGCCATGTGAACCGAAGGCGCTGGCGCGTTTATTACGAAAACGCAGGCCGGTCATCTCTTCTACCAGACCAGCGATTTTCGGCATCATCACGTTGTTCATCGTGGAGGTACCAACCAGCACGCCTTTAGAGCGGAAGACGTTAGTCAGGATTTCGTTCTTATCGCTGCGGGCGACATTAAAGATTTTCACCGCCACGTTCGGGTCAACTTCGTTGATGCCCTGGGCAATCGCATCGGCCATCATGCGGGTGTTATTGGACATGGTGTCATAGAAAATGGTGATGCGATCTTCCTGATAATCCGCCGCCCATTTCAGGTACATCTCAACGATCTGCGTTGGGTTGTCGCGCCATACCACACCGTGGGAGGTGGCAATCATATCGACCGGTAAATTGAAGCCGAGAATTTCGGTGATTTTCGGCGTCACCAGACGGCTGAATGGGGTCAGGATGTTGGCGTAGTAGCGTTGGCATTGTTCGAACAGCTCCGTCTGGTCAACTTCATCATTGAACAGGCGTTCATCACAGTAGTGCTGACCAAAAGCGTCGTTACTGAACAAAACCGCATCGCCGGTCATGTAGGTCATCATGCTGTCGGGCCAGTGCAGCATCGGCGTTTCAACGAAGATCAACTGCTTGCCGTTACCGATATCCAGTGAGTCACCGGTTTTTACGACGTTAAAGTTCCATTCCGGGTGGTGGTGGTGACCAGTGATGGAATCAATGGCGTTATTGGTGCAGTAAATCGGGGTGTCCGGGATGCAGGACATCAGCTCGGTCAGCGCACCGGCATGGTCTTCTTCGGCATGGTTGATGATGATGTAGTCAATATCCGCCAGGTCAATTTCACTGCGCAGATTCTGCACGAATTCGCGGCTAAACTTGTGGTCTACTGTATCTATCAGGACATTTTTTTCTTCACGGATAAGATAGCTATTGTAGCTGCTGCCGCGCAGCGTTTTGTATTCGGTTCCGTGGAAATCACGCACTTCCCAGTCACGTTGGCCAACCCAATGAATGTTATTTTTAACCAGAATAGACATAGCAACCTCAATTAATTCAGCGTTTTTCAAAAAAGATGTTTTGCTTATTGCAGGTTGCGTGCCAGTTTTTTATTTATTTGATTTATAAAGTTTTAATTTTTACGCCCTAAAAATGGTAGTCAAAATGACTATGTTATTTATTGTCAATATGACAATATGAATTGTCAAAATGACAATGAGGTAGTCATGAGCTTTTCAGTTGATGTACTGGCGGGCATCGCCATTGAATTACAACGCGGTATTGGGCATCAGGATCGTTTTCAACGCCTGATTACCACCCTGCGTCAGGTGCTGGAGTGTGATGCTTCGGCGCTGCTGCGCTACGAATCCCGACAGTTTATTCCGTTGGCAATAGATGGCCTGGCGCAGGACGTTCTCGGCCGACGCTTTACGCTGGAGGGGCATCCGCGTCTGGAAGCGATTGCCCGTGCCGGGGATGTGGTGCGTTTTCCTGCCGACAGCGATTTGCCCGATCCTTATGATGGGCTTATCCCTGGCCAGGAGAGCCTGAAGGTCCATGCCTGCATCGGGTTGCCACTGTTTGCCGGGCAAAACCTGATCGGGGCGTTAACGCTGGATGGCATGGAACCTGACCAGTTCGATGTGTTCAGTGATGAAGAACTTAGACTGATTGCCGCACTGGCTGCGGGTGCGCTGAGCAATGCACTGCTGATTGAACAACTGGAAAGCCAGAATATGCTGCCGGGGTCGTCCACCGCCTTTGAGCAGGTGGCAGAAACGCAAATGATTGGCTTGTCGCCCAATATGATGCAGCTGAAAAAAGAGATTGAGATTGTGGCAGGCTCCGATCTTAACGTCCTAATCAGTGGCGAAACGGGAACCGGGAAAGAACTGGTGGCGAAAGCGATTCATGAAGGTTCGCCGCGCGCGGTGAACCCACTGGTGTACCTCAACTGCGCCGCATTACCGGAAAGCGTGGCGGAAAGCGAACTGTTTGGTCATGTGAAAGGGGCATTTACCGGCGCCATCAGTAATCGTAGCGGCAAGTTTGAAATGGCAGACAACGGCACGCTGTTTCTGGATGAGATTGGCGAGCTGTCACTGGCGCTACAGGCCAAGCTGCTGCGCGTGTTGCAGTACGGTGATATTCAGCGTGTAGGTGACGATCGCAGTCTGCGTGTGGATGTCCGTGTGCTGGCGGCCACCAACCGTGATTTGCGTGAAGAGGTGCTGGCCGGAAATTTCCGTGCCGACCTTTTCCACCGTCTGAGCGTTTTTCCGCTTTCGGTGCCACCGCTGCGTGAGCGCGGTGACGATGTCGTGTTGCTGGCAGGGTATTTCTGCGAACAGTGCCGGCTGCGGCTGGGGCTTTCCCGCGTGGTGCTCAGCCCTGGGGCACGAACTCATCTGCTGAACTACGGCTGGCCCGGAAACGTCCGTGAACTTGAGCATGCTATTCATCGTGCAGTGGTGCTGGCAAGGGCGACAAGGGCAGGGGATGAAGTGGTGCTGGAGCCGCAACATTTTGCCTTACAGGAAGAGGCGCATACGTCGCAAGCTGAAGCCGAAGTCATTGCTGAGATCCCACTGAATCACAATCTGCGTGAAGCAACGGAGTCATTCCAGCGGGAGATGATCCGCCGTGCGCTGGCGCAGAACAATCATAGCTGGGCGGCAAGCGCGCGGGCGTTGGAAACAGACGTCGCCAACTTGCACCGGCTGGCGAAACGTCTGGGGCTGAAGGATTAGAGGATGCCCGCCTGATAGAAATCTTGCAGGTTAATCGCGCCAGTGAGTTTGCCGTTTTCATCCACCACCGGTGCGGCAGTTATTTTGCGCTTCATCAGGATCTCTTTGGCGTCAATCGCGCGGCTCTGTGCTTGCAGCGTGACGCCATTACGGGTCATCGCTTCGCTAACCTGAGTGGTGAGCGCCCCACCACCGACCAGCCAGCGGCGCAGGTCGCCATCGGTAAAGACGCCTTTAACCAGAGACTGCTCGTCGCAGACCGCCACCAGCCCCAGGCCGGTGCGACTCAGTTCCAGCATGGCGTCCATGACACTGGTGGTGAGTGTCACCTGTGGTACGGCGTCGTCGCGGCGCATCAGGTGGTGTACCTTGTTTAACAGACGAGCACCCAGCGCACCGGCCGGATGAGAACGAGCAAAATCTTCTTCGTTAAAACCGCGCGCCTGCATGACGGCGATTGCCAGCGCATCGCCCATCATCAGGGTGTTAACGGTGCTGGAGGTCGGTGCCAGACGCATCGGGCAGGCTTCTCGCTCAACGGAAATATCCAATACGGCTTTGGCCGCCAGGCCTAGTGGTGAGGTCGGTTTTCCAGTCATTGCCAGTAGGGCGACGGATTTGTCTTCCAGGCGCGGAATGATGAGGTCCAACTCTTTCGCGCCGCCAGAGTAGGAGATAAACAGCATTACGTCGCGGCTTTCAATCATGCCTAAGTCGCCGTGCAGTGCTTCCGCTGGATGCACAAAAAAAGCGGGCGTGCCGGTACTGGCGAGGGTTGCCGCAATTTTTTTGCCAATATGGCCGGATTTGCCAATACCGGAAACAACCACTTTGCCTTCGCAGTGGATGATAGTATTGGCGGCACGGACAAAATCATCGCCCAGTCGCTCTGGCAGTCGGCTGGCTTCCTGTAGCTCCAGCATTAATGTCTGACGGCCCGCGTTCAGTAGTGCATCACTCATTGGTTTCTCCGGTTATGATCACTTCAATCCCTTTTGCTTCCAGCGCCTGACGAAACGCGGGGTCGATGCCCGCATCGGTAATCAGCTTGTCGACGCTTTCCAGACTGCATACAACATTGGGGCTCTTGCGCCCGAATTTTGACGAATCAGCCATCAGAATCACTTCGCGAGCGGCATTGCACATCGCTTTGCTGACGCTAAACACCTCATTAAACGTGGTCACACCTGCATTGAGATCGATGCCGTCGGTGCCCATGAAGAGTTTATCAAAGCTGAACTGCTCAAAGGCGTTTTCTGCCAGTTGACCGTGAAATGACGCAGATTTTTTGCGAAAGGTCCCGCCGGGCATCAGGATGGTTTGCTCGTTGTCCAGTTCCGAAAGAGCGTTAACAATGTGTAGGCTGTTGGTCATCACGGTGATGTTACTAAAGCGGGTGAGCATTGGCACCATCTGCAAAACGGTACTTCCCGCGTCCAGAATGATCGAGTCACCGTCGTGAATATAACGGACGGCGGCTTCGGCAATTTGCTCTTTTTTATGCGTGTTGATTAGCGTTTTGTGATCGATGGGCGGGTCAGATTCGTCTTTGTTTAATACTACACCGCCATAGGTACGAATGACGGTTCCGGCATTCTCCAGAATGACCAAGTCTTTGCGAATGGTCGTGCCGGTGGTGTCAAAGTAGTGGGCCAGTTCTTCAACCGAGCATTTTCCCTGCTTTTGCAGGTGCTCCAGTATGGCAGCCTGACGCTGACGAGGTTTCATAGGCGTGATTACCCTGACTTATGTATAAGTTGCAAAATGATAATTTCGCAAGCTAATAGCATTCACAACGAAATTACCCATGTTTCAGTTTAAGCGCCAATGATAGTGCATTCTGCGATAACGGATCATGGGGAAAGATCACATCAGGCTGTAAATCATCAAGATGTTTGCCCATTATTGTGGCAATTTTGCCGGGTCTGGCGAATACAGTAAGACCTTTCATAAATAACGTATCAGTTACCCGCTGTTGTTCATCCAGCGCGATGGCGACTACCACGCGCGGTTTAAAACGACCTCCGGAACGACCCACGCCGACCCGACCCTGCTGGCAGAGCTTATCGAATGCCCGATTAAAACGGGAAATTTGCCAGCCACCCAGCGCCAGTTGCATGCACCAGGCAATAGCGGCGACGGTAATCAGTGCGGAAACCATATTGTTCTCCTTTGATGTTGCCGGGTGACGTCGCGAGTGTGCCACCCGGCAGTAAAAATCAGAACATCACCTGACCGCCGGTCACGTTGATGGACTGCCCGGTACAGTAAGAGGCTTTCGGGCTGGCATAAAACAGCAGCATGTTCAGCACGTCCTGATAATCGCAGCCGCGCTTAAGCGGGACCTTATCAACGTAGTACTGTTCCACTTGGTCCGGCTTGAGGCCGAGTTTGGTGGCATACTGCGGTAATAACGACTGGAACATCGGTGATTTCAGCAGATTGCCGAGCATCAGCGAATGAACAGTGATCCCGTATTCCGCCAGATCCAACGCCAGTGACTGGGTTAAACCCACGCCGCCAAATTTTGCCGCGCTATAGCCTGAATTGTGTTTGCTGCCCACTTTCCCCGATTTGGAGTTGATCTGGATAATGCGCCCCTGAACGCCATCGCGGATCATCAGGCGTGAGAATTCACGTGCGCAGAGGAAGTAGCCGACCAGATTAACTTGCAGCGAGCGGTCGAAATCACCGAGCTCAAAGTCGCTGATAAACGCCGCTTTGGCGATGCCCGCACTGTAAACCAGCAGGTCAGCGCGACCGAATATTTCATCCACGCCGCGTGACAGCGCCAGCACGCTCTGTTCGCTGGTGGCATCAGCGCCAAAACCATACGCGGTACCTTCGCCAAACTCGGCGTTAATTTCCTGCGCTACGTTGGCGGCTTTATCGCTTTGAATATCCACCACCGCGACGCGGTATCCTTCTGTCGCAAGCCCACGGCAAAGGAATGCCCCCAGGGTCTGACCTCCACCAATGACAACGGCAACTTGATTCATTTCTTTCTCCTTCAATCTTAAGCAACAAACTTCAAAATACAGCCCGGCGCGATATCGTCCGGCACAGGCCCCGCAACGTGTACGGTGCCGGGAAATTCTGCTTCACTTAGTCCGTCGAAGCGCAGGGTGATATGCCCCAGTTCGCGCAAATTCAGTTCTGCCACGCTGCCAACGGCAGTGACCGGGTAGCGATGCTGGCCCAGTTCAAACTGGATACCCGCTTGTAGGGCACCATTTAGCTCGCCGTGGCAATGAATGAAGCAAAACTCTTCGATATCCGCAGGCGCGCCTTCACGAAAGGTAATCAGCATCTGGTCGCAAAGCGCATCCGGGGCGCTCTGGCCGATTCGAGTGATGGTGGTCTGATAAATCACGGTCATTTTTGAGTGCCTCTTATTGGTAAATAAAGCCGGAAACAAACCAGGCGATGAGAACAGTAGGCGCACCGGTCAGGAAACGGCTAACCAGTACGGACGGTACGCCAACGCGCACGGTGTCCTGGCGGGCTTCCGCCAGCGATAACCCCACAGGGATGAAGTCACATGCGGCCTGGGCGTTAATCGCGAACAATGCAGGCAGCGCGAGATGTGGTGGGATATTGCCCAGACCAATCTGCACGCCAATCAATACGCCGATAACCTGCGCGATAACCGCACCGGGGCCGAGGAAAGGCGACAGCAAGGGGAAGGAGCAAATCAGCGCCAGCGTCACCAGTCCCAGCGGATGGCTGGCCAGCGGTGCGAGGCCATGGGCGATCCAGTCACCCAGACCAGAAGCCATGATGATGCCGATCAGCGCCGAGACGAATGCCATAAACGGCAGAATGGTTTTCAGCACGGTATCGATAGTGTCGCGCCCGGACTGGAATAGCACTGCCACGGCGGATCCCATGCCCATGCCGACTTTCGCCAGCAGACCATCACTCTGTTCAGTAATCTTTTTACTGGTGTCGTAGTCGCGACCAGCCGGGGGGCTTGCCGGTTGTGGCGTAGCGGCGGCTTCACCGATAGCGATAATGTTGTCTTCTTTCACGCCGGAGACATAAATATCTTCGGTAATGTACTGCGCCAGCGGGCCGGACTTCCCGGTGGAATGAATGTTGATTGTCGGAATTCGGCGCTTCGGGTAAATACCGCAACGTAGCGTACCGCCGCAGTCGATGATCGCCACGCCAATTTCGTTCTCCGGTGGCTCGCCTTCTTTGAAGCCATCAACGGCCGGCCAACCGGTCAGGTTCGCCAGTTTGTCGACAATCGCCGGGCGCGTTCCGGCAGTGATATAGACAATTTTCTTCCCGGGCGTTGCTTCCAGTTCAAGCGGGCCACCCCAGCCACCAGTGCCTTTTTCAATACGAATACGCGTCATGATGTTGCTCCCGCCAGGTGGACTTTCTGCTCAAGTTGAATGCCCATTTTCTTCTCGAAGATGGAGGTGGTGAGATCGGTCACCCAGCCGCGAAAGAAGTTAGTCACCAGGCCGACCAGCAAGTAGCTCACCGCGAGTGGACCAAGCGGCAGGCCAAGCGTGGTCAGACCGCTGGCTATCCCGAGATAGACAAACAGTTCACCGGGGTTGATGTGTGGGAACAATCCGTTCATCGAATGGCAGCTGTAGGAGGCCGCCGCGTAGTAGCTGGGCTTGTACTTCTCGGGCATAAACCTGCCTAGGCTCAACGTCATAGGATTACAAAATACAAACGTGCCGATGCACGGTAGCAGCAGATAGCGCGACAGCGGGTTGCCGGCGCAGCGCTGAGCAAAATGTTCAATGCGCTGCTGACCAATAAAGTTAATTAGCGCGTTCATGATGACCAGTAGGCTAATTAAGAGCGGAAGAATCCCGGTTACCATGCCGGTGAACACTTCTCCGCCTTTCTGGAACAGCCCGATGAACCACTCTGCGCCTAGGGTGATGGTTTCGATCATTATTCTCTCCTGTAGGGGGGGGACTTGCTAAAACGTGGTTTATTTTAATCACAACGAAAGATTTTAAAGTGTTATTTTGATCTCAAAATGAAAGATAAATATTTTAAATTGAAAGTTAATGCGTAGTGGATCGCAAATGTTGTGGCAAACGGTGAAAGGGGAGGTAAATTCTGCGAAGGAGTGCGACTACCGCTTCCTTGTGTGGCGGTGGATGCTTTACCATACTTCTCTCTGGCTGAATCTGTTTAATGGATGTCTCATGTTCAAGCGTCGTTATGTAGCATTACTTCCCCTTTGTGTGTTGCTTGCTGCCTGTAGTAGCAAACCAAAACCTTCAGAGACTCAAACGACAACGGGTACGCCTTCTGGTGGTTTCCTGCTTGAGCCGCAACACAACGTCATGCTGTCGGGCGGCGACTTCGCGAATAATCCGAATGCGCAGCAGTTCATCGATAAAATGGTGAGCAAGCACGGCTTTGACCGCCAGCAGTTGCAGGAGATCCTGTCGCAGGCCAAGCGCTTGGATTATGTTTTGCGCCTGATGGATCGTCAGGCCCCGACGACGCAGCCGCCAGCCGGACCTAACGGTGCATGGCTGCGCTATCGCAAGCAGTTCATCACGCCGGATAACGTGCAAAACGGCGTGGCGTTCTGGAACCAGCATGAAGATGCCCTGAACCGCGCATGGCAGGTATACGGTGTACCACCGGAAATTATTGTCGGCATTATCGGCGTGGAAACCCGCTGGGGCCGTGTGATGGGCAAAACGCGTATTCTGGATGCGCTGGCGACGCTGTCGTTTAACTATCCGCGTCGGGCGGAATACTTCTCCGGTGAGCTGGAAACCTTCTTGTTGATGGCGCGGGATGAAAGCGATGACCCGTTGGATCTGAAAGGCTCCTTCGCTGGTGCAATGGGCTACGGGCAATTCATGCCCTCCTCTTACAAAGAATATGCGGTTGATTTCAATGGCGATGGGCACATCAACCTGTGGGATCCGGTGGATGCCATCGGTAGCGTAGCAAACTACTTTAAAGGCCATGGTTGGGTGAAGGGCGATACGGTGGCTGTGTCGGCAAACGGTCAGGCCCCCGGGCTGGCAAACGGCTTTAAAACCCAGTACAGCATTTCTCAGCTTGCGGCCGCTGGTCTGACGCCACAGCAGCCGCTGGGTAATCATCAAAAGGCCAGTTTGCTGCGTCTGGATATTGGCACTGGTTATCAGTACTGGTACGGGCTGCCGAACTTCTACACAATTACCCGCTATAACCACAGCACGCATTACGCGATGGCAGTCTGGCAGTTAGGTCAGGCGGTGGCGCTGGCGCGCGTACAGTAGTAATTATCCATTCCGGTCTACATGAGGACATCTCGTGTAGGCCGGATAAGATGCTTTAGCATCGCTATCCGGCAAATCTTATTAAAGCTACGGATCTATTTTCTGAATCCCCCTCGTAAAATGTTCTCCTCATCCCCATCTTTGTCGTGAAAGTGCTATCTTGTCCGGCATATTTTTTTAACTGACAGAGGCTGAAATGACCGACAGTGAACTGATGCAGTTAAGTGAACGGGTTGGGTTGGCATTGAAAGCGCGTGGCGCGACGATGACCACCGCAGAATCCTGTACCGGCGGTTGGATAGCGAAATCCATTACGGATATTGCAGGCAGTTCCGCTTGGTTTGAGCGCGGATTTGTGACCTACAGTAACGAAGCTAAGTCGCAGATGATCGGCGTGCGGGAAGAGACGCTGGCACAGCATGGTGCAGTGAGTGAGCCGGTGGTTGTCGAAATGGCCATTGGCGCGCTAAAAGCGGCCCGAGCGGACTTTGCGGTTTCGGTAAGCGGTATCGCTGGGCCGGATGGCGGTAGCGAAGACAAGCCGGTCGGGACAGTATGGTTTGCCTTTGCCAGCGTAAGCGGTGAGGGGATCACGCGTCGGGAATGCTTTCGTGGCGACCGCGATGCGGTGCGTAGGCAGGCGACCGCTTATGCGTTACAAACCCTGTGGCAACAATTTCTACAAAATACTTGATACTGTATGAGCATACAGTATAATTGCGTCAACTAAACATCATCTTTCACTATTCGCGGTTCAATCCGAGAGTGGCATGACAGGAGTAATTAATGGCTATCGACGAAAACAAACAGAAAGCGTTGGCTGCAGCGCTGGGTCAGATCGAAAAGCAATTCGGTAAAGGCTCCATCATGCGCTTGGGTGAAGACCGTTCCATGGATGTGGAAACCATCTCCACCGGTTCGCTTTCTCTGGATATCGCATTGGGTGCGGGCGGTTTGCCGATGGGGCGCATTGTTGAAATCTACGGCCCTGAATCCTCCGGTAAAACGACCCTGACGCTGCAGGTTATTGCTGCTGCACAGCGCGAAGGTAAAACCTGTGCGTTTATCGATGCAGAACATGCGCTTGACCCTGTTTATGCCCGTAAGCTTGGCGTTGATATCGACAACCTGCTGTGCTCTCAGCCAGATACCGGTGAACAGGCGCTGGAAATCTGTGACGCGCTGGCGCGTTCCGGTGCTGTAGATGTTCTCGTTGTCGATTCCGTTGCCGCACTGACGCCGAAGGCGGAAATCGAAGGCGAGATCGGTGACTCTCATATGGGCCTTGCGGCACGTATGATGAGCCAGGCGATGCGTAAGCTGGCGGGTAATCTGAAACAGTCCAACACATTGCTGATTTTCATCAACCAGATCCGTATGAAAATTGGCGTCATGTTTGGTAACCCGGAAACCACTACCGGTGGTAACGCACTGAAGTTCTACGCTTCTGTTCGCCTGGACATCCGTCGTATTGGCGCGGTGAAAGAGGGTGATAACGTGGTGGGCAGCGAAACCCGCGTTAAGGTCGTGAAAAACAAAATTGCCGCACCGTTTAAACAGGCTGAATTCCAGATCCTTTACGGTGAAGGCATCAACTTCTACGGCGAACTGGTTGACCTGGGCGTGAAAGAGAAGCTGATTGAAAAAGCCGGTGCATGGTACAGCTACAACGGCGAGAAAATTGGTCAGGGTAAAGCAAACGCAACCAACTGGCTGAAAGAGAATCCGGCTGCCGCGAAAGAAATTGAGAAAAAATTACGCGAATTATTGCTCAATAACCCGGATTCAACGCCGGACTTCTCCGTCGATAACAGCGGCGAAGATGTAAAAGAAACAAACGAAGATTTTTGATAATCTGCTTTCAACGCATAAAAAGGGCTGCATATGATGCAGCCCTTTTCCATTTCTGAAGGTTAACTATGACTGATTCAACGCCTCGCCGCTCCGCTTATTCCCGACTGCTTGACCGTGCGGTGCGTATTCTCGCCATGCGCGATCACAGTGAGCAGGAGCTTCGACGCAAACTGGCAGCTCCGGTTATGGGAAAAAATGGGCCGGAAGAAATTGATGCTAAGTCGGAGGATTACGACAAGGTTATTGCCTGGTGTATCGAAAGCCGCTACCTGGATGATGATCGTTTTGTTCAGCAATTTATCGCCAGCCGTAGCCGAAAAGGCTATGGACCCGCACGTGTGCGGCAGGAGTTGGGACTGAAAGGTATCTCCCGCGAGGCGATTGAACGTGCGATGCGTGAATGTGAGATTGACTGGGCGAAGTTGGCGCGAGAACAGGCCATCAGAAAATACGGTGAGCCCTTGCCGGTGGATTTTTCAGAAAAGGTTAAGGTCCAGCGTTTTTTGCTCTATCGCGGCTATCTGATGGAAGATATTCAGGCAATATGGCGAAATTTTGACGATTGAGCGCATACGGGATTTTACTTCCCCGTAAAGAAAACTTATCTTATTCCCACTTTTTCGATTGCCAGGGGCGCAGTTTGCATGCCTACGCTGGTGATGACACTTCGTTAGCTTGATTTCTTCAGGATAATTATGAGCAAGAGCACCGCTGAGATCCGTCAGGCGTTTCTCGATTTTTTCCACAGTAAAGGACATCAGGTAGTTGCCAGCAGCTCCCTGGTCCCAAACAATGACCCTACTTTGTTGTTTACCAACGCCGGGATGAACCAGTTCAAGGATGTTTTCCTTGGTCTCGACAAGCGTAATTATTCCCGCGCAACCACCTCGCAGCGTTGCGTGCGCGCGGGCGGTAAACACAACGACCTGGAAAACGTCGGTTACACTGCACGTCACCATACTTTCTTCGAAATGCTGGGTAACTTCAGCTTCGGCGATTACTTCAAACACGATGCCATTCAGTTCGCATGGGAACTGCTGACCGGTGAAAACTGGTTTGCCCTGCCGAAAGAGCGTCTGTGGGTAACCGTTTACGAAACTGACGATGAAGCCTTTGACATCTGGGAAAAAGAAGTCGGTATTCCGCGCGAACGTATCATCCGTATTGGTGATAACAAAGGTGCGGCATATGCTTCCGACAACTTCTGGCAGATGGGTGACACCGGTCCTTGCGGTCCGTGCACCGAAATCTTCTACGACCACGGCGACCACATTTGGGGCGGCCCTCCGGGAAGTGCAGAAGAAGATGGCGATCGCTACATTGAGATCTGGAACATCGTCTTCATGCAGTTTAACCGTCAGGCTGACGGCACCATGGAACCGCTGCCGAAGCCGTCCGTGGATACCGGTATGGGTCTGGAGCGTATCGCGGCTGTGCTGCAGCACGTTAACTCCAACTACGATATTGACCTGTTCCGCGCGCTGATTGAATCCGTAGCGAAAGTCACCGGTGCTACCGATCTGAGCAATAAATCGCTGCGCGTGATTGCCGACCATATCCGTTCCTGTGCATTCCTGATTGCTGATGGCGTTGTACCGTCGAATGAAAACCGTGGCTATGTGCTGCGCCGTATCATTCGCCGTGCGGTGCGTCATGGCAACATGCTGGGCGCTAAAGACACCTTCTTCTACAAGCTGGTGGGGCCGCTGGTAGATGTGATGGGCTCTGCAGGCGAGGAGCTGAAGCGTCAGCAAGCGCTGGTTGAGCAGGTTCTGAAGACCGAAGAAGAGCAGTTTGCTCGCACGCTGGAACGTGGTCTGGCCCTGCTGGACGAAGAGCTGGCAAAACTGTCCGGTGATACGCTGGATGGCGAAACCGCTTTCCGCCTGTATGACACCTACGGCTTCCCGGTTGACCTGACAGCAGACGTTTGCCGCGAGCGCAATATCAAGGTTGATGAAGCGGGCTTTGAAGCCGCAATGGAAGAACAGCGCCGTCGTGCGCGTGAAGCCAGCGGTTTTGGTGCAGACTACAATGCGATGATCCGCGTTGATGGCACCTCTGAATTTAAAGGTTACGAGCATCTGGAACTGAACGGTAAAGTCACCGCTCTGTTTGTAGATGGTAAAGCGGTAGACGCAATTAACGCAGGCCAGGAAGCCGTTGTCGTTCTTGACCAGACGCCGTTCTATGCAGAATCCGGTGGTCAGGTTGGCGATAAAGGCGAACTGAAAGGTGCGGGCTTTGCGTTTGTTGTTAGCGATACGCAAAAATATGGCCAGGCGATTGGTCACATCGGCAAGCTGTCAGCGGGTTCACTGAAAGTGGGCGATGCCGTGCAGGCTGACGTAGATGAAGCACGTCGTGCGCCTATTCGTTTGAACCACTCAGCAACGCACCTGATGCATGCGGCGCTGCGCCAGGTCCTGGGCACGCACGTGGCACAGAAAGGCTCGCTAGTTAACGATAAAATTCTGCGTTTCGATTTCTCTCATACCGAAGCGATGAAACCTGCTGAAATTCGTGCTGTTGAAGATCTGGTGAATGCGCAAATTCGTCGCAACCTGCCGATTGAAACAAATGTTATGGATCTCGAAGCGGCAAAAGCCAAAGGTGCAATGGCGCTGTTTGGTGAGAAGTATGATGACCACGTGCGCGTGCTGAGCATGGGCGATTTCTCTACCGAACTGTGCGGCGGTACTCACGCCAGCCGTACCGGTGATATCGGCTTGTTCCGTATTGTGTCTGAGTCTGGCACCGCAGCAGGCGTGCGTCGTATCGAAGCCGTAACCGGTGAAGGTGCTATCCGTACCGTTCATGCCGAGAGCGATCGCTTGAGCGAGATAGCGCACCTGCTGAAAGGTGATAGCCAGAATATCGGCGACAAAGTGCGTTCCGTACTGGAGCGTACGCGTCAGCTCGAGAAAGAATTGCAGCAATTGAAGGAACAGGCCGCAGCGCAGGAGAGTGCAAATCTTTCCAGTAAAGCGGTTGATATCAACGGTGTGAAACTGCTGGTCAGTGAACTTACCGACGTTGAACCTAAAATGCTGCGTACCATGGTTGATGATCTGAAAAATCAGTTGGGGTCTACCGTTATTGTACTGGCAACGGTAGTTGAAGGTAAGGTTTCTCTGATTGCGGGCGTGTCTAAGGATGTGACTGACCGCGTAAAAGCAGGGGAGCTGATTGGCATGGTCGCTCAGCAGGTAGGCGGTAAGGGTGGTGGTCGTCCGGACATGGCGCAAGCCGGTGGTACGGATGCCGCAGCTCTGCCTGCAGCGTTAGCCAGTGTGAAAGGCTGGGTCAGCGCAAAACTGTAATAACTATAAGCATTAGCGTATGTCGTAGCCTCAGGTTACGGCATACGAATCAATGCTATCGACAATGATAAAGTCAGGTTGAAGTTGTGTATATCGGCTAAACTTAGGTTTAACAGAATGTGATGCCGTGACTGCTTACACTTAGGTGTTTGTCATCGCTTACTTTTTGGCGTTATATGATGGATAATGCCGGGATACAGAGAGACCCGACTCTTTTAATCTTTCAAGGAGCAAAGAATGCTGATTCTGACTCGTCGAGTTGGTGAGACCCTCATGATTGGCGATGAGGTCACCGTGACAGTTTTAGGGGTGAAGGGCAACCAGGTACGTATTGGCGTAAATGCCCCGAAAGAAGTTTCTGTCCATCGGGAAGAGATCTACCAGCGTATCCAGGCTGAAAAATCCCAGCAGTCCAGTTACTAAGGTTTTCGCGCCTCACCTTTCTGGTGAGGCGCAACCTGATTGAGCCCTCTCTTTTCTTCCTTTTGCTACTTTTCCTCTTCTCTGTACCTTCTGATCTCTCATGTGTTCTTCTGATTTCACGCTGTTTTCACTGTTGCGCTTCACTTTTTATCTTTTCTGCGATTTTTCTGTTTGCATACCACCCCGAGAAAATGCCAATTTATCTGTTGATAAAACACTCTTTTTGCCGTTTTTGCAGACTAATTGCGCGTGAAATGTGCAAACGATAAAAGCGCTGGAAAAATTGTTTGACTTATAAGTCCCAGAAAGTAATATGTGCGCCACGCAGCGACGATGAGCAGAAACAAGTTCTTCGAAGCACTCGCAAGAGGCGTTGTTGGTGAGGTGGCCGAGAGGCTGAAGGCGCTCCCCTGCTAAGGGAGTATGCGGTCAAAAGCTGCATCCGGGGTTCGAATCCCCGCCTCACCGCCATTTGCATCCGTAGCTCAGCTGGATAGAGTACTCGGCTACGAACCGAGCGGTCGGAGGTTCGAATCCTCCCGGATGCACCATATTACCTGATGTTGCTTTAGCAGCGATATCAACTCTGCAGTAAAGTAAGTTTCCCTGATGCATCCGTAGCTCAGCTGGATAGAGTACTCGGCTACGAACCGAGCGGTCGGAGGTTCGAATCCTCCCGGATGCACCATCTTCTCCGAGATAACAGCTAAACTGTTGTTTCATGGTCTGCGAGATAATCGCGAGCGCCAGGGAGGAGAACGTTGCTTCAGCAACGGCCCGCAGGGCGAGGCGCAGCCGAGTAATCCTCCCGGATGCACCATCTCTTACTTGATATCGCTTTTATAACGATATCAATATCGGCAGTAAAGCAAGTTTCCTGATGCATCCGTAGCTCAGCTGGATAGAGTACTCGGCTACGAACCGAGCGGTCGGAGGTTCGAATCCTCCCGGATGCACCATTCTTTGTTTTACACGATAGTCAGCAATTCCCTGATGCATCCGTAGCTCAGCTGGATAGAGTACTCGGCTACGAACCGAGCGGTCGGAGGTTCGAATCCTCCCGGATGCACCATCTTCTCCGAGATAACAGCCAGCCTGTTGTTTCATGTCTGTAAGCACCATCCCCTCCCTTTCTGAATAATCTCTTTGCTCCCTGAACAATCCTCAATTCGCTGTCAGCGACAAAATCAATCAATTACGATAAAGTAACGTCTGGTCATTCGGCTTGTGAGAAGACGATGTACGAACGTTATGCGGGTTTGATTTTTGATATGGATGGCACCATCCTCGATACTGAGCCAACGCACCGTAAAGCGTGGCATGAAGTATTAGGGCGCTATGGACTCCGTTTTGACGAGCAGGCTATGGTCGCACTCAACGGCTCCCCAACGTGGCGTATTGCGCAGTCGGTTATTGAACTGAATAATGCCGATCTTGATCCCCATGCGCTGGCGCGTGAAAAAACCGACAGCGTTAAAAGCATGCTGCTGGATAGCGTCCAGCCGTTGCCGCTGGTCGATGTCGTGAAAGCCTGGCATGGTCGCCGGCCTATGTCGGTTGGCACCGGGAGCGAAAGCGCCATTGCAGAGGCGCTGCTCGCGCATTTGGGGCTACGCCACTATTTTGATGCCGTAGTTGCGGCCGATCACGTACAACGCCATAAGCCCGCGCCAGACACGTTTTTGCTCTGTGCCGAACGTATGGGCGTCGTTCCGACCCAATGCGTGGTATTTGAAGACGCGGACTTCGGCCTGCAGGCGGCGCGTGCGGCAGGAATGGATGTTGTGGATGTCCGGTTATTGTGAGTGATGGACTGTCACTTCTGTCACTGTTTGCCAGCAGTTTTCTCAGCGCCACACTGTTGCCTGGAAATTCTGAAGTTGTTTTAGTGGCCTTGCTGGTTTCCGGGGTGAGTCATCCCTGGGTCTTAGTCTTAACAGCAACAATAGGTAATAGCCTTGGAGGGTTAACTAACGTTATCCTTGGGCGCGTTTTCCCGTTGCGTAAAACTTCACGCTGGCAAGAGAAAGCCACGGGTTGGCTGCAGCGCTATGGCGCTGTCACACTATTATTAAGCTGGATGCCGGTTGTAGGTGATTTATTGTGCCTGTTAGCGGGGTGGATGCGCATCTCGTGGGGACCAGTACTCTTTTTTTTATGCCTTGGCAAAGCGTTGCGCTATGTTGTGGTCGCAGCGGTTACGACTCAGGGTATTATGTGGTGGCACTAATTGTGTTGTGAAATGGCCTGTAGGGTAACCAATACCATTATGCTAATTAAAACGATTTTGACAGGCGGGAGGTCAATTTGATCCCGGACGTATCACAGGCACTGGCCTGGCTGGAAAAACATCCTCAGGCGTTAAAGGGGATTCAACGTGGTCTGGAGCGCGAAACGCTGCGTGTTAATGCCGATGGCTCACTGGCGACGACAGGCCATCCAGATGTGTTAGGCTCAGCGTTAACGCATAAGTGGATAACCACTGACTTTGCCGAAGCTCTGCTGGAGTTTATTACGCCACCGGGCGACGATATTCAGAAAATGCTCACGTTCATGCGTGACCTGCATCGTTATACCGCCCGAAATCTGGGCGACGAGCGCATGTGGCCGTTGAGCATGCCTTGCTATATTGCTGAAGGTCAGGATATTGAGCTGGCGCAGTACGGTACCTCGAATATTGGCCGTCTGAAAACGCTCTACCGTGAAGGTCTCAAAAACCGTTACGGCGCGCTGATGCAAACCATCTCCGGCGTACACTACAATTTCTCGCTGCCGATGGCATTCTGGCAGGCGAAATGCGGTGTAACGGACAATGAAGACGCCAAAGAAAAAGTGTCCGCAGGCTACTTCCGCTTGATCCGCAACTATTACCGTTTCGGTTGGGTGATCCCGTACCTGTTTGGCGCATCTCCGGCCATTTGTTCCTCTTTCCTGCAAGGGAAGCCCACGACCCTGCCGTTTGAAAAAACCGACTGCGGTATGTATTACTTACCGTACGCGACGTCGCTGCGTTTGAGCGATTTGGGTTATACCAATAAGTCGCAAAGCAATCTCGGAATTACGTTTAACGATTTGCATGAGTATGTGGCAGGATTGAAGCGCGCGATTAAAACCCCTTCCGAGGAGTACGCGGCAATCGGTCTGGAGAAAGACGGTAAACGTCTGCAAATTAACAGCAACGTGCTACAGATTGAAAATGAACTGTACGCACCGATTCGCCCGAAACGCGTTACGCGCAGCGGAGAATCGCCGTCAGATGCGCTACTGCGTGGCGGTATTGAGTACATTGAAGTGCGTTCGCTGGATATTAACCCCTTCTCGCCAATTGGCGTGGATGAGCAACAGGTACGTTTCCTCGATCTGTTCATGGTGTGGTGTGTACTGGCTGACGCCCCGGAAATGAGCAGCGATGAATTGCTATGTACGCGCACCAACTGGAATCGCGTGATTCTGGAAGGTCGTAAGCCGGGCCTGACGTTAGGTATTGGTTGTGAAACTGCCCAGTTCCCGTTGCCTAAAGTGGGTAAAGATCTCTTCTGTGACCTGAAACGCGTGGCGCAAACGCTGGACAGCATCCACGGGGGAGAGGAGTATCAAAAAGTCTGTGACGAACTGGTCGCCTGCTTTGATAATCCTGAGTTGACGTTCTCAGCCCGGATCCTGCGGTCTATGATTGATACAGGCATTGGCGGCACGGGCAAAGCGTTGGGTGAGGCTTACCGTAATCTACTGCGTGAAGAGCCGTTAGAAATGTTGCAGGAAGAAGAATTGATTGCTGAAACCGAAGCTTCAAAGCGTCGGCAGCAGGAGATTGAAGCGGCTGATACTGAACCGTTTGCCGCGTGGCTTGAAAAGCACGCCTGATACAAAAGAAAAAGGCCACTCGGGAGTGGCCAAAATTTCATCTCTGAAAACAGGGATGATGATAACAAATGCGCGTCTTTCATATACTCAGACTCGCCCCGGAACAAAGAGTTCAGATTATTTTTAAAAATTTTATCGGAGGTGGCTAAATGCCGTTGTTAGATAGTTTTACTGTCGATCACACCCGGATGGAAGCTCCCGCAGTCCGGGTTGCAAAAACGATGAACACCCCGCATGGCGATGCAATCACCGTGTTTGATCTGCGTTTTTGCATTCCGAACAAAGAAGTAATGCCTGAGAAAGGGATCCATACGCTGGAACACCTGTTTGCCGGATTTATGCGTAACCACCTCAACGGTAATGGCGTCGAAATTATCGATATCTCCCCAATGGGTTGCCGTACGGGTTTCTACATGAGTCTGATTGGCACGCCGGACGAGCAGCGTGTTGCGGATGCCTGGAAAGCGGCGATGGCCGACGTGCTGAAAGTGCAGGATCAGAACCAGATCCCGGAACTGAACGTCTACCAGTGTGGCACATATCAGATGCACTCTCTCAGCGAAGCACAGGATATTGCGCGTCATATTCTGGAGCACGATGTGCGCGTTAACAGCAATGAAGAGCTGGCGCTGCCGAAAGAGAAGTTGCAGGAATTGCATATCTAGTCTTTTTCCGGCATAAAAAAAGCCAGTTCATCTGAACTGGCTTTTTTATTAGTGCGCGCCGCCTCCGCCACCGCCCGCGCCGAATGGTGGTTTGGCGAACCAGACTAAGCCGAGCAGTACGATGAAGATCCCCGCCGACATCCAGAAGATTTCGTTAGCGGAAATAATCAGCCCCTGGCTGGTGATTTGCTGTGCCAGCCAACCGGAGGCCTGCTCCTTGCTCATTCCCAGCCCTTGCAGCTGGTCATACATCGCCTGTGCATTAGGGTTGTAAGGGTTAACGGATTCCGTCAACTGCGCGTGATGCAGCGACTCACGGTTAGTCCACATCGTTGTTGTAATCGATGTGCCGATAGAGCCCGCCAGCGTTCGCGTAAAGTTGGACAAGCTCGACGCCGCCGCCAGACGCTCAGGCGGTAAGCCAGACAGCGTGATGGTGGTCAGTGGCATAAAGAAGCAGGCCACGGCGAACCCCTGGATAAACTGTGGCCAGGCCGATGCGCCAAAATCCATACCGGGTTCGAAAGTGTATGCTCGCCAGTAGAAACAGACGGCATACATAATAAAACTAAACGTGACCAGCCGACGCATATCCAGCTTGTGGGCGAAGCGACCGATAATTGGCGACAGGATCACCGGGATTATCCCTACCGGTGCGGACGCCAGACCCGCCCAGGTCGCTGTGTATCCGTAGACCTCCTGCAACAGCTGCGGCAACAGGACGATTGCGCCGAAGTAGAGCATATAGGCGAGGCTGATACACAGGCAGCCGATGGTAAAGTTTCTCGATTTAAACAGCGAGAGGTCGACAATCGGGTGTTCGTCGGTGAGCTCCCAGACAATCAGGAAACTGATGGCTATCACGGCGACGACCGTCAGGATGATGATCTCCTGCGAGGCGAACCAGTCCAACTCTTTACCGCGATCGAGCATAATCTGCAAACTGCCGATACCGACAACCAGCAGCGCCAGACCAATGGCGTCAATGCGCCGCTGTTCAGTGCGAGTTTCCCGACCGCGCAGGGTCTGCAGCGTCATCAACACCACCACAGCACCGATCGGCACGTTAATGAAGAATATCCAGCCCCAGTGATAATTGTCGCTGATGTAGCCCCCGAGAATCGGGCCGCAAATAGGCGCGACAATCACCGTCATCGACCACAGCGCCAGGGCGATAGACCGTTTGGCGGGAGGATAGTTATTCAGTAACAGGCTTTGTGAAAGCGGAATTAATGGACCGGCGACAATCCCCTGAATCACGCGGAAGAAAATCAGCATGGTCAAGCTGTTGGACATCCCGCACGCCCATGACGCAATGACAAAGGCGATGGTGGACCACATGAAAAGCTTCACTTCGCCAAAGCGCTTGGCCAGCCAGCCAGTGATCGGAATGGAGATAGCATTCGCCACCCCGAAAGAAGTGATCACCCAAGTCCCCTGGCTCAACGAAGAGCCGAGGTTTCCGGCAATAGTGGGGATCGCCACGTTAGCAATGGTGGAGTCCAGCACCTGCATGAATGTCGCCAGTGACAGCGCGATCGTCATGATGACGAGCTGCGCGCCTTCCAGCGGTTTTTGCTGTTGCATCACACGCACCTTTGAATTAGCCCGCGTTGGCCCGCACGATCTCTTCGATCATCTTATTGACCGGAGCAAGGTTGATCTCACGTGCATTACTCTCTGCAACCGGCGTAGTACGGACCTGGCTTGCCAGAATCTGACCCTCGCGATTTGAGGTATCTACTGTCACCAGTGTAGACAGACCAATCCGCAACGGATGTTGTGCCAGCTGCTGGGCATCCAGTTCAATACGCACGGGCAGACGCTGGACGACTTTGATCCAGTTACCGGTCGCGTTTTGCGCAGGCAGCAGGGAGAAGGCGCTACCGGTCCCCATATCGAGGCCGACAACTTTACCGGTGTATTTCACGTCATCGCCGTAAATATCACTGATCACCGTCGCGGGTTGACCGATGCGCATATGCGCGAGCTGCGTTTCTTTAAAGTTGGCATCCACCCACAGGTTGGTGGCGGGGACGACTGCCATCAGCGGCGTGGTTGGGCTTATCTGCGCGCCAGGCTGCACGGCACGACGGGAAACATAACCGGTCATCGGGCTGACAATTTTGGTACGTTCCAGCGCCAGCCAGGCATTACGCACTTCGGTGGCCGCTTGTTGCACCGCAGGCTGATCTTCCAGCTTGCTGCCCAGAATCATCGCCTGGTTGGCATTATATTGTTGGATCGCGACGTCAAGCTGGGCCTGAGCACTGGCGACGGCATCACGCGCATGTTGCAGCTCTTCGCGACCAATCAGATTGGCGTTGCCCAACGGGACGCGGCGATTAAAATCGCTTTGTGCCTGCGCCAGTGCGGTTTTCTGCACGTCAATGCTGGCCTGAAGCTGCTTGCTGTTGATCATCAACTGGTGCGTTTGGCGCACGCTGGAGGCCAGCGCCGTTTTGGCTTTTTCGAGCGCCTGCTTAGCGTCCGTCTGGTCGAGGGTGACCAGCACATCGCCTTGTTTGACATAGTCAGTGTTATCAGCCCAGACTTTCGTCACGCTGCCTGATACCTGCGCCATGATTTGAACCTGGTTCCCTGCCACGTACGCATCGTCTGTCTCTTCGACATGACGCAGTACTAAAAACCAATAAGTCCCATAGGCCACGGCAATGATAATAAAGAGCAAGGTCAGAAGCAGTAGCGTACTTTTACGTTTGCCATTCTTCTTGACCGGTTGCTGCGGGGTTTGAGTCTCCGCATTTGCGCTCATGTTGTTCTCCACGATCTTATTTTTTTCACATCGGCTGAGCCGACCTGTTTATCAGAAAGGCCAGCAGTGTGACCTGCTGGCCTGTCGGTTTTTCATTTATCAATCTGGATTTTTGAGCGAGTCAGCGCGTTAACGCAGCGCTTCGAGTACCGTGCCATCCTGCTCCATCTGATCAAGACGGGTCAGAAGTTTACGGGTGATGTGCTCAAGCTGATCTTTTTCAGTGGTGCTAAGAGATGACCAAAGCTGATGCAGACAGTTATGCTGAGGCGGTAACACCTCTTGCAAAAATGTATGGCCTTTCTCGGTCAACTGCAGATGCAGGCAGCGGCGATCGTTATCGCTTTCGCGACGTTCGATCCAGCCACGTTTTTCTAACTCATCCGCGATACGCGTGGCATTAGTTCGTGACGAACCCAGCGCGCAACTCAGTTCAGAAGGCTGAATACTGTGGTTTTCCTGAGACTCCAGCGTAATCAACGCCATAAACAACGTCTCGTTAATCCCTTGAGCTTTCAGCATTTTATTGCGGTTTTCCAGCAGCTTGCCCTGCATGTGCATGCAAAGACGAGTCAGAAGAACCTCCTGGTAAGGGAATTCTTCGTAGCGGCTGGCGCGAAATTTTAGCATTTGTTCAATGGGCGTAAACGAACTATCCATTTGGGTATAACCTCATTAATTTCAGCCGATATAGTAACGACAGTGACAAATAAAGTAAATGTATTATTTATTTAAAATGATTATTTTTACCTATATAACAACCCACATTTTCCAGGCTAATCCGTAGCCCAGAGCACTCAGCAATGTCGGAATGATGATACTGCGGGTCTTATAATAGCTTGCACCCAGTACAACAAACCCCACCAGCGTTGGCACAAATCGACGTGCGTCGAGCATCACTTCTGGTGCGGTAGACACCACCAGCAGGGCGCAAATTGATGCAATGCCAATGGTGTCGAGTAATATGCCGGTTGCGCCGCGTTTCGTCGGGCGAACATTTCCCACACCCAGACGCAGCGGCAAGTAACGAAAGCAATAATTAACGCAGCCGACCAGCAGGCCAAGCAGCAGAATCTCATAACTCATCCGGCACCCCCTGCCAGAATGACTGGATAAGCGCCGTCAGGCATCCGCAGACAATGCCTGCGAGTATGGCGGCAGGAATGGAAAACAACGTCACGCCCACCAGTGCCCCGGTGAGTGCCGCGGTAACGCACAGCGCCTGTTTACGCTGGAAAGAGGCGAGTAGGAAGCTCATAAACAGAGCCGGGAGCATAAAACCCAGTGCCGCTTCGACCGCCGGAAAATCCTTCAGTAAGCCACTACCGGAAAACGCGCCAATAATCGTACCGAATACCCATGAAATCCAGGAACATAGTGCAATTCCCATCATCCAGTTCTCACTCCAGCGACGATTATCCCGTACCAGTTTCGCCGTCGCGGCGGCAAAGACTTCATCCGTGAGGCCAAAGGCCCACAGTGCGCTTTTGGGTTTACTGAGTCGTTGGGCGATGCGGCTGCGCAGGGAAGGGCCATACAATACATGGCGCACATCCATGGCCATTACGGTGAGCGCGGCGACCCACAGCGAGCTGCCTGCGGCAAGCATCGTGGTGATGACAAATTGGCTCGCGCCGGCATAAATGATGCAGGAGAAAAAGACGCTTTCGACGGGCGTAAAGCCCAGGCGAGTGGCATTGAGACCAAATGCAAAGGCGACCGGAATATAGCTGATGACTATCGGGAGGCTATCTTTGAACCCTTCCGTTAACGTTGCCGGGCTGGGGTCAGACTGGGGAACAGGGCTTTCCATAGTGTTATAGGCTTCATTACCGAAATTTAAATAACCTGGCTCAATGAGTTATAACCTTAGCAGACTGATGAGCTCCTTAACACCCTGAGGAGCTCAATCAGCGGTAAACACGCTCTATACGCTTAATTTACGGCTTCCTGGCGGTGAAAACCTCGCCACCAGACCAGTAGGTTGAGTATGGCAACGGTCATACCCGCCAGACAAACGCCAGCCCAACCGGCATGCTGCCAGGCAGAGGCTGATATCAGTGAACCTGCCGCCCCGCCAATAAAATAGCTGGTCATATAACCGGCTGTCAGGCGGTTACGCGCATCCGGGTGAATGCGATAGATAACCGTCTGATTGGTGATATGCACGCCCTGAACGGTGAGATCCAGTATCAGGATACCGATAATCAGCATCGGCACTGACGTATGGCCGAACCAGATTGCCAGCCAGGAGAGCAGCAGTAACAGCAGACCCACAGTGGTGGTGAGGTGGGATTTCCCCTTATCGGCAAAACCGCCCGCCGGACGAGCGCCGAGCGCACCGGCGGCACCGGCCAGACCAAACAGACCGATCATACCCTCTGAGTAGTTAAACGGCGGAGCTGCCAGTAAAAACGCCATTGATGTCCACAGAATGCTGAAGTTGGCAAACGTCAGGCAGCCCAGCATCGCTCGGGTACGTAGCAGTTTATCGTGGATAAACAGGCTGAATACCGAGCCCAGCAACTGTGGATAGTTAAGATGGGTTTCCGATTTCATCTTCGGCAGGCCGCGCCACAGCGCGATAGCCATCAGTGCCATCAGCACCGATGCCACCCAAAATACCGTGCGCCAGCCGCCGAGATTTGCCAGCAGTCCGGCCACGGTGCGCGCCAGTAAAATCCCTAACAGCAGACCGCTCATGATGGTGCCGACGACTTTGCCGCGTTTGTCCGGCGTGGCTAGCGTGGCCGCCAGCGGAACCAATATTTGTGCCACCACAGAGAACAGCCCGGTCAGCGCGGTGCCGAGGATCAGCATGCCCAGTGACTGGCTGCTGGCGGTAATCAACATGCCGCCTGCTGCGAGCAACGTCATGGAAACGATCAGCATCCGACGCTCAAACATATCGCCAAGCGGTACTAAAAACAGCAGGCCTGCCGCGTAGCCAAGTTGTGCGGCGGTGACAATAAACCCTGCGGTACTGGCAGACAGTGAGAAGTTACGCGCGATGGTGTCGAGCAGCGGCTGCGCATAATAGTTACTGGCAACGGCAAGGCCCGTGGCGATGGACATTAACAGGATTAGCGAAGGGCTAAGTCCCTGAGTGGTTTTCGTCATTGTTTTCAACTGAATAATGGGTTGCAGAAAACAATCATAACGGAAGTGATTAAATGTTGCTGATTTGTTGGGTGATGGATTGTGCGGTTTAAGTGAGATAGGGGGAGAAGGCCGGATACGAGTTAGCGTATCCGGCACTCAGGTGAGATTACTTCTGCGCAGCCAGTGCTTCTTTCACCCAACCGTCGAACTGCTGCTGGTGGGCTTTGATCCAGCCATCAACGTGACCCTGAACATCGGCTTCAGACGCTTTACCGTCATGCATCATCGCGTTCTGCGCGTTGATATCCGCCAGCGGCAGCTTCATGATGGCGAACAGTTTCGCTGCTGCCGGGTTTTTCTCTGCCCATGCTTTGTTAGCAACAATATGCATGGTGTTTACCGGGAAGCCGTAGTTCGCGCCGTTTGGCAGTTTGGTATCGATATCTTTCTGCTCACCTGGCAGAGAAGAGAACGGCACCTGCAACCAGACCACATCTTTGCCCGGCTTCATCACGTCGCTCACCCAGTACGGTGTCCAGGTGTAGTACAGAACCGGTTTGCCTTCTTTAAAACGGGTAATGGTGTCGGCCATCATCGCCGCATAGTTACCGTGGCTGACCTCGACCGTTTTTTCAAGATCGAAGGCTTTGTTCTGGTGGTTAATGACCGCTTCGCAGCCCCAGCCCGGTGAACAGCCCATCATGTCGGCTTTTCCATCGCCGTTGGTGTCAAAGATTTTGGCGATCTGCGGATCTTTTAACTGGGCGATATTAGTGATTTTGTACTGCTCAGCGGTTTTCTTGTCGATCAGATACCCCTGTGCGGCACCCGTAACGAATACCCCCTCGCGATAAAACTTTTTGTCTCCGCCCGCAGCAGCGTACATGTCGTCATGCAGCGGCTGCCAGTTGACGGCGGTAAAAGTTGCATCGCCAGAGGCAATGGAGGTGTAGCCGACGTTGTAGTCAACTTCGCTTGTTTTGTTAACGGTGTAACCCAGTTTTTCCAACGCGCGGGCGACCAGCTGTGTCTGGAAGGATTCTTCAGAAATCGTGCTCTGGATCGGCTGTACGGTGATGCCTTTGCCTGGCAGGTCGGCAGCGAAAGTGCTGGTGGAGACAAGGGTGGCAAACGCTGTGGCAAAAAGTACGGTATGTCGCATCGTTGTTCCTTATTACACTTCATCTTTCAAGCCGCCTCTTTGTTGGCTGCACTCATGCCCCCCAGTCACGTACTGCTTGTACGCTCCTGGGGATACATTCGTTTGCCGCCGCGATGCAACTTGAACGATTTTGTGTAAGCTAATGATTGTAGGCCCGGTAAGCAATGCGTCACCGGGCAACGGGTGAATTACTTCGTGAAGGGGCGAGTGATAAGCCCAACGGGACCGGTAGTGTACCAGCGACGGTTACCACGGCTGCGCGAGTCGCGGCCGACGGCCTGCGTCAGGCGGTCCAGAATGATGGCGAGGATAACAATCCCGACCCCGCCGACGGTGGCCAGTCCCATATCGAGACGACCGATACCGCGCAGCACCATCTGACCCAGCCCGCCGACGGCGATCATCGAGGCGATGACGACCATGGAGAGGGCGAGCATCAGCGTCTGGTTAACCCCCGCCATAATGGTGGGCATTGCCAGCGGCAGCTGCACTTTAAATAGCATCTGACGCGGGCTGGCGCCAAAGGACCGCGAGGCTTCAATCAGATCAGCTGGCACCTGGTTAATACCCAGAATGGTCAGACGCACAATTGGCGGCAGGGCGAAAATAATCGTTACTACGACGCCCGGGACGTTACCAATACCGAACAACATCACAATAGGTACCAGATAGACGAACGCTGGCGTAGTCTGCATGGCATCCAGCAGAGGACGCACAATCTTCGCGGCACGCGGGCTGCGCGCCAGCCAGATCCCCATTGGCAGGCCTATCAACACGCAGAACAGCAATGCGGTCAGCACCAGTGCCAGGGTAATCATAGCCTGCGACCAGGCGCCAATAGCACCAATCGCAACCAGTGAAATCAGCGTGGCGACGCCCATTCCGACGCCAGAAATCTGCCAGGCGATCAGGGCGAAAAGAATAATCGCCACCGGTGCTGGCATTCCCAGCAGCAGTTGCTGAAAGCCGTTGAGAATGTAATCCACCGGGACACGAATACCCTGGAAGACGGGACGAAAATGAGTTACTACCCAGTCGATCCCTTCGGTGACCCAGCTATCCAGCGGGATCAGCGTTTTATGGAACGGATCCATAATATTGAAATGCTCAGGCGCCGGTGCGGGCGCGCTGGTCAGCCAGTCTGCGCTGCCGCCGTCGGCAGGCGCGCTTGACGCACTCCCCCAGGCATCAGCAGATTGTGCGGCACTATCAGCCGCTGGTGTGGTGTCCCACGGATTAGTTTGATCAGCCATTGTTTGCCCCCTCGCGATCTAAAGCCTGTAGCAGCATGCGTTTGGAAATAATGCCCACATACTGATGTTCCTCATCGACAACCGGCACCGCGCACGGTGCTTGCCCGACATGAGAAAGCAACTCGCTCAAAGGCGTTTTCGCCTCCACGGCTAACGGTTCGTCGATCAGTGCGGCTTCAATACCCTGCGCCTGTTTTAAGGCAGCTTTTAAGGAGTCGATGGAGACCACGCCGACAAACTTATTTCCGCGTTCGATCACGTAACCAAATTCACGATCTTTATCCTGCAATAATTGCAGGGCCGAACGTGGGCCAATCCCGGGAGTTTTGCGAATTAAGCCTTCAGGGCTACGGCGGGAGATATCTTTCGCGCTGAACACCTGGCTAATATCAACGCCACGGAAGAAGGTGCGCACATAATCATTGGCCGGGTTATTCAGAATTTCATCCGGTGTTCCGACCTGTACCACTTCACCATTTTGCATAATGGCGATACGGTCACCAATGCGCATGGCTTCGTCGAGATCGTGGGAAATAAAGACCACGGTACGCTGATGTTTCGCCTGCAGTTTTACCAATTCATCCTGCATCTCGGTACGAATTAAGGGATCGAGCGCAGAGAAGGCCTCATCCATTAATAAGATGTCAGGGTTAATGGCTAAAGCGCGAGCGAGACCGACACGCTGGCGCATACCACCGGAAAGTTCATCCGGGTATCCGTGAGCGTAATTCTCAAGCCCGACCTGGCGCAGCGCATCCAGCGCTTTTTCACGACGTTCATCCGCAGCAATACCGGCTAATTCCATCCCGAAGGCTGTATTGTCCAGCACAGTCATGTGCGGCATCAGGGCAAAGGACTGGAAAACCATCGCAATCTTTTTTCTGCGCACCTCGCGAAGCTCAGCATCGGATATCTTGGCGATATCCACGCCGTCAATCAGTACCTGTCCGCGGGTGGGTTCAATCAGGCGATTGAGAAGGCGTACCATTGTGGATTTACCCGAACCGGATAATCCCATGATGACAAATATCTCGCCTTCTTCAATGGCCAGACTGGCGTCTTTAACGCCAAGCGATAGCCCTGTTTTTTCCAGAATCTGCTCTTTTGAAAATCCTTTTTCAATATATTTGAACGCTCTCTGGGGATGCTCGCCAAATATCTTATAGAGATTTTTAACTTCTAATTTAATTGCCATGCAATAGAATGATTCCTGTTATTTGTTTATATCGATATATTACCTGATGGAAATAGTGACCTTTTTCTACCCTAACATACTGAGAATCTGAGACAACCCTGAATTTGGTTGTGGCATGAATATTGCTGAAGGCCAGGTGGCGGGATTTCCCGTGATATGAGGGCTGAGCGTGTATGAGGCTTGATAGATATTTTTTGTAAATGACAGCGAAAATCTACCTGAATTGTTGAAATGCAGGCGAATAATACGGCTAATATTGAGTGTAGATCACACAATGATATTTGTGTGATAAAAATGTGATCCCGTTAAAATAATAACGCGGAAAATGTAGGGTATTTTCCGCGAAAATGAGATCTAGAAATTCCAGTCATCATCCTGTGTTTCGACGGTCTTTCCCATCACGTAAGACGATCCTGAACCGGAGAAAAAATCATGGTTTTCGTCGGCATTAGGCGACAGTGCGGCGAGGATTGCCGGGTTGACATCTGCCATTTCCGCTGGGAACAGGGCCTCATAGCCCAGATTCATTAAGGCTTTATTGGCGTTGTAACACAGGAACGCTTTCACATCGTCGACCCAGCCGGTTTCGGCATACAACTCTTCCGTGTAGCGAGCTTCGTTATCGTACAAATCCATTAGCAGATCGAGGGCGAAATTCTTCAGCTCTTCACGATCGCCCGATGAAATATGCTCCAGCCCTTTTTGATATTTATAGCCGATGTAATAACCGTGAACTGCTTCATCACGAATAATCAGGCGAATAAGATCGGCGGTGTTAGTCAGTTTGCCACGGCTGGAGAAATACATCGGCAGCCAGAAGCCAGAATAGAACAGGAAAGATTCCAGAAATACGCTGGCAATTTTTTTCTTCAGTGGGTTATCGCTGGCGTAATGTTGCAAAATAATGTTCGCTTTGCGCTGCAGTGAGGCGTTTTCTTCACTCCAGGTGTACGCCGCATCCACATCTTTGGTCTGACAAAGCGTAGAGAAAATAGAGCTGTATGAACGGGCATGCACCGCTTCCATAAAGCTGATATTCGACAACACTGCCTCTTCATGTGGGGTTAATGCATCCGCCATCAGCGCGGGCGCGCCAGCAATATTCTGAATGGTGTCGAGCAGCGTCAGCCCGGTAAAGACACGAATAGTTAGCTGCTGTTCGGTGGCATTTAGCGTTTGCCAAGCGGGAATATCATTCGACAGCGGGATTTTTTCCGGCAACCAGAAATTACTGGTCAGTCGGTTCCACACCTCCAGGTCTTTGTCATCCTCAATCTTGTTCCAGTTGATGGCGCTCACGTGGTTCAATTTCATCCTGCTCTCCTTACAGTGCGCATGACACGCAGCCTTCGATTTCAGTGCCTTCCAGCGCCAGCTGGCGTAGTCGGATGTAGTACAGCGTTTTGATGCCTTTTTTCCACGCATAGATCTGTGCTTTATTGATATCGCGGGTAGTGGCGGTATCCGGGAAAAAGAGCGTCAGCGACAGCCCCTGATCGACGTGTTTTGTCGCTTCGGCGTAGGTATCGATGATTTTTTGCGGGCCAATCTCATAGGCATCCTGATATAACGCCAGATTGTCGTTGGTCATAAACGGGGCAGGGTAATAAACGCGCCCGGTTTTACCCTCTTTGCGAATCTCCACTTTTGACACAATCGGATGAATACTTGAGGTGGCATGGTTGATGTAGGAGATGGAACCGGTAGGTGGCACCGCCTGTAAATTCTGGTTATAGATGCCGTAGCGCATCACATTCTCACGCAGCTGTGACCACATTTCGTGCGTTGGCAGCGTCACGCCGCTGGCGGCAAACAGCGTGCGGACTTTCTCGGTTTTCGGCTGCCAGTCGCCTGTTAAATAGCGGTCAAAATATTCACCGCTGGCGTAGCGCGACTGGCTGAATCCGGCAAAGGTCTGGCCGCGCTCTTTGGCCAGCAACATTGAGGTATGCAGAGCATGCCAGGTGATGGTGTAAAAATAGAGATTAGTGAAATCCAGCCCTTCCGGTGAACCGTAAGCAATATCTTCGCGCGCCAGATAGCCATGCAGGTTCATCTGTCCAAGGCCAATCGCGTGCGAGGCGCTGTTTCCGGCTTCAATCGACGGTACGCTGCGGATATGGCTCATATCTGAAACGGCGGTTAAACCCCGAATAGCCGTCGCAACGGTAAGGCCAAAATCCGGTGAATCCATGGTGTGGGCGATGTTCAGTGAGCCGAGATTGCAGGAGATATCGCGTCCGGTCTGCGCGTAGTCCAGGTTTTCATCGTAAGTTGAGGCGCTGTTGACCTGCAAAATCTCCGCGCACAGGTTGCTCATATTGATGCGACCGGCAATCGGGTTGGCGCGGTTCACCGTGTCTTCAAACATGATGTAGGGATAGCCGGACTCAAACTGAATTTCCGCCAGTCGCTGGAAGAAGTCACGGGCATTGATGTATTGCTTACTCACCCGCGTGTCGGCGACCAGTTCGTCATAATGTTCGCTGACGGCAATATCGCTAAACGGTTTGCCGTAAATACGCTCCACGTCATAGGGAGAGAACAGTGCCATCTGCGCATTCTCTTTTGCCAAACGGAAGGTGACATCCGGGATCACCACGCCGAGCGAGAGGGTTTTGATGCGAATTTTTTCATCGGCGTTTTCACGCTTGGTATCGAGAAAGCGCAGAATATCCGGGTGGTGCGCGTGCAGATACACCGCGCCCGCCCCCTGACGCGCGCCTAGTTGATTGGCATATGAAAAAGCATCTTCCAGCATCTTCATCACCGGGATCACCCCGGAAGACTGATTTTCAATTCGTTTGATCGGTGCTCCGGCTTCGCGCAGGCTGGAAAGCAGAAACGCTACGCCACCGCCGCGCTTGGAGAGTTGTAACGCGGAGTTTACCGCCCGCCCAATTGACTCCATGTTGTCTTCAATGCGTAACAGGAAGCAGGAGACCAGCTCGCCGCGTTGGGCCTTGCCGCAATTGAGGAAGGTTGGCGTGGCGGGCTGAAAGCGCCCAGCGAGCATTTCGTCGGTGAGTTGCAGGGCGAGAGTCTCATCACCCTGCGCCAGCGTCAGCGCCACCATCGTCACACGATCGGCAAAATCTTCGAGGTAGCGCTTACCGTCAAAGGTTTTCAGCGTATAGCTGGTGTAGTACTTCCATGCGCCGAGAAACGTCTGAAAGCGAAACCCGCTGGCGTGGGCGTGGGCAAACAATTTCACCACGAAAGCGCGATCGTAACGGGTTAAAACGCTTTCGTCGTAATAGCCTTCGCTAATCAGCGTATCCAGACGCGCATCTTGACTGGCAAAAACCACCGAGTTGGGTCGCACGTGGGTTGCCATAAAAGCATCCACCGCCTGATGGTCTTTATCAAACTGAATACGCCCGGCTTTATCGTACAGATTCAGCATGGCGTTTAGCGCGTGATAATCCAGCGTGGGCTGAATTACGCGTTCTGCGGTTGTTGTTGCCAAAATTCGCTCACTCCTTTTCGAACGTTGTCGATGTCGCCAGGCGTCCCCATCAGCTCAAAGCGATAGAGCCACGGCACAGCGCATTTTTGTGAAATCACGTCACCCGCACGGCCGTAGGCGTCACCAAAATTGCGATTGCCGGAGGCGATCACGCCGCGGATTAACGCCCGATTATGGGTATCGTTTAAAAAGCGGATCACCTGTCGCGGAACCGCGCCTGCCGTACCGCCGCCGCCGTAAGACGGCACGACTAAAATGTAAGGTTCGTCTACCCGTATCCGTTCGCGTTCGTTTAGCGGGATGCGCACGGCAGGTAGCCCCAGACGCTGCATAAAGCGATGCGTATTTTCGGAGCTGCTGGAGAAGTAGACGAGGGTACTCATGCGCTGGCCACGTGGGGTTGTGGGCGCAGGCGATTGATCATATCCGGGCGAAATCCTGACCAACTGGTTTCTCCTGCCACCACTACCGGTAACTGCCGAAACCCCTGCTCGCGCAAAATCTCTGCCATCTCAGGGGCCAGATCGACATTCACCATCTCAAAGTCAAACCCACGGCTCTCCATCGCCCGTTTCGTGGCGTGGCACTGAACACAGTTGTTGCGAGTGTAAATAACAATGCTCATGATTCGTATTTCCATTTAAAGATAAAAGAGCGGCGCGATAATGGCGTCGGGTTGTGTGTGTCCTGATAGACTCAATACTAGATGTAGTTTAAAAAAGATTCAACCATACAAGATATGGGAATTTTAGCAGGATGATGTTCAAGGCGATACATGGGGACGGGAGGGGCTTGTTGCCGGATAGAGTTATCCGGCAACCGATAAATTACATGCGCATACCCACCGCCAGGCGGTTAAAGCAGTTCATCAAGCTAATGGCGAACGTCAGATCGCTTATCTCTTTGGCGCTAAAATGGTCAAGCAGCGGCAGGTAAACATCGTCTTCGGCGTGCGTAGAGGCGATGTGGGTGACAGACTCGCTCCAGGCCAGCGCCGCACGTTCCTGCTCACTGAAATGGTGGCTAACCCGCCATCCTGCCAGCGCATCCAGTTTGGCCTGTGCTACGCCAGATTTGCGCAGGGCTTTGCTGTGCATTTCCAGACAAAACGCGCAGCCATTGATTTGCGAGATGCGCAGATAAACCAGTTCCATCAGCGTGATATCCAGCGCGCTGTTCTCCAGCGCTTTTTTCGCCTGCCCGAGGGCGTTATATACTTCGGGGCTGAGTTCATAATAGGGCTGGCGTAACATCGTCATGGTATTTCTCCTCGTTTGGATGACCCGCAATGTAGCACTATAATGGTCTGCTAAAGAGAGCCATATTGTTATTAAAAAAGCAGACCATAGATGCCACGCTATCAGCAAATTGCCCGTCAGCTAAAAAACGCGATTGAGAAAGGGGATCTTAAGCCTGGCGCACGATTGCCATCCAGCCGAACTTGGTCTCAGGAGCTCGGCGTTTCACGCTCAACGGTGGAAAACGCCTACGCCGAGCTGGTGGCGCAGGGCTGGCTTGAACGACACGGGCAGGCCGGGACGTTTGTCAGTAAGCAACTGCGACTGGACGCCACGCCTGTCGCACCAGCGGTCTTTGCCGGAGAAAATCCTACGCCGCAGCCTTTTCAGATGGGGTTACCGGCGCTCGATCTCTTTCCCCGCGAGGTCTGGGCGCGAGTGATGGGGAGGCGTTTACGTACGCAGACCCGTTTTGACCTCGCGCTTGGGGATGTTGGCGGCGAACTGTTGTTACGCCAGGCGATAGTTGATTACCTGCGGGTGTCGCGCAGTATTGAGTGCTTGCCGGAGCAGGTTTTTATTACCTCAGGCTATGCGGCATCAATGACCTTAATCCTGCGAGCGCTGGCAAAGCCTGGTGAAGGGATGTGGGTAGAAGATCCCGGCTTTCCGCTGATCCGCCCGGTTGTGACCCAAGAACAGGTCGAACTGATGCCCGTCCCGGTTGATGGCGAGGGTTTGGATGTGAGCGCCGGGATCCGTGACTACCCTCAGGCGCGTTTTGCACTCATCACGCCCGCCCATCAAAGCCCGTTGGGTGTTGCACTCTCACTCGCCCGTCGACATCAGTTGCTGGAGTGGGCCACCCGCGCGCAGGCATGGATCATTGAAGATGATTATGACAGCGAGTTTCGCTACCACGGGAAACCGTTGCCGCCGCTAAAAAGCCTGGATGCGCCGCAGCGGGTAATTTATGCCGGAACGTTCAGTAAATCGATGTTTCCGGCTTTGCGCACGGCATGGCTGGTCGTGCCCGTCACGCAGGTCGCGTGCTTTCGCCGCCAGGCCGCGCTGACAGCCTGTAGCGTGCCGCTGTTGTGGCAGCAAACGCTGGCGGATTTTATTCGCGATGGTCATTTCTGGCGGCACCTGAAAAAAATGCGGCAACACTATGCCCAGCGGCGTCAGTGGATGGAAATCGCGCTCACAGAACAAGGCTTTACCGTCGTCCCCCAGGAAGGGGGCATCCAACTTGTGATGTCGGTGACAGGCGAGGATACGGCGTTGGTGCGTAAAGCGAATCAAGCTGGTCTGGCCGTTCAGGCGTTAAGTCAGTGGCGAATAACATCCACGGGCAAGGGCGGAATATTACTGTCATTTACTAATATCCATTCGGCGGAAATGGCCCAGCAGACAGCCCGTCAACTTCGGCTGGCAATAACCTGATTCAGCACCATGCTTAAGATTGCCACCTCATCCTGGTCACGCGTTTATGGACTTTTCTGAAAGCGTTGCTAATGCTGAATCAGGTAAGGTAAGCCCGCAGTAAAAGATAACGAGGAAAAATATATGTATTTAAGACCCGATGAGGTGGCGCGCGTACTTGAGAAAGTAGGCTTTACCGTGGATGTGGTGACGCAGAAAGCCTACGGTTATCGACGTGGCGAAAATTATGTGTACGTTAATCGTGAAGCGCGCATGGGACGTACCGCATTAGTGATTCATCCCACATTAAAAGAACGAAGCTCTTCGCTGGCAGACCCGTCGACGGATATTAAAACCTGCGATCACTATCAGCAATTCCCGCTTTATTTAGCCGGAGAAACCCATGAGCATTATGGTATTCCCCACGGCTTTAGCTCGCGTATTGCGCTGGAACGTTATTTAAATGGGTTGTTTGGTGATGTGAGTTCAAACTAAAGACGCGACTGGCAGAGCCAGTCGCGAAGAGACGTTTAGGCTTTCGCCTGATGATAGCTGCTGACTTTAAACAGGCGGCGGCAATAATCAAGGAAGTAGCCATATACGGCACCCATCAGCATTGATACCACGATGTTTGAACTGACTGCTGCCGTGATCTGGTGCCAGTCTGCGCCAACCGTGAGCAGAATGATCACATACACCGGTGACTGGAATGTCACGTATGCCAGCACATCAGCCAGATTTTTTGCCCATCCCGCCGGCGTGGCTTTACGCGCCGCGCGCATAAACAGATCGCGATACATACCGTAAGGCCAGGCGATCAGAATGTTGACCGGAATCGCCACCAGTCGGGAAGAGAGCGACTGCTCAAAGGTCATTCCAGAAAGGAATACTTCAATCAACATGTTCACGACAGAACAGTAAACAACCATCGCGAACGTGTCTGCTACAGCATGACGCAAGCGTGACTGCGGAGAGAACATGTTAATGCTCCTTGTAAAATGAGGTAAAAAGGTATTGAATACCTTGCTGCTAGTGATTTGTCTGGTTGCTTTCGCGTTTTAATAGGATATATGCCTGCATAATAACTAGCAACTAGCTTAAAATTTTTATTTATTGCCTTTTTGTCGATAAAATGCTCTGCAATGGTTTGTTTTTTGTTCGTTTTGGCATTTTCGTTGTCATGTTGATTAAATGCCTTTCAAATCATTATGTTATGTTGATTTGTTTTTCTGGTTTTTTTACGCTCCTTTCTGAACGTTAATGAATATTACACGGGCATATTTATTTTTATTGCAGGCTTATTATAAAATACCGTCAAGGCTATTCCTGCGACTGAACGATAAATATTAAGGTGAGCGATTAGCTTAATATTTTTCGAACGACAGGGGCTGGAAATAGAATAACCAATCGAATACAATTTCTTCTGTATTACCATTTTTGTTTTATGCGTTAAAGAGGTTTTATTAATATGACTTCAATGTTAAAAAACTTAAATAATATCCGATCGCTGCGGGCGATGGCGCGTGAATTTCCCATCGATATTCTCGAAGAGATGCTGGAAAAATTCAGAGTTGTGACGCAAGAACGACGTGACGAGGAAGAACAGTTACAGCGGCAACGTGCAGAGAAGCAGGAAAAAATTAATACCTTGCTGGAGTTGATGAAAGCGGACGGAATTGATCCTGAAGCGTTGCTGAGCATAACGACAACGACAATGACATCACGATCCGTTAAAAAACGTCCGCCGCGCCCAGCGAAATATCGTTTTATCGATCTCAATGGTGAAACGAAAACCTGGACTGGGCAAGGCCGCACGCCGAAGCCCATTGCACTGGCGCTGGCAGCCGGTAAAACTCTCGATGATTTTTTGATCGCATAACGATAATTGTGTTGCCGGATAACGCATGTTTATCCGGCCTTCTCTGGGTCGGGCCATCGACTTTATTTCAACTGACTTCAACGTTAATTAATGAATCCTCTGGTTCCAGGGCATTCTGTCCAGCAATCGCGCCATGCCGCAAAATCCGGTAACACCCGCGAGGATAAGCCCGGCGCCGACAAAACCGCTGATCAGGAAGAAGGCGCTGTTAATGGCGTAACCGAGAACCACGCCGAGTAAGATAAGGCTGCCTGCGGCAATTTGCACCTGGCGCATCAGCGGTAACGGCTGTGATTTATCTTCGACGACCGACAAACCTGCAGCCTTCCAACCATCGATTCCCCCCTCCAATAACCAGGATTGTGCAGGTGCAGCAATCGCACTCAGTTTTGCGGCCGCGTTTTGCGTGCGCTTTCCCGACTGGCAGTGAAAAATAATGCGTTCGGCGCGTAAATTATCCGGTAATGATCCTTGATCGAGCGCGGACAACGGTGCCAGATGCGCCTGCGGGATATGTTCGCGCAGATATTCATCTGCATCACGAATATCAATCAGTTTTGCTCCCTGCGCTAACAGCGCCTGCGCCTCACGCGGGGAAATCGTCCCAATAGTCATATTGGCTCCTTATGGGCAATACAGTGTTTTTAATGTGGCGATGAGGGAATTCACCGCCGCATTTTTGATGAAGTAGAGAATGCGCTGGGCATCACGCTGGCTGTCGATTAACCCTTCTTCGCGCATCCGCGCCAGATGCTGGGAGGTGGCGGAAGGGCTTAGCCCGGTGATCCGTGCCAGCTCACCCGCGCTGGTCCCCGGTGACCCACAAAGCATGCATAAAATCAGCAACCGCTTTGGGTGGCTCATCGCTTTCAGCAAGGTGGCCGCCTGTTCAGCGCTGGCCTGGAGTTGTTCAAGTTCAGTCATAGTTACTTTAGTGATTTCTAAATTAAGTATATTCTAAAATAAAATGTCAACGTACGCCAGCGTCAAGAGCGTAAAGGAGGGTAAAACAGCAGGGAGAGGCTGGCGGAGTTGGGTACACTCACTAAGCTTAGAGATTAAATCTCTTTTTATACCCGTCATTCTTCACGTTGCATGTGCGTTGGCTGTGAGTTACTCGACTCATCCATGAGTCTCGCCCTTACGGGCCGCTGCTCCGCAGCGTTCAAATCTGTTCCTGACAGATTTGTCGCTCACCCGAATCACTTACCGGAGTAAGCTCATCGGGACTCACTCCCTTGCCGCCTGCCTGCAACGCGAATTATTTAGGGTATTCACAATGATTAATTTTTTGCTTGTATGGAGTGTGTATGGGTTTCTGGAGAATTGTTTTCACTATCATTCTGCCCCCGCTTGGCGTGCTGCTGGGCAAAGGCTTCGGCTGGGCGTTTATCCTCAATATTGTGCTGACGCTGCTGGGCTATATCCCAGGTCTGATCCACGCCTTCTGGATACAGACGCGTAATTAATACTCCCTGCCATCACGGCGCATTTGCGCCGTTTTCTTTGCCGTCCTTTCTCCTCTGCTACACTTCCTGGTGTTGATTGTTAATAACCGAGGTGGATATGGGACTCTTCAATTTTGTAAAAGATGCGGGTGAAAAACTTTGGGATGCGGTCACTGGAAATCATGACACTGCCGATCTGGCGAAAAAGGTGCAGGAACATCTGAGCAAAACCGGTATCCCTGATGCCGATAAAGTGAATGTTCAAATTAACGAAGGCAAGGCCACCGTTTCTGGCGATGGATTAAGCCAGGAAGCGAAAGAAAAAATCCTGATAGCGATTGGCAATATCTCCGGTATCGGCAGTGTAGACGATCAGGTTAAAACCTCTGCGCCTGCGAGTGAAAGCCAGTTTTATACCGTGAAATCAGGAGACACCCTGAGCGCGATTGCCAAGCAGGTTTACGGTAACGCCAATCTGTATAATCAGATATTTGAAGCAAATAAACCGATGCTGAAAAGCCCGGATAAAATTTATCCTGGGCAGGTTTTACGTATTCCGGAACAATAATGATGTTCAGGCTTATTCCGTCAGTAATTTGCCGGACATCGCCTGTTGAATAATCGGAATTGGCGTCAGCAGGTGCTGGCGCATTAATTCACTGGCGCGTGTGGCATCGCGTGCCAGAATTGCTTCGGTTAGCGTCTGATGCTGATCGTGTTTATCTTCCAGCATTTCCACCGACAGCACCGTTTTACGCAGCCAGATAAACCGGTAGCGCGCCGCCAGAGAGAACAGTCGTTCACGCATTTGCAGCAGATATTGCGATCCGCAGCCGGCAACAATCGCCGAGTGAAACGCCTGGTGGCGTTGATCCCATTCATCAAGCATTTTTTCGCTGGCATCAATGGCCTCCAGCTTGCTGAGCATATGCGCGCGCGCCAGAATTTCGGCTTCCCAGGCGTCGTCACCCCGCGCGATAGCCAGACTCACCAACATGGCTTCCATATTGGCGCGGGCGTCAAAAATATCGAGCAGTTCCTGCTCAGACATTGACGCTACGCGATACCCTTTCTGATTCACCACCGTGACCAGCCGCTCCGCCACCAGTTGCGAAAGTGCTTCGCGCAACGGTCCCACACCCAGTTCATAGCGCGAAGTCAGCAGGCTCATCCGCAGTTTTTCATCCGGCTGATACACTCCGCGGATGATGTCGTTCTTAAGCCAGCGGTATCCATCAATGGCCGTCGGTTGGGAAATGGCGGTCATGGTCTTACTCCTGAAAAGGTGTCCCGGCCTGCGCCGGGAACGGGTTTAACGCGAACTGTGTAGCGGTGCTTTTTGCCACGATAGCAGTTTTTTCCAGCGTGCCATAATCGGCACGGTGCAAATAATCGCGATGGCTAACAACCCGGTTGAGATAACTTCCAGTTGTTGCGCTGGACGAAACAGCATTGCTACCAGTACAAAACCAATAAAACCGATCACCAGCCACGTCAGCCACGGATAGAGCCACATTTTCATCTTGATATCGGCCCCTTCCGCCAGCAGGATTTTACGCATCCGCAGTTGGGAAATAGCAATGACCAGATAGACCAGCAGCGCGATGGCACCAGAGCTGTCGATGAGAAATTTAAACACTTTTGCCGGTGCGTAATAATTCACGATCACGGTGAGAAACGCCGCCCCGGTGGAGAGCAGCACGGCCACATAAGGCGTTTTGCTGCGGTTAGTTTTTCCCATAAAGGCCGGAGCATCGCCGCGACGGCTCAGGGAGTAAAGCATACGGGAGGAGGTATACAGTGCCGAGTTCAGACAACTGGTTACCGACAGCAGGATCACACAGTCCATGATCAGCTTGGCATGTGGGATATGCAGTAACTCCAGCACCGAGCGGTAAGATCCCACCTCTTTCAGTCCCGGCATGTTCCAAGGGATCAGCGCGACCACCACGAAAATAGAACACAGATAGAAAATGGAGATACGCCAGATGACCGAATTCGTGGCGCGCACGATGTGTTTATCCGGCGTGTCAGATTCTGCGGCAGCAATGGTGACAATTTCAGCCCCCATAAAGGAGAACATAGTGATCAGCATTGCGCTCAGCACCGCGCCAAAACCGTTGGGCATAAAGCCGCCCTGATCCCACAGCCTTGATACACCGCTTACTTCCGCGTACGGATAAAATCCGCTAATCGCCGCCGCACCCAGGGCGATGAACGCCAGGATGGCAATCACTTTGCACAGCGCCAGCCAGAACTCAAACTCACCGTAATTTTTGACGCTCAGCAAATTACTGCCGGTTAATGCCAGCGTGATAACCAGGGAAAATAACCAGATGGGAACGCCCGGGATCCATGAATGCAGGATGATGGCGGCAATGTTGGCTTCCAGCGGGATAACCAGCACCCAGAACCACCAGTACAGCCAGCCGATGGTATACCCTGCCCACGGGCCGATGGCTTTATCGGCATAGGTGGAAAACGATCCGGTATCAGGCGTGGCGACGGCCATTTCGGCCAGCATACGCATAATCATCACCACCAGTAACCCGGCGAACAGATAGGCCAGCAGTACCGCAGGACCGGCTTCTGCAATGGCCACGCTTGACCCTACAAACAGACTTGCGCCGATAACTCCGGCAATAGACAACATGGTGACGTGGCGTGATTTCAGCCCGCCCCCTAAATCATGTGATTGCGACACTTGCCCCATCTTTTAAACCTCTCGAAAGTATTTCACTTGGGAGAGCACCCCGGCATTCCCGCGCTGGGGCACGCGTATTATTGTTATTGATCCGTAAGCCGGATGGCGGCTCCGCCTTATCCGGCCTACGGATTGCGTTTCTTGTTGGCCGGATAAGGCGCGTTTGCGTCGCTATCCGGCACTGGTACAGGCGCGTTAGCCTTGCTTTGCCTCGGCAAAACACTGGGCGATGATGTCCAGACCCTGGCGGATTTGCCCATCTTCGATGGTCAGCGGAACGAGGATGCGCAGCACGTTGTAGTACGGTCCACAGGAGAGCAGGATCAGCCCTTTATCACGGGCGCGGGCGACAATTTCGGCGGTCAATTTAGCGTTAGGCTTATTGCGATCGCCGTCTTCGAATAGTTCGATCGCAATCATCGCGCCGAGCCCACGTACATCGCCGATTTCGCGGTGGGTTTCGGCAATCGCCAGCAAGCCGTCGCGCAGCGTTTGACCCAGTGAGTTGGCTTTTTGCAGCAGGTTTTCTTGCTCGAAAATATTCAGTACCGCCAGCGCGGCAGCACAGGCAATTGGGTTTCCGGCATAGGTGCCGCCCAGACCGCCCGGTGGGATCGCGTCCATAACTTCGGCGCGTCCGGTCACGCCCGCCAGCGGGAAGCCCCCGGCAATTGATTTAGCGAAGGTGGTGATATCCGGTGCGACGCCCATTTGCTCCATGGCGAACAGCGTACCGGTACGACCTGCGCCGCTCTGCACTTCATCGGCAATTAGCATGATCCCGTGCTCATCACAAATGGCGCGCAGGCGCTGCATAAAGGCAGGTGAAGCGGCATAAAAACCGCCTTCGCCTTGGATGGGTTCAATGACGATGGCGGCAATGTCTTCCGGTGCCGCATCGTTTTTGAAGATGCGATGAATGCTGGCGATGGCATCGTCTTCGCTGATGTCATGCAGCGCGCAAGGATACAGGGCGCGATAAACGTGGCCCGGCATCAGTCCCATCCCGGCAGAGTAGGGATTTACCTTGCCAGTCAGCGACAGGGTGTAGTGGGTACGGCCATGGTAAGCGCCGCTGAAGGCGATTGTACCGCTGCGTTTGGTGGCTGCGCGGGCGATTTTCACCGCGTTTTCCACCGCTTCGGAACCGGTCGTCACCAGCAGCGTTTTCTTGGCGAAATCGCCTGGCACCTTCTGGTTCATGATTTCACACAGTTCAAGGTACGGCTCGTAGGCCAGCACCTGAAAGCAGGTATGCGACAGCTTTTTCAACTGCGCTTCTACCGCTGAGACAATCTGTGGGTGCAGGTGGCCGGTATTCAGTACCGCAATACCGCCGGCAAAATCGAGGAATTCACGCCCTTCAACGTCCCAGACCCGGCAGTTTTCTGCGCGCTCGGCAAAAATAGGGTGGATCTGTCCTACGCCACGAGGGACCGCGTTGCTACGACGTTGCATGAGTTCTTTGTTGGTGCTCATCAGGTGTTCTCCAGTATTGTTTTATTAAAGTCCGATGCACATATATTTGATTTCTAAGTAATCTTCGATGCCGTATTTCGATCCTTCACGGCCAAGACCAGAGGCTTTGATGCCACCAAAGGGGGCCACTTCGTTGGAAATAATGCCGGTGTTAATCCCGACGATGCCGTACTCCAGCGCTTCGCCTACGCGGAAGACGCGGCTTAAATCACGGGCGTAGAAATAGGCGGCCAGACCGAACTCGGTGTCGTTGGCCTGCTGAATCACGTCGGCTTCATCGGTAAAACGGAACAGCGGTGCCAGCGGGCCAAAGGTCTCTTCTTTGGCGACTTTGGCGTGGTTGGGAACATCAACCAGGATGGTTGGCTGGAAGAAATTACCGCCCAGCGCGTGAGCTTTACCGCCGGTGAGCACCCGAGCGCCTTTATCCAGCGCGTCGGCGATATGCTCCTGCACTTTAGCGACCGCTTTCTCGTCGATCAGCGGTCCGGTGGTGACATCAGGTTGCAGGCCGTCACCGAGGTTCAGTTTGTTTACCGCCTGCTGAAGCTTTTCGGCGAAACGGTCATACACGCCATCCTGAACGTACAGACGGTTGGCGCAGACGCAGGTCTGCCCGGCGTTGCGAAACTTCGAAGCCAGTGCGCCTTCGACCGCTTTGTCGAGATCGGCATCGTCAAAAACGATAAACGGCGCGTTACCGCCCAGCTCCAGCGATACTTTTTTGATGTCTTTAGCGCACTGCTGCATCAATTGGCGACCAATTTCGGTCGAGCCGGTAAATGACAGCTTGCGCACCAGCGGGTTGCTGGTCAGTTCGTTGCCAACAGCACCCGCCGAACCGGTGACCACGCTGAAGACGCCCGCCGGGATCCCGGCGCGATTAGCCAGTTCTGCCAGCGCCAGTGCGGAGAACGGCGTCTGGCTGGCAGGTTTAAGCACCATGGTACAGCCTGCTGCCAGCGCCGGACCGGCTTTGCGGGTGATCATCGCGGACGGAAAATTCCACGGCGTAATCGCGGCGGTCACGCCGATAGGCTGCTTAATGACGATCAGGCGTTTATCGGCCTGATGGCCAGGGATCGTGTCGCCATAAATACGCTTACCTTCTTCGGCAAACCACTCAATAAAGGAGGCGGCGTAGGTAATTTCGCCTTTGGCTTCTGCCAGCGGCTTACCTTGTTCGAGGGTCATCAGGCGGGCGAGATCGTCCTGGTGCTCAATCATCAGGTTGAACCAGCGGCGCAGGATAGTCGCCCGCTCTTTGGCGGTCAGCGCACGCCAGGCGGGCAGCGCACGGTTAGCGGCTTCAATGGCTTCGCGGGTTTCATCGGCCCCCATTTTCGGTACGCTACCCAATTGCTGACCGTTGGCTGGATTGGTCACCGCGAGGATCTCGCCGCTGTTGGCGTTGCGCCAGTGGCCGTCAATCAGTGCCTGCTGGCGAAACAAGGTGGGATCGTTAAGTTGCATGATTGCTTCCTGTCGTAAAAAGTTTAACGGGTAAAGGCGGCGTGTAATGTCTCCACGCTACGTGCCGCACGCAGCGTGCGTCCGGGGTTGCTCTGGTTTTCCAGCAGCGCATGAACTTTGCTGACGATATGCGCGCCGATGGGGATCGCCGACGTTGCCGCCGGAGAAGGGGCGTTACAGGTGTGAATTGAGCGCGGCGTAGTGACAAACAGGAAATCGTCGATCAACTTACCGTCCGGCGATACCGCCTGTGCCCGCACGCCCGCAGGCCACGGCTGTAGATCCTTGAGCGTCAGGCTCGGGCAGTATTTTTGTACCAGCCGCAGATAGCCGCTTTTGCACAGCGAATTCTTCATTTCGCCAAGCCCTGATCGCAGGTTGTTTTGCAGCACGCGGCGGATGCCGGAAGAGCCGAAGATCTCCAGCGTATCGCTGAGCGAGAAGTCGTGTTTACGGTAGCCTTCGCGTTTAAACGCCAGCACCGCGTTGGGGCCGACCGTGACGCTGCCGTCGATCATGCGGGTAAGATGTACGCCGAGAAACGGCATCGCCGGATCGGGGATTGGGTAAATCAGATGATTAACTATCTGGTTATGTTCTGACGCCAGGCGGAAGTATTCGCCACGGAACGGACAGATGATAAAACCGGGCTCGACGCCGAGCATTTTCACCAGTCGGTCAGCCATCAGCCCGGAGCAGCTAATCAGCGTCGCGCCCTCATATTCCTGGCCCTGACGGGTATGCACAACCACGCCCGCTGTGTGTTCTTTCAGGGCGCTGACTTCGGCGTTATAAACAATCTCGCCACCTTTGGCCTGAAAAATCCTGGCCATCGCGGCGGTCACTTCGCGGTAGCTGACAATCCCACTCGACGGCACAAAAATCCCGCCGAGCCCGGTGATGTTGGGTTCGCGCTCGTGCAGTTCTTCGGCATTGAGCCATTCGCGCTCAAGACCGTTGGCGGCGGTGCGATCCCAAAGCGCGCGCATGCGCTCCATTTCCAGGTCTGAGGTGGCGACCAGCATCTTTCCGCAGACGTCATAGCGGATGTCATTTTGATCGCAAAAGGCTTTGGTGGCGCGGTTACCGGCCAGACAAAACTGCGCCTTCAGGCTGCCGGGGGTGTAATAGACCCCGGCATGAATCACGCCGCTGTTGTGGCCCGTCTGATGACAGGCCGGACCTGACTCTTTTTCCAGCAGCGCAATCCTGGCATCCGGGTAGACATCAATCAGTTGCATGGCGGTCGACATGCCGATAATGCCGCCGCCAATAATCACAAAATCATACATCCGCTTAATTCCTTCGTGCTTACTGATGAGTCTGGTAGTGGTTGGTGGCGTAGGCAAAATAACCACGCTGACGCATCAGTTCGCGGCGCAGGTCTGGGTGCGATGTAAAGCGATCGCGACCGTGCAGCCAGAACAGGTTGTTGATCAGCAGGAATTTGCCGACTGAAACCGGAACAGACAGGATGCTTTTGCTGGTTTCCAGCGCATCGGACAGGTCGCTTAGCCAGACACCTTCTTCATAATCTTTAGGCTGGACGAACTGGTCGATGTAGCGCATCACCGGGCGACCCTGCTGGTCGACGTCAAACACTGGATGAAACACGTCCTGGCTGACATTTTTGCTTGGCGGCGCGGCAAAGCGCATCGCGCGGCGGGCCAGCGGGTGGGTGAAGTAGTGGTCCAGATGTTCCCAGTCGTCGAGGTGCAGCAGCAGCGAGTTACCACCGGTCATGTTCTGCTCGTCGATTTTCATCATCAGCACGTAGTCGGTGATCTCTTCGAGGTAGGTACCGTCGTTATGCAGTTCCATCACGCGGTGCGGCTGGCGCAGGTAGCTGTCGGAGTTATCGACGTTTTTCACCACAAATCGCGCGTAGTACTGACCGCTCATCGCATCAAAGTTGGAGCGGCCGATCAGATGCGCCACCGCCGTCGCCAGCTTGACCATCTCCTCCGCCTGCGCCACGTCATCGACGCCTTCCGCGTTGATCAGCAATGCGCCTTCGGCACGATCCAGCAGCGTTTTTAGCAGCAGCGGTTGCAGTTGATTGCCGCACAAATCGTCGAGGATATTCGCCACTTTGAAGCGTAAGAAGGATTTGTATTCCAGCGCCTGCACTGGCCACTGCGCCACGGCTTGCAGAAATTGCTCAGCGGTCTGGGCAGAAAACGTCAGTTCCAGCAGGCGTGGAGACTGGGCTGACGGTTTCAGCGTAAAGCCGCTGTAGTGCTGGGCTGGATCTTCAGCGTTCGGTTGTACGGCAGTCAGTGCGTTCATCAGAATCGATCCTCTCAGTAGATTGTCAGGGAGACATGGTGCTGCTCGTTTCGTAGCCATAAATTAAAAATATCTACATTTTTGAAAAACGCGCACAGAATGAGCTTGTTTGTTTATTATTTGTGATCAAAAACAACAAATATTTAACATTATAAATGGTAGGGATAAATACCGGTAGAGGAAGGGGTAACAGGAAAGTTGTTTTAAAACAGTGGATTAATCAGCTGCCGCAGACGGAATGCTGCGGCAGCAAAAATGTCAGTAACCGACTTTATAAATGCGTCCGGTTTGGATGCCTTCGACGCTGCGGCGATAGGCGTTGGCGACCGTGGCGGCAGGGACGCTTTCAAAGCCGGGGAAGAACCCGTCATAGGCTGCGGCGGATTCACTCAGCACGGTGGGGCTTATCAGGTTAATGCGTATGCCGCGCCCTAATTCACAGGCTGCGGCACGAACAAAACCTTCCAGCCCGGCGTTGACCGTTGCCGCGCTTGCCCCCTGCACAATGGGCTCATGGGCGATAATGCCGCTAATCAGCGTGATAGAGCCGCCATCGTTGAGGTAATGCTGTCCGGTTAATGCCAGACGCACCTGGCCCAGCAATTTATCCTGCAATCCTTGATTAAACTCGCTGTCGGTCATGGTCGACAACGGGCCAAAGAACAGGCTACCGGTGGCGGAGACAATGGCATCCACCTTGCCGATTTTTTCAAACAGCGCCTGTACGCTCTCCTGCGAAGTGATATCGACCTGGTAATCACCCTGTGTGCGGCCCACGCGGACAATCTCATGTTTACGGCTCAACGTCTCTGTGACTGCACGACCCACGGTACCGCTGGCACCAATAACGACGATTTTCATAACCACCTCCAGAATAGTGTGAGCCACTATTCTTTAATGAAAATGAAATCGGATAAACTGGCTAAAAGTTAGATGATTACTAACCAGAGGTTTGTAATATGGATAAGTTACGCGGCATGGAAACGTTTATCGCCGTGGCCGAAAGCGGCAGCTTTACCGGGGCGGCAACGCGGCTGGAGATGTCGGCGGTAATGGTGGGGAAATATATCGCGCTGCTGGAAGCGCAACTCGGTACGCGACTGCTGGAACGCAACACTCGTCGCCAGAGCCTGACCGACGCCGGGCGTGTCTATTTTGAGGAAACCCGGCGGGTGCTGGAACAGGTGTCGATAGCTGAACGTTCGGTGGAGCGGCTGCGTTTGGCCCCGGCGGGGACGCTGCGCATCAGCGCACCTACCTCCTTTGGTGCCTGTGTCGTTTCGCCGCTGGCCGCTGCTTTTTTACAACGCTGGCCGGAAGTGCGCATTGAACTGGATCTGACCAATCGGATGGTTGATCTGGTAGATGAAGGGGTCGATCTGGCGATCCGCATTGGTGATATTCATCAGACGGATGTGGTGGCCAAATATCTGTGCCCGTACCGCATGGTGATCTGCGCGTCAGCGGACTATCTGGCACGCCACGGTACTCCCCAGACGCCCGCAGATCTGGTGGATCATCTGTGTTTATCTCACACAGTGTGGACGGCGCGTAACGAATGGATACTGCCGGGTATGGAAGGCGAAGTCAGATGGAAACGCGATGCGATCCTGCGGTGTAACGATGGTCATGGTCTGCGTATGGCGGCAGTCGCGGGTGCTGGTCTGCTGTTGCAGCCGGAAGTGTTACTGGCGGAAGAGCTTGCCAGCGGCAAACTGGTTCGAGTGCTGGAAGGGTTTACGCCGCAGCCGCGACCTATTCATCTGCTGTGGCGTCAGGATTTACGCCCATTGCCGAAACTGACGCAGTTTGTAGAGCATATGTTGGGCGGGACGCTGAGCCTACGTTGACATTGAAATTGATGCCAGATCATAAAGAATTGGTGATAACAGGAAGAAACATGTTGATAGATGTAGCGGCAGCTTCAATAGTGTTATTGCGTGAAATTGCAATGAGGTTAAAGCAAGGTATCAATATTACTTTACCCATCGACGTGGTTTTTCGCAGAAGTGATTATGCGGTGGTTTCGCACTGTAGCTTGTTGGTATATAAATATTGTATCTATAAGTTATTAAAATCCGCCCTTAACAGGGCGGAATCAGATGTTAACTAATGAAAATAATTCTACGTTTATCTAGTTTTTCGCTTAGGATTTCATTATTTACGCCATTAGTTGTAATAATATATTCCATATTGGTTTTAACTCCAGTAAGAGTGATTGTTATTGTTTTTTTGTCAGGGCTTAGCATGATGTTGCTAATGCTGAGTCCCTGATTAACAATATACGAATCAATATTTTTTGAGCTGTAGTTATCCGCTGCCTGACTAAGTTGTAAAACTAAAACGTTAGTGGTGGCATCGAAAGAGGATTTAATAACATCGAAACTGTTACTGGCATAAACTTTTATCGCATCCACTGTCAGCCATTTCCCGCTTCGTTTCACTCCTTTTAATACATGAGTGTCAGGTGACAGATTTTTAACACTAAAAACAATATCGCTATACTGTAGGGACTCACTCCATGTGTTGGCAGTGCCAGTAAAGACATTATCCACATAGAAATCGATATCACCCTGATCGTTATTTCTTTCGCAGTAAACTGAGGTATTACGTCCATTGAATGTAAATTCAAAATAGTCGCCATTGTTTTGTGTGACCTGACTTTTACCATCAAGACTATCCGGGCGACCTTCAGCTAACCACCAACCGGAACCGGTATAAACGATGGCATCACTGCTTTCCTGAATCAGTATCTCAGGCACCTGCTGGCCAAATATTTTCTGATTACCGGAAACAATGACAGGGTGTTTCATATAGGTATCCCATATCAGACCACTGCGATAGTTTTCGATCATGATGAGAGATAGCCCTTTGATTAGACCTGAATTACTCTCGCAATACCATGGCGCGGATTTTGAAGTATTAAAGGATTCGATAAAACCGTACCCGGTCCACAGTTGCGGATTTTTATACCATGCCATCATGGCTTGAAGAGTTTCTTTTGGCATGAAAGGTAAGCTGCCAATAGGGCCGCTCGGTGTAATAGTACCGTCAGTAAAATGCATATTATTGGCGCCAATATTTCCTGATGGCGGTGCCCCATATGCGGCATACCCATTAGGTCCATTGCAAGCAGTAAGACCCCAATTATCGGCATCAAGTGAGGGTAGAACTTCATTGTTAGCAATACAAAACTCTCTGTTAGCTTTGCTTGCATTGATACTATTTTGCCACCAGTCTGCACCTTGCTTGTCCCAAAGACGACGAAAATCGAGCCAGGCATGTGAAAACTGATATGTGAAGAGCTGACCACCCCAAACATAAATTAAGTCACCACTGTCCCCATAGTGACCATACTTACGTTCAAGTTTATAAAACATATCAGCTGCATTAGCGGGAGTATGTTTTGTAGAACCAGTAGCCATTGGGTACATACAGAATTGTTCCGCATACCCACCCCAGGTAGCTGAAATAGGGGCGAGATCAGCATCCCAGCCCATGGTGAAGTTACCATCTGAGGCAACGGCTGCATCCCATTCTACGTCATCGAAAATTTGTTGAGCAAGCGTACCAATAGGACCACCAAAATATTGACCAGCGGTCAGTATACCATTGAGTGCAAGCATGGTATCGACGGTCGACACTTCAGACTCCAGCGTATCGAGCGTATCCATATCAATAAAATGATAAAAGAAGCCTTTGTACCGAAGCGCAGCATTCTGTAACGTCAGAAGTGAGTTGTATAGACGATTTTCTGCCTCCGCTCTGCTAAGCCATCCTCTCTCAACAGCAATAACAAGTGCGCTGAACGCGAAGCCTGAGCAGGCAATTGATGCTCTTCTAGAATTTGCCCGGTCAGCAACTAATCCATAGCCAATTGCGCCGTCTGTTATATTTGCCTCTCTCCAGAAATATTCGAATGACAACCTTGCTTCTTCCTCTAGAAGCTCTTCTTCAGTTAAAGAAATTACGGCTCTTGCCGTCTGGTATACCTCGACTTCGTAGAATGAAGGACCTTTATTTGTGGTGAGTTCTGTAATCACTATTCGCAGTGCTTTGCTGCTCGTCAGATAAGGTAAAACAATAGGTTTAGTAATATCACTTCCCTGGTAAATATCTTTCCAGCTATCATCTTCACTATTCTGAATTTGTAGTGTAAATGCCTTAATCCGTGTGACCTCCTCACTCGTAATGAATTCATTGACTGAAATACGGTCGAATGATTCTTCTTTGAGAAAAGAAATAGTCAATGTCACAGGTAGCTGTGTGTTGTCATTAGCAGCCCAGCGAGTAGAGGGATTGCCATCAGTGGCATATGCTGCTTTATACTCCGTTCGTTCGTCATACCATACATCACTTGCTACGGTTACGGCACCTTTTGCCAGATTTACTGGCTGAATAACGGGTAGTAATGGTAACGTTGAGTTAAAAGCAGAAAAGGAGTACAGACTTGCCGGTTTAGTCTCATCAATACAAGATAAAATTGTAAGGATTATTTTATCACCAGTTGTTAATGTGGGAAGATTTAAAAGACAGTTCTGCTCTGGATTTTCACCACTTAAGCTGGCAATTAGCTGCGTTTCTGAATAAATATCAATAGTGAATTTAGCAATGCGCTGTTCATATTGATTAAATCCAAGCAGATCGAACGAAGTCAATCCGTTAAAAGTAATCTCCAGTTGAACGTTACTTGCCTGATCGGTCGCCCAACGCGTTTGTGGATTCCCGTCCACTACATTCTGAGCGGCATAATCTGTCGTATCGTGGTTCCACACGTTACTGGCTTCAGCATGGCTAAATAGTGCCACATCCGGATAATTTTTAGGTTGTGGAGTGTCTTCAAACTCCATTACCAGAACCATACCAAGTGGGTCACTTAAGGTATCAGGAAGCGGGACACACATACATCCATTCAGTAAGTTGAAACTAACGGTATTTTCCGGGGAGGTAAGCCAATATACGTTCGTAGGAAGAGAAATCGGTTGTTCAATTCGAAGTAATTTATCTGAAGTCAATTTTGTTACTGTGACAAATAGCTTTGCTTTATTTTTATGAGCAAACGAAGATTTACCTAATGTGCAAAATACGCCAGGTTGCATTGACACATTAAGCGTACCTGCCCGGGTTTGGTAAACCGCTTCACCCCATGTCTGCATCCAATTTCCAATCCCGGAAAGGCTATCAACACAGGGCTGTGGGATCACACCTTCAGCATCAGGGCCTGTGTTGAGCAGTAAATTCCCACCTTTACTTGCGCAATCAAGAAGGTCGTTGAGAAGTTCGCTAGTGCTCTTCCAGTTATTGTCTGCTGAATTGTATCCCCACGAATTATTCATCGTCATACATGCTTCCCAGGGGCCGCTCATGGAGCCTGCTGGAATACTCTGTTCTGGCGTTGAATAATCGCCAACTGAATTGCCAATACGATCGTTAATGATGATATCTGGCGACATGCGCCGTAAAAAATCTCTGGTTTCGGTAGAGACATCTTGTGTGTTAAATGCAGCCCACGCACCGTCGAACCAGATAAGAGCAGGGTCGAAAATTTCGATCAACTCTTTCAGGTGTTCCTTCATTTCTGAAAGATAGCGAGTGACATCTTCTGGACTGATTGTTGATGGGTCTATTTCAGCTGCGTTTTCGATATTCACTTCGTTGACATTACCCCAGTCCAGCAAAGAGTAGTAGCAACAAAATATAATGCCTCTTTCACGACATGCAGCGGCCAGGGGGCGAAGAACAGACTTGTGTATAGATGCTGTATTTTCGACGTCATAAGGGGCAAACTCCTTGACGTTGGTATCAAACATAGCAAAACCATCATGATGTTTTGTTGTGATGGTAAGGTATTTTTGCCCTGCATCCGAAATCATATATGCCCATTCTTCAGGGCTGTACTTACTGGGTGCAAAAGGCACACATGCTTCAGTAATGTATTCATCTTTTGGGATGTGGTCTGTATTCATGACCCACTCACCTTTAGCAAGGACAGAATATGCCCCCCAGTGCATCATATGGCCAAATCGTGCGTCATCGAACCACTTCATTCTTCGAATTTTATCTTCTGCAGTCTCTGTTCCTGAATATTGAGAAAAAACAAACCAGTTCAGATAGCCAGTAAAACCTTCCGGGAATAACATATAGATATCAGTTGATTCAGAGTAGCTATTCTCGATATCACCACTGACAGACTCAGTGAAGTAATTTTCCACGCCTGATGTTTTTACTGTGAATGTCCAGAGTGGATCATTTTCCATCGAGCCACTAAAAATTTGTATCTTCTGATTGGATGTTTGTGTTGAGGCAAACAACATACAATTTGCAAACATCCCGATAGGAATAGTCGTATTGAATTTAAGCCATGAGCCAGCCGGAAGATCCATGACGGATTGATCTGTTTGCTCTCTGGGGGAGTTGTCAAAATGAGTAAGACGGTAGTTATCAACTGATGATAGTTGTACCGTAGTATTAGACTCTATATAGTCTTGAAAATATATGATATTATTTTTCATATTATACCTTTTGAAGAGAGTGTTATAATTAATTGATTATTAAATTAAGGGGTATTGTTGCCAGGGTAATTGAAAATGAGGTCCGTCACAGAATGGTTTCCAGTCTCCACCCCATTCAATAGGAATGTTTAATATTGAAGAAGCATTTTTAAAAGCAACGGCAATCTCCTTATAATATTTAAAGTCCCATGAGACTGATGTTGTTGGATAAGCCATAACATCAATAGCATGACCAGATAGATGTCTACTATTTAGAGTTTTTGATTTTCCTTCTGCATATAATTTTTTTTGTCGCTCAATTGATCGGAGTCCTTCAGATATACCAAAGTCCACAACTGACAGTTCAAGTGCTTTATACGCTAACTTGCATAAGTCAGGATGAACATCATTTAAAAATAATAAACTCCTGTTGCTAAAAACGTTGTCTTTCATTTTTTACCTTTTTGTTTAAAAAGTTAGAGGGTAATTGTTATATTGATACTTTAAAAAAGTTAAAAGTTTTGCTCTGTTCCTCCTCACAAAAAAATATCAAAAATATGAGTATTAAATGCCTATTTTTTAGTTTCTGACCGAACAAATAATGATCGTTTTGAATGCCCCAAAATTCCATTGTTCGTTTAGTATTTAGGCTCTTGAGTGAGGGAGGTCTATGATGTCTATTTTCATATCAAAACAACTGAAGTACTTTATGGTTGCAATGGAAAAAAAGTGTATATCTAAGGCCGCAGATGAGCTGTATTTAACAAGAACGCCTTTATGTAAAAAATTGGCAGATCTTGAAAGTGCATTAGGGGAAAATTTATTCATTAGAAAGTATAATGAATTAATCCCAACAGAGTATGCAGTTTCCTTATATAAAGAATTAACACCAATATATGAGGCCCAATCAAGACTTGAGAATAAATTAAATAATAAGGGCGGATGCGGTACTCTAACGATTGTATTTGATGTGACCATTCCAGAACTTATGTACCGCACTATATCATCATCTATTGAAGGGGAATTTACACAGGTTAAAATAAAGTTTCAGCGAGTTGTCATTACTGAGAAATTACTTCAAGATAATGCTTATATAAATAATGTTTTTTTCATTTCATTAAGACCTTTAGTGCTCTACTATCCATTTAAGGAGGTGAAGTGGCATGGAGGAGAAGTAACGATTTTAATGCCAAAGAGTAAAATGGATGCAACTGATTTTATAGATGTTTATATGTGGAATGATAGTTTTTCCAGTCACTTTAAAGATAAAGTGGAAAGAATCTTGCGAGATAAATACGAAACTGTGAGCTTTATATCACACAACTTTGATCTTTCTACACTTCTGCACAATATATATCGTGGGAAAGGTGCGTGCATATTACCATTAAAAACAGCATTAATTTACAAGAGTGAAAACTTGGCAGTTAAACCAATTAAATCGAAATATATATCAGTTTTTATGTATCACAATGAAGGTTTATCATTTAAAGAAGGGTTTGAAAGGACAAAACAGGTTCTTCTATCTTTTATCTGATAACTGAAAAGGAAAAAGCTCTCTCTGCGAGAGCTTTTATTTTTTGTTAAGGTCGATACCCATTTTCATTTTTATCACAAAGAGAAAAAACCTTCCAATCCCATGGGTACCTAGTAATGATATGATGATTGCAATTGCTCCAGCCGAAATTTTGACACTGTAAAAAGGAGGTAAGCTGATTATGTGTGGCTTTACCAGAAAGAAGATTAGAAGACATATGATTAAGTCTCCACACCGTTCTCGAAATTTCCCACCACCATATAACCAACGTCCTATCTCTCCAAGTGTAATAATAAAAATCATTTTGAGTGTATCTACGGGTTCAGAAAATAGTGCGAATATCAATCCGCTAAATGTCAATTTTGAAGACATCTTTTCTCCTGAAAGGCCAGTTTAATAACTGGCCTTATTTAGTTAACTTGAGTTAGATTTACATGCCTGTCAGTAGACGAACATCATCGATATCTACTGCATCAGTAGATTCGGCATTGTATGCCGCCTGAAAATGCAACATGAGCGGTCCTGTCCAGGATTCCTCTACAGTAAAGGTCATTGTTTCGATCGTCCAATCGCCATTCATGTCAGTATTAAACGTCTGACTCCAATAGGTAGTGTTTGTGTTCAGCATCATGACCGAAACTGTACCGCTATTCTGTCCGCGAGATTTGAAGGTCAATACAGCTTGTTGGCCTACAGGAATGCTAATTCCCTGCCATGCAGATTCTGTGGCATTAATATGTGCATAGTAGTTTTCAACAGTTTCAGATTCATTTTGCACACCCGCTGCACTGTCAGAAAACGACCAGGCATTGAGTTGTTCCGGGTTAAAATCACCATCGTTAATAATGTTAGAAATCATTTTGTATCTCCAAATTGAAAAGTTAAGGTGTACTGTTACTGATTCAGTAACATGAATTTATATTAACAGTGTCCTTGTGGCGTAATTTTCATTGTTTAGTGAAAGTTCAAATAAAAAATATTTTTTGTTATCAGTAATGGAATGTTTTTCGCTTTATCGTCGCCTTGATATGAAAACGCTAGTGGTTGTATTAATTATCTCTATGTGACATTTTTTAATAAAAACTTGAATAATATGGCTGAAATTGGCTGGCAGTGTTTTTTATCAGCGTCTTTTTTGTTAAATACAGACCCACTAATTGCAGTATGCTGACGTTAGTCAAGCCGGTCTTGAGGGCAAAAACTTTAGCTCACAAGCGAGTATTATTTTCCGTTACCCGATCCTACCTTAATAAATGAATCACCTCATCTGTTGATGTGGCCGTCCAACATTGAGCCAGTCCTCAGTCATGCTTAGGATTGCGAGTCATAAAAACAGAATTAGACAGTTATGTGGATGTTATCTGAAAAAAAACATAGAGCATCCATTGTATCTTGCCACTATCGAAAATGTGATAAACATCACCGAAATTGTTCCCGGTTAAAGTTTTTTGTTAAGAAATATCCATTTAAGACGCTTTAACTTTGTATTGCATGTGGTGATTTGAACTAGCTGGTGAGTCAATTAGCCATACAAAACTGCAAATTTACTAAGTAAAAAGATTAAAGGAATGGTGTTACACGGTTTTAAGCAACCCATCGATGACATAGCGGAAAACATGGCCGCTGATCGCGGTATCAGCCGTAGCAGAATGACGAGCTCACTAAAGTAGAAAGTTGATGACTTTGAGTTAAATCTGCAAGAGGCATACGACAGTCTGTTACCAGAGCAACTGGTCAAAGTAGACAACTAAATAGAACATGTTCGCGAGGTCATACAGGAAAGGCATAAACAGGAAGCAAAAGTGAATGTATTTGGGCTGAACCATGATGCCAGTTCAATTGTGGATATCTGCCTGAAATCATCAATATTATTTTTGCAGCACATTGCCACCAGTAGCACTGGCTGAGCCTGTGATGAAAAGTTCCCCATTGGCACTATGATTGCCGCATTCACCTGCGGCATTTTTTTAGCCAATGAAAAACGTCGTTCATTTTTGGGCTTTACGTAAAAGCTGATATTCATGACAACCATAGCAGGAGGGTATTATGGTTAATTCGGTAACATTCGGGGGGATCAGGACTATCGATTATTCATCGCAGTCTCGGATAGACTCATTACCACCAGGTACGGGTGCATCGTCTGGGCAACTTTGTCCCCAGACTGGAGTCTGGAAGTGTGAAAGTTACCAGGTGGTGGTGGGGGTCAGTAGAGGGACGGTGATGCCACAGTACCAAAATCGTGACGTTGACTGGACACTGACAGAATATTCGCTTACGGATCTTGAGCAAGTTCTGTCAGGCTGAATTTCATCCTCCGGAGATAACCCAGTCATTTATAAGAACTCAGGTGCGACTGCCTCCTCAGCAAAAACTATGTACCGCCAGCAAAAACTGGCGGTGCATATTACTTAAGAAGAACGGGTTATCAGATATAGACCATAGACACATTGTCTACATCAATCTCGCCGCCCTGGGTACAATTAAACTGAATGCGAACAATCGATTCGCCTACAGGAACCACAAATGAAGCACCTGTAATTGAGCCGCCAACGGTATCAATATATAATTCCTGCCCCGTGGTTTGTGCTGTTACTGTGACATTGCCTGTTGCACTATAGAGTAATTGCATCGAGTAGCTTAGGCTCAGTGTGCACCCAGCAGTAACGGCAACATCCTGATAGACATAGGAGGCATTCGGGAGCTGCAGATGCCCGCCTACTACTTTCGGGTTTTCTGACGTTGCCCCATGAGCTGTCCAGCCAGGGATTGAAGCATCAGTGAAATCACCACCGATGATTAGCTCACTGTTCATTGGCTGTAGTGTCACGTTATCAACATGCACTTCTCCACCCGCGTTGCAGGCAAAGGCGATCTCCAGGCCAGTTTCGTCATCGGGGACGGTAATCACTACGCCCGGTTGACTCTCGTTGTTATAATCGTAATAGACACGTGTACGTGATGGCAGAGACACAACTTCCACATAGCCCGTTGCACTGTTTACCAAAGCAAAATCATAAATAAACGTTAATTCGGTTCCGGCAATGGCATTAATATCCTGAGTGATTTTATCTGCTGTGGCCAGAACCGCTTGCCCGTTAGAGACCACTGGTTTCTGAGCGGTACCCGCTGAGACAGTCCAGCCAGTGAAATCTCCGGTAGCAAAATCGCCATTAATAATTAACTGACCACAAGAATTAATTTCAATCATTTTACTTCTCCATTAGTTAAAAGCTCAGAGAAATAATAAGATGTATATTATGATGATATTTTATAAATAATATTCACTACATCTACAAAAATGACTCAATTATATATTCAGTTTTTCGACCCTTCCCCGTATTGCAACATCATCTTCGGTTTTTGATGCTTTATAAGGACTCTGGCATCTATTACGTTAATACAGATGCAGAGTCCTACCGGTCATCTTACTTATGGTGTTTCCACTTGGGGTTTGCTGTTGCGCTTACGGATCAGGCGTAGTACTGGCGGGATCACGATAACCATCACCGCCATCGCCAGCAGCACTTTTGCCACGCCGCTGGCCCACAGAATATCCATACTGCCGTTGCTGATCGACAGCGCACGGCGCAGGTTCTGCTCCAGCATTTCCCCCAGCACAAAGCCTAAAATCAACGGCGACATCGGGAAGTGCATTTTACGCAAAATGTAGCCAAATACGCCGAGCCCGACCATCAGTACCAGATCGAAGGTGGTGCTGTGCACGGCATACACGCCCACGGCTGAAACCGCCGCAATAGCCGGTACCAGGAACCACAGCGGGATGGTCAGCATGCGGGTAAACAGACCGATCAGCGGGATGTTCATTACCAGCAGCATCACGTTGGCAATCAGCAGCGCGGCAATTAACCCCCAGACGATATCCGGTTGCTCGGTAAACATCGCCGGACCCGGTGTGATGTTGTACAGCGTCAGCGCACCCATCATCACCGCCGTGGTGCCGGAGCCCGGCACGCCGAGCGTCAGCATCGGAATAAATGAGCCGCAGGCCGAGGCGTTGTTTGCCGCCTCCGGCGCGGCTACGCCGCGAATATCCCCTTTACCGAAGCTGTCGCTGTTACCGCTCAGTTTTTTCTCGGTCATGTAGGTGATCGCACTGGCGATGGTCGCGCCAGCACCGGGAAGCACGCCGACAAAAAAGCCAATCACCGACGAGCGCAGCGTGGCACCCACGCACTGCGCGCCTTCTTTGGCGTTGAACATCATGCGGCCCGTTTTTCGCACCAACGCCTGACCGCTGCTGGTATGTTCCAGCATTAACAGTATTTCTGAGACAGAGAACAGCCCAATCACCACCACGATAAACTGTACGCCGTCAGAGAGATGGACACTGTCAAAGGTGAAGCGATATACCCCGGTATTGGCGTCTACGCCGACGGTCGCAAGGCCAAGACCGATCAGCGCTGCCAGAAATGATTTCAGTGGGTTTTGCGCCATCATGCTGCCAAGGCAGGCAATGGCGAAGACCATTAAGGCAAAGTATTCCGCCGGACCGAAGGCCAGCGACCATTGGGCCAACGCCGGGGCAAACAGAATGATACCGCCGATGGCGATGAGCGAGCCAAAGAAAGAGCTGACCGCCGAGATAGAAAGCGCCACGCCGCCGCGTCCTTGTTGCGCCATTGGGTAGCCGTCGAGGGCGGTCATAATGGCGGCTGCATCGCCGGGCACGTTCAGCAAAATCGACGAGATTCGCCCGCCATATTCACAGCCGATATAGACGGTCGCCAGCAGGATCAGTGCAGATTCTGCGGGCAGGTGTAACGCAAAGGCCAGCGGCAGCAGGATCGCCACGCCGTTGATTGGCCCCAGTCCTGGCAGCAGCCCGACAATAGTGCCGACAAAACAGCCGATCAGCGCGATGACCAGGTTTTCCGGCGTCATCGCCACCGCAAAACCCTGAGAAAGATATATCCAGGTATCCATCGTTTCTCCGTTAACTCAGCCAGGCGCCGAGAGGTAAGGTGACGTCAAGCAGTCGATCGAAGGCATACCACAACAAAATGCCGAGAACCGACCCGGAAATACCCGCTGCCGGGATGGTGGCCCCGAACAGCAGGCCGATCACCACAGTGAGAATGGCAGTGGCAATAGGGAAGCCCAGCCATTCAAAACCCCAGGCGTACATAAACAGAATAATCACCATCGTCAGCAGCTTTTGCAGCACGTGGCGACGAGGCCAACTGATGGTGTCCGGGTGGCGCAGTAACAGCGCCACGGCGCACAGCAGCATCAGACCGATAATGCCCAGCGGAAAGGGCCGTGGCCCAACCGGCTCATAGCTGTATTCGCTGGTGATTTGCCAGGCTACGAATAGCCCGGCTATACAGAGCAACAGCCAGATACCCGCAAAAATACGATCGCTCATCATGGTTGCCCCTGCGCTTATTTGGCCAGACCGAAGGCTTTTGCCTGCTCACGATAATCGGTGACCTGCTTCTTCACGTAGGCATCGAGTTGCTTGCCGCTCATGTTGAATTCAAACAGACCGCGCAGATCGCGCTGCTTTTTAAACTCATCGGTTTGCTGGAGTTTGCTAAAGGCATCCACCCACCATTGATATTCGGCGTCGCTGACTTTGGGTCCGACGTAGAAACCACGGATGATCGGCCACACGAGGTCATATCCCTGCTCTTTAGCGGTGGGCACATTGGCTAACTGACCCGGCAGGCGCTGGTCGGAGAACACTGCCAGTACGCGAATTTTGTCGCCGCTGAGATATGGCACCATTTCACTGAGATCGCCGGAGACCACCTGCACGTGATTGCCTATCAGCGCGGTGACTGGTTCGCCGCCGCCCTCAAACGCCACGTAACGCATCTTGTGCGGATCGACGTTGGCCTTTTGCGCCAGCAGCGCCGACTTCATCCAGTCCTGGCTACCGATAGAGGCGCCTGCGCCAATCACCACGCTATTAGGATCTTTCTCCATCGCCGTCAGCAGGTCTTTCAGCGTCTTCCACGGGGAATCGTTGCGCACGGCAATCATGCCGTAGTCGGTGCCCACGCTCGCCAGCCAGCGCACATCATCGACGCCGTAGCGGCCAAATTTGCCCTGCGACAGGTTCAGCAGCGAGCCGCCGGAGAAGGCTACCACGGTGCCCGCTTCGGCAGGGCGTTGCGCGACGATGGCGTTATACGCCACTGCCCCCACGCCGCCTGGCATATAGGTCACGCGCATCGGTTTTTCGATGGCGCCGGTTTCCATCATGCTCACCTGAATCAGCTTACAGGTGAGGTCAAAACCTCCGCCGGGTTTCGCCGGGGCGATACATTCGGTGCGCGAGGGCGCTTGTTCCGCCAGAACAGAGGTACTTATCAGTAACATGCTTGCAGTAAGGGTACGAAGTAATTGTTTTTTCATTATTTATCCTCACGCCGGATGACCGGATTTCGGGTACGGAAGATTATTTTTGTGATTATGTGAGCCGATGTGTAGCAGTTCGGTTGCGTGATTGTTAAAACATTAACCTTTCAATTCCCTTTCAATGCGGCAGAAACTTTACAGGATGTGATATGCGTCTCTTATTAGCGGAAGATAACCGTGAACTTGCTCACTGGCTGGAGAAAGCGCTGGTGCAAAACGGTTTTGCCGTTGACTGCGTTTTTGACGGTTTGGCAGCCGATCACCTATTACATAGCGAAACCTACGCGCTGGCGGTGCTGGACATCAATATGCCGGGACTAGATGGCCTTGAGGTGGTTCAGCGGCTGCGTAAGCGCGGGCAGACGCTCCCCGTTCTGCTGTTGACGGCGCGCAGCGCGGTGGCGGATCGGGTGAAGGGACTCAACGCAGGCGCTGATGACTATCTGGCGAAGCCATTTGAAATCGAAGAGCTTGATGCCCGGCTACGGGCGCTGCTGCGGCGTAGCGCGGGCCAGGTACAGGGCATCCAGCAGTTGGGCGCGCTGGCGTTTCACGATGAAGGTTACTTTCTGCTGCAGGGACAACCGCTGGCGCTAACGCCACGCGAACAGGCGCTGCTGACGGTGCTGATGTACCGGCGGTTGCGTCCGGTCTCGCGCCAGCAGTTGTTCGAACAGGTCTTCAGCTTGAGTGATGAGGTCAGCCCTGAAAGCATTGAACTCTACATCCACCGTCTGCGTAAAAAATTGCACGGAAGCGACGTGCGTATCGCGACCCTGCGCGGCCTGGGCTATGTGCTGGAGCGCAGCGATGAAGTGGGTTAAGCCTCAGTCGCTGTACCTGCAACTGCTGATGTTTCTTGGCCTGCCGCTGCTATTGCTGTGGGGGCTGTCGGCATTTAACAGCTATGTCAGCGCACTACAGGCGGCGACCCAGGCGTATGACCGGACGCTGCTTTCGTCGGCGAGAACGGTATCCGAGCGGCTGGTGGTGCGCAATACACAGCTGGAAGTGAACGTGCCGTGGGTGGTGCTGGACAGCTTTGAACTGAACATGAACGACAGGCTGTACTACAAGGTGGTGGACCCGGCGGGTAAGGTGATTTCAGGCTATGACGATTTACCACAGATGCCGCCTGCCACCTCGCGCACCCAGTTATACCCGGCGCTGGCGTGGTTTTATCATACCGAATATCGCGGCGAGGCAATCCGCGTGGCGCGTCTGCTCCAGCCAGTGAATGAAGGCGGGATTGTTGGTATGGCGGAGATTTATGTTGCTGAAACGCTGCAATCGCGTCGCTATCTGGCGCGACAGTTACTGTTTTCCTCGTGGGTTTCGCAAGGGCTGTTGGTGCTACTGACGCTGGTGCTGGTGGGCTGGTTACTGCGCCGGGTATTACGCCCGATGCGCCAGTTGTCATCGCTGATGGTTCGTCGCGAGCCGGGACTCTTGACGCCGCTGCCGGAGCTGCTGCCTTGGTCGGAAACCCGCCTGCTGATTGTGGCATTCAACCGCTACATCGACCGACTACGTGCGCTTATTTCGCGTCAGGAACGTTTTAGCGCAGATGCTTCTCATCAATTAAAAACCCCGCTGGCGGTGCTGAAAACCCAGGCGGCGGTCGCCCTCGCCAGCCCGCAACCGCAGCAGTGGTATGAGAGTTTACAGGCCATGAGCACAACGCTAGATGACACCATTCAACTGACGGAAAGGTTATTACAGCTTTCTGCGGTGAAGCGTAAAGAGCAGGGGGAAAGGCACTTTTCACCGGTCAATCTGCTTGAGGTGGTGCAAACCAGTTGTTTTACCCGCCTGGCGCAGGCGCGCAGCAAAGCTATCGATCTCGGCTATGAAGGGGAGCAGGGCGCGGTGTGGATTGAAGGGGATGATGTTCTGCTCGGTGAGCTGTGCGGGAATCTGCTGGATAATGCGCTGAAGTACACGCCTGCGCAGGGAATGGTGACCGCCCGCCTGCTGCGTGAGGGAGAAAGTGTGGTGCTGATGGTTGAGGACAGCGGGCCCGGCATTGATGACGATCGGGTGCATCAGGTGCTGTTACCGTTTCATCGCCTGGACAACGTGGGCAACGTCCCCGGCGCAGGGATAGGGTTGGCGCTGGTCAATGATATTGCTCGTCTGCACCGCACACATCCGCAGCTTTCACGGAGTGAAGCATTAGGCGGGCTAAGCGTTCGGGTACGGTTTTTGTGCCTGGTGTGTGAAGAGCAGGACGATCGGCATCGTCCTGCTCCTGTTATTTAAAGGTCACCGTCGCGTTGACCGGGATACTAAATGTGCCGGGCTGTGGTGGATTTTTCAGCCAGAACAGGGTTGCCATGAACTCTTTGCGCCGACTGTCGCTCTGGTTGGTAAAAGCGCCGCTGGTAAAATCGATACGGTTGCCGCTGATAATATCCCCGGAACCGGGCTGCGCTGCATCCTGGAGCGTAATGCCAATATCCGGTGTACCCTGACCGGTAAAAACTGCGCCGCTGTTTTGCGTGGTGCCGGTAAACGTCACCGCGTAGTTGATGCCGCGACATTCATGCTTCCCGGCGGCTTCTGCGGCGATAACGGCAAACTGTTTACTGTGGCTGTTATCTTTTCCTGTTTTTGCTTCGGTAATGCTGATCCTGCCAAACTCGACGGTATCTGTTCCCTTGTCAGAGGTGACAGAGACGATCGGTTCACAGTTGATATAACTGATGTTATTCAGGCCAGTCAGTGCGGGGCCAAAGTTTTTTGCCGGATTGCTGGCGGAACAATGCGTACCGCAGGCGTTAATGCTGCCAACACCGTCGACGACGAAAACTTTATTGATAGTACGACCCGCCAGCGCAGGCAAAGGGTCCGGGAGCTTCCCGGTGGCGACCAGACTGAGGTTAAAGGTGAAGGAAAAGGTTTGCGGGAGTGCCTGGCAGGCGCTGGTATTTCGGTGGTTGTTGCTACTGCAGTAGTTGTTTGAGTTTATTCTGGGCAGCGTTGCCTGATATTGAGTGGTTACGGCCTGCGCGCTCTGATCGTAGGAACGACCATCTATGCTCACCACCAGTTTCATATTGGTTCCCTGCAGAAAATGCGCGAATTCATGATCGGGGTCGATGTAGATTCTGGCAGCTTCGCCCTGGGGCATATGGTCTGTGTCGCGGCAAGTGACGCTAACGGTCTGTGAATTGGACACCCAAACGGTGTCCCCGGCAGCGGTACTGTGGCTGATTTTAATCGGATCAACGTGCACAGAGACGCTGTTCGCCGTACATGTAACCGCATAGCTTGTACTACTGAAGATCGGCAGGCAAAGCAGCAGCACGAGTTTAACTATGTTTAACGGGTTCATTGATAGCACCTTACGAGCCGACGCATTGGGCGGTAATTTGTGTATATCCGATTTTCTTCACCGGCTGGTTATGGTTATCCGGCATCTGAATAAAGCAGTGTTCATCTGGATGAGAGCCCCAGCGCACTTCCAGGCGCGAATTATCTTCAATGCCACTGGCATACAGTGCGCCATGCAAACCTACCAGGCCGTGATTGCGACCCTTGGCATCCCGCACGATCGCACCGACCGGGGGGGCAATGTCGCCAGGTATTACGGCATTCACCAGATAGTTGCGACCGCTGAAAGTTTCAAACACTACTTTGCTGATGGCTTTCTCTGTCGGGACAATTTTTTTCTGTGCCTGGGGAATATCCAGACCAGCGCCAATATCGGCGGTATTCAGACTCACCACGTTGTAATGCCAGGCATCTGCCGCAGTCAGGACCGCATAGCCGTTACCGTCTATCGCTACGCCGTTTTGTTGCTGGACATGGACTCCGTCGGCATTTTTGGCCTCGACCAACACCATGGTGTCACCCGGAGAGTGCATAAGTGTAACGCCGCCTGCGTGCAGCATCGCACCGCCGCTGATGCCCATATTCATATTCTGGTAGTTTTGCCCAGCGCTATAGCCTCCCTGAACGTTCATTTTGTCGCCTTGCCAGGCGGCGTTAACGCCGGCAGCGGAATCCCGCCGATCGGTGGTACTGCCCTGAACGCCCCAGCTCAGGCGATCGTCAAATGCCGTGTTGCTGTAGCTGGTGGAGTAACTGTCACCATTCTGCTGGCTATGCATCATGTTGGCAGAGACAAAGCCGTGACTGTCCATGAAATCGAACGGGATGGATAACGTCAGGTTGATACTGCGGTCCTGGTAGTCGTACTGGTTGTGGGTATCCTGCACGTATACGCTCCAGTTGAGTTTCCCCAGAGTATCGTTGTAACCCAGCTGTATCGTGCGGTCGTGACTCCCGTCGTGCCAGTAGTTTTGCTGGCTGGCGCTGATGTAAAGCGAGGCGTTGTCCCACAAGCGCTGGTTAACAGAAACCTCAAAACGTTGGCGGCGATTATTGTAGTTACTGGTGTAGTAATGCTTCTTGTTGTGCTGCTCGCCAGGGTAACGCAGTTGCTGATTGGGGTCGTCATAGGCGATATCGTAATAGCCTGAGGACCAGCTGTTATGCTCGTTAATGGTGTCGCTAAAGCTGTAATAGCCGGATGTATTGTAGCGGTAGCCAACCAGACGGAAATCCGTGCCGTACTGATTAAGCGATTTAGAATACAGGAAACGGTAACTTTGCCCTGTGGATGCTTCGCCGCTGGCAAGTTGCGCTCTGGCGGTGGTGATATCGAAGGAGATCGCGCCAAACTGATGCAGATCCTGAGCCACCCCGGAGGCAATTGCGTTGTAACTTTCCGCCGTCAGTAAACCGCCGTACAGCGTCGTTCCAGAGCTGAGGCCATAGCTCAACGTTCCCTGGACAAAACGAGGCTGCCAGCCACCACTGTAACCGTCACGGTATTCCCCCGCCGTAAACTGAAAGCGGCTATTATCTGCGCGTAGCATGTTCGGTACCGCTGAATAAGGCACACTGAAATTGCGACGGCTGCCATCGGCCTCAATAACGGTAACATCCAGATCGCCACTCTGGTTGCTGGGGTTAATATCGTCGATGTCAAACGCGCCCGGCGCGACATTTTTACTGTAGATCAGGTAGCCATTTTGTCGGATTTCTATTGTGGCATTGCTGTTGGCGACGCCGCGTACGACCGGGGCAAAGTCGCGTTGGCTATCAGGCAACATATTTTCATCACTGGTGAGCTGTGCCCCGGTAAACTGGATACTGTCGAACACATTGTCATCCGTGTAGGTTTGCCCAATGCGCAAGCGGCTACGTAACACAATAATATTGCGCTCCACCCACGTAGAAACAGCCTGCCACTGGCGACCTGAACCGCTGGCGTAGCTGAACGTGGACTGGTTACGGAAATGCCATCCCGCCAGGTTGATGCCGTTGGCAAAACTGGCAAAGACGGAGTCATGATCCTGACCCTGTTCAGTCAGGCGGGTGGTATTTGCGTTGTAGCCGACAAAAGCGGCATTAATCCCATCGTCGTAGGCAGACTCCGGGACAGCATCATGTGCAGTCGAGAGCAGAAAAGCCTCCGGCACTGAAATATCAATGCGCTGGTAGTTTGCATCTGCCGTCAGGCGGCTGTTTGCTATCAGCGCAGTGAGCTCAATGCAGGTATCGGTGCGGTCATCCGGGATTTTAATCCCGTATCTGCGCAGATCGTCAGCGCTCAGGCAAGGTTGTGGCTTGCCTTCTGGCTGACGTCTTTTGAAGGCAACATTGCGTGTCTCAACGAAGTTATGATCAAGATAAATATCGTATTCAAACGTCCCTTCGCTAAGCCCATCATTACGGGCTATTTGCACAACAGAGGTGATATTTTGCGCACCATGCACAAAGCGGGTATTAAACTGTGGTGCTCCGTTGGCGTAAGCAGGCATACACAGGACCAACGTTGACAGCGTAAAGACCTTTTCCTTAAACCGCTGCGGTTGCTTATTTTTTATCATCATTGCAACCCTTGACTTAATAACACGATACCGGGATGTTATTGACCGCGTTAGTGCCGCCGTAATCATCTACCCAATTAAAACCGATATAGCTGACTTTTTGCTGTGGCAGCGTAAACGTGCGTTCGCCATGAGGATTGACCATATCGGCATCAACGTTTTGCCCGTTAATATGCAATTGCGTCAGAGAAATATGTAACGGTGTCGGATTAACTGCACGCAGAGTATTGCCGTGACACTGCCACTGTAATTTCTCGACCGCTTCAGGTAGCGTTATATTCAATCCCGCAGGGCGATAAAAAATTTTGATGCGAATGCGCTGCGCCAGTTGTAAGGTATTTTCATCGTTTTCAATGGTGGGGATTTCCTGCACATTAATCCACAATACAGATTCAACATCCTGGGGAAAACCGTTGCCCTGGTAAATAGCCCGCAACACGGCGGATTTATGGCCGTCGAGTTTCAGTATTGGCGGCGTAATTATCATTGGCAGATTGGCTGGCGTCTCATCCGGATTACCATTATCCAGCCACGTTTGTACCATATATGGTTTGTCTGTATTATTGTTGACGTCAAACATCGCCGCTTTATCGTTCTCATTATAAATAACGCGTGTTTGACCCAAGTTAATAGCGCTGTGAGCGGTGCTAACAACGCACAGCAACAGAGAAAAGAATACTTTATTCATCAGGTGCACTTTCCAGATTCAGGGAAGAGTGCCATCCATAGCAATCAACGTCCGTTATTTATAAATGACGGTATAATTCATAGCCGCAGTAATTGTGCCTGCCGCAGGCAGCGTTGAGCCTATTTGTTGATATTTGGCGATCAGATTAATTTGCGCATCACCCGCTGGGGTCGGTGACAATTGCACCTCATTTGAACCAGAAGCGAAATCAAGGGCGCGACCTGAGTTACCTGCATCGTCCACTTCAAAGCCGACATCGGTGGCTGCAACCGAAGCTCGAGCCGCTTCCAACAATGTGGTCTTACTGCCGGGGTTTTTACCGGTAAATACCACCACATAGCCGCTTCCCCCTGTAGCTCCACTACAGCCGGTAAATTGCAATGTAAACGGAGTATCACCGGTGCTAGAACCATCACCGCTAAATAACTGGTTGGTGACTTTCGGCAATGTGACGGTTGTATTTGTTGGATTGGCGGTATTCACCACGCAGGTACTGGCAACAATTTCACCGGTAAAATGGACTGTCGCGGTGGCTTTAGAGTTTGCTGCGGGAGTGGTAACGTAACCTGGTGCCGCCGCACCAGCATTAGCAGCAAACAAAGCAACCAGCATAGTGCCGGTGAGTGTAGTTTTCTTCATCTTAACTCCGTTAAATTTATTATTTACCCAGAAGAGTACTTGTCAGAGGCGCTGATTCATCCGGAGTACATCAATGTCATAAAATGATGCAGGACTTCATTTGAAAGAAACGAATAACGTTCGTAAATTGCTCGGCAAGTAATCCGCTGCGGATATTATTTATTTTCGAAAAATAAGTAAACATAATTTTTAGCACGATGAAACTCTATTGGAATAATCTTTTTGATGATTTTTAACATGGTGTATACAAGATTATAAATAACATATTGAGTTATCCTTGTGGCGCATTTAACAAAATATCAATGTTGTCATTTATTCTATTTCGGTATTTTTTAGTAAGCAGGTTGGCCTGTGTTGAAAATGCTGTTGTTAGATGTATGTATTCGCAGAATGTTGATATTAGTGATATGTGATATTCATTTTTTTGTTGATTGCTTGCAGTGTGATTTTTATACTTGTAAAACCATGTTGGTCATCTCCGGTCATCGGAATTGCTACAATTATTTAAACTAAATTTTTTGTGCTGGATTTCATTTTTCTTCAATTTTGCACATCAGAATGATGATAATTCTAAGATCCTATCAGTAAGCATTACGCTTACAATAAGCTAGCTAATCATTGCATTGTGAATATATTGCCCGGTTATTTTTCTGAAGGATATTATATACATTATGGATTTCGAGTTGCGGGAAGGCGGCAAGTGAGATAATCCCGAGGAGCTTACTCCAGTTAGTGACTCAGGTATTTATCATACAATTTCACTCACTATTAGTTCATGAAATGTTATCTGTCAATGCGATTTTTGTTGCAGGCAATTATATTTTCTAATGTGTAAAATAAATCGAGCTTGATTTTAATAGTCAATAAAATCATATGGATGCTGGTATGTCGCGAGGTGTTCGTCACAACTTGCCGTCTTTTTTTTTACATTTGCTGACAATCTACCCTTGTTTTTTTTAAGCTTGTGATATAATTAACAATATGAAATAAGAAAAAAACAATTAAAGATCAATCGATAATAGGTTGAGATATGCTTAAAAATTCGCTAAAGATTAGCAGTCAAGGATATCCAGTGCTTCTGAAACTGGTCGATTTTCTTGTTATCAATATTACGCTGATTTTTAGCGCATACCTGTTAGGTATGGTACCATTTAATACTATTATTATCCTGAGTATTTTGTTCTCTACTTTCTTCTTATTATTCGCTGAATACACTAAAATGTATCAGCAAAAGATAAAAACTATTGGTTTACGTAATCAGAAACGACTGCTTGGATGCACGCTTCTGGCTATCTTTTTTAACGAACTGCTCAGTATGATGGTTCTTGAACCTGACTCACTTGGATACCTGGAACCACTGGCACCTCCTTTTTGTTCAGCCATTATCTACTGGTATTTTATTCCGCTACCTTTTCTTTACTATATCCGTCTCTTTCTTTTCAAATACTCCGCCAGAAAAAATATTCGTGTTGCTGTTATTGGGCTTACTGAAAATGGTCTGGCAGCGGAAAACGCATTGACCACTGAATATGCCAATATCAAATTAGACCTGGCGTTTTATGATGAGCGCAGTCCATCCCGATGTGGTGAGGTGGTGGATAAAATAAAAAGCCCCTTTCGCGGCTCGGTGATCAATTTAGTTGAAGAAGCCAAGCAGGGGAATATAGATGAGATCTATATTGCGCTACCGATGGTGGCCTTACATCGAATTCGTCACTTTTTGGCGATGATGTCTGACACTACGGTTGATACCTATATTGTGCCTGATTTTTATACCTACAGTAACAATATGTCCAAACTACGGTCGATCCACAACCTGCAAACCATCGGCATCTTTAGCTCTCCGTTTGAAGGCGCTGGATCATTTATTAAGCGGGCGGAAGATCTGGTTTTGGGCAGTATCATTATGGTGATGATTTCCTCACTGATGTTAGCCATCGCTATTGGGATCAAACTCACCTCTCGCGGACCGGTTTTTTTCAAGCAAGACCGATATGGCCTGAGCGGGCAAAAAATTAAGGTCTGGAAGTTTCGCTCAATGCGGGTGATGGAGAACGCGGACACTGTTATTCAGGCCACAAAAAACGATCCACGGGTGACAAAATTCGGCAGTTTTTTACGTCGTACCTCACTCGATGAATTACCGCAATTTATTAATGTATTGCAGGGCAGTATGTCGATTGTCGGTCCCAGACCGCATGCGGTTACGCATAATGAGCAGTATCGCAAGCAGGTCGAAAATTACATGATCCGCCATAAGGTGAAGCCAGGGATCACCGGTCTCGCGCAGATTAACGGGTTTCGCGGGGAAATCGATGCGCTTTATAAGATGGAAAAACGAGTCCAGTATGACATTGAATATATTCAGAACTGGTCATTATGGCTGGATATAAAAATTATTATTAAAACTATTTTCAAAGGATTTGTCGGTAAGAATGCATACTAAAATAATCGTTATTACCGGGATCGTGATATCGCAGTCCGCATGGGCTGATTTGACACCGAAATCACACATTGGCTTTGCGGGGATCGACTTCCAGGGCAAGGTTGCTGTGGATTATGGTTATGATGATAACGTGACTTATCAGCCACATAACCGCGATGCTAAAGGTTCCGCTTTTCAGAGTGCAGCGCCCGTGCTGAGTATGATCGGTGAGCGTGGCCAGGATAAGTATTTGCTGATGTATTCTGGCGATTACCGTCACTACTCCAGCGATTCCGCCGACAACTATAACGATCATTTTTTCCGTTTTAACGGTGCCTGGCGCTACGGGCAAATGCACGGTTTAACCCTGAATCTGGAGGATTCGCTTGGGCATGAAGATCGTGGCCGCGATATCACGGAAGGTTTTCTGCCGGGCCAGTTTCGCCAGTTTGGAATAACCTCGCCGTTATCGACGAATTTTATCAATAGTGAACTGCGCTACAGCTACGGAGCACCGGATGGGCGTGGTAAAGCGGAACTGGCGTTGTTATACAAAAAATTGACGTTCGGCAATACGTCAGATGTTCAGGATGCCAGTGAGGATTTTTACAATTACATCCAGCAGCAGGAGTGGCATGAAAATAGCCTGGTTGCGGAGATTTTTGATCAATACACCTCGAGAACGCGTTTTCGCTATAGCTTTATTACTAACCAACGTCATTACGATAACAACTCAGAAAAAGACAGTAATGAATACTATTTGTTGTACGGCCTGAAATCACAGTTGACGGGTAAAACCAATGTCGATATGAATATTTCGTGGTTGTACAAAACATTTGAAAACGATCCAAACTCGCATGATTTTAATGGTCTAAACTGGGACATAAAAGGAGAGTGGAAACCGTTACAACAGTCTGTTTTCACTGCGCACTCGTCGCAAAGTATTAAAGACCCATCGGAAGTTGGGGGATATATTTTGGTGACACAATATGGGGTTTCGTACCAGCATTTCTGGTTGGGTAATCGTTTTTCTACGCTGTTCGACTACTCATATACCACGGAAGACTATAAAAAACAGAACAAGGATCGGCATGATAAAAATGGTGTATTTAGCGTTACCATGAGCTATGACTATACGCCGTCGGTTAATTTTGAGATTAAATATCAGTTAGATACATTGAATTCTAATAAGGATACTGATTCGTTTTATATCGGTCCCAATGACAATCAGGAAGTCATCAGAACGCTCGGTTATGATAATTCTATGATTATGCTTACAGCTAAGGTTCAGATCTAAAATGAAAATAATAGAACTGTGCGCGTTTATGCTATTCAGTATCCTGTTGGTCGGATGCGCAACGTCCAGGCCACCATTAACGGACGATCCTGCTGCGAGTGCAGCGGATTACCATCTTGGTGCGGGGGATACGGTCAATATCGTGGTTTACGGTGAACCCGAGATGACCATGAAATTTATCGTTGATAAGAGTGGGACACTCAATTTCCCCTATATTGGCATGCTCGTATTAAAAGATAAAACGCCAGAACAGGTCAGTGCGGAATTAACGCAACGCCTGCGTAATGGTTATATGGTCAATCCTATGGTGACGGTCAGCGTCGCTGAATTCCGTAAATACTACGTTTCAGGCGAAGTGAAAAGCCCAAATGGTTTCGCGTATGAGCCGGGGCTTACCGTGGAGAAAGCCATTGCTCAGGCTGGCGGATTTACCGATCGTGCTGACCGTAAAGATATCAATATTCGCCAGTCGGGCAGCAATCAACTGCTGGAGAATGTGGATTTAACGCACTCGGTGCGTCCTGGGGACGTCGTGATCATTGGCATGGGGTTCTTCTAACGATGAAATTATCTATAGTCGAAAACGGCAAAAAACGAGAAAACACAGTTGAACTCTCCCGTTTTGCCAAAGAACTGAAAAAGAATGCCTGGAAAATCGCGCTTACCGGAATTATTGCCGGGGCGGTGGCATATCCCTTGATCAGCATGATGACATCAAAGTATGTGTCGACGGCGACGGTGCTGATTAAGGCACAAGCCGATAACGTTTCGCCGTTTCCACAGGTTGATGGTTTTGATTCAACGCGTAGCGGCTACTACGAGACGCAATATGCGCTGATGCAGTCGCGAATTATCCTTGAGCAGGCGGTACGCGACCTGAAGCTGGATGAAAATCCTGATTTCCATGGCGATAAATCGGCGGTAGCTGGGGCCGATAGCAGTGAACATCAGCAGCAGAGAGTTGACCAGGCTCTGAAGACTTTGTCGCAACACCTGAAGGTTATCGGCATTCGCACGACCAATCTGGCCTCTATTTCCTATGAATCCCCTTCACCGCAGCGTTCGGCAGAGATAGCCAACGGCGTCGCGCAGGCTTTTATCAACTACACGGTCGAGCAAAAGCGGCAAAAAGTGGAGAAAGCGAAAGCGCTGAATGCTGAAAAGATGGAAGAGATTCAGGCGTCGATCGCCAAACAAAAAGAGGAGATGGATGGCTACCTGAAAAATGCCGGATTGTTAACCTTCCGCGGTATCGATGGTTTTGAAACCGAGCAGCTTAGCATTGTGACTAATCGTCTGGCCGATGCGACCCAGCGTCGGGTCGCGGCGGAGTCGGTGTATAACGAAGTGAATAGCGGAGGGAAATCCCTCGCGAGCATCATTTCACAGCCATCAGTTTCTGACCATGCCCAGATTCAGGATTTACGCATCGCGCTGATTCAGGCGCAGCGCACGCTGTCGGAACAGCGAAAACTGTATGGACCGAAACACGCGACGATATTAAAAGCGGAAGCCGACGTTCTGTCGATCCAGAGCCAAACGGCGCGGGTCCTTGGCGAACTGAAAGCAGGGTTGCGTCAGCAATATCTGGCCACGCTTGCGGATGAAAATAACTACCGGCAGCAGTTGGCGCAGCAAAAAGAGATATTCCAGAAAATGGCGTCAAAACGGGATATCTACAACAGCCAAAAACTGTCGCTGGATAAAATGGAAGATCTGTATAAAACCCTTTATCAGCGGACTCAGGAGCTGTCGCTGTCTGGCGTCAATGCCGATGCGGTGCTGTACGATCCTGCAGTGCCCCCGCTGAAACCGGTTAAGCCGAATAAGTCATTACTGTTGGTGATGGTGGTCTTGATGGCGGTGTTGTTTAGCATCCTGTACTTCATCGTCAAAGCGGCAATGGACAACTCCATTCACACCCTGAGCCGCATGAGCAAATGCCTTAATCTCGCTCCGCTGGGTGAGATCCGTCGGTTTAGCGGGGTAACCGGGCGTGCGCAAGTTCGGGATATGATTTTGAAGAACCCGCTGAATGCCGACATCGTTCACGGTATCCGCACCCGGATAATGCTCGATAGCAGGCCATTACAGATCGTCGCTGTGGCTTCCACTGAGCACGGTGAGGGGCGTTCTCTGCTGGCTAATTTACTGGCAAGCTCGTTCAGTTTTGATCAGAAAACGCTGCTTATTGATGCCGATTTTTTCAATAACGATGGCTTGTCTTCTGAGCTTGCTACCGCAGCATCTGTGGGTGTGGCGGAGCTGCTGCGCGGCGAAGCAGTACTGGAAAACGTGCGGATTACGATCAATGAGAATCTTGATTTCATCCCGCGCGGTAAGTCCACCATCTCTTCTTTATTGATGCTGTCGTCGGGAAATGTTGAACCCTTGATGCGCGAGCTGAGGTCGCACTATAAGCGCATTATTATTGATGTTGCTGCGGTGAATCAGAGCCAGGATATTCAGCTGATTAAGCGAGCCGCCGACGGGGTTGTGTTTATCGTGAAAGCTGGAGTGGGGTCGGTGCAGACTATTACCCATGCGCTGGAAACGATAGAGGATAATCATGGGGTGGTGATTGGCGCGGTGCTGAACGGGGTCGAGGAAAAAAACCTCGAAACGCAAGAAGGGCTGCGTTCATTGAACTTCAGTACTGACCAACTGATGACGACGCCAGGCCGCGTATGAGTCTACTGAAGAGCGCTTCCACGATAGCCGGTTCATCTGTCATTTCGCAGTTGATTGGTGCGCTGTCTATCTGGTTGATCTCACACAAGTATGACATGGCCGAGGTCGGGCTGTATGCGCTTAACTACAGTATTGCCGTGGTGGGCGCTCAGGTCTGTACCTTTGCTTCACAGCTGTTAATTCCTAAACAGCAGGACGACGAACTGGTGCAGAATGTCGTGTTTTGTCTGATTCAAAGCACGATTATTGCGCTACCGTATGCCGTACTGACCGCGTGGTTGTTTCACCAGAATATCCTGTTTCTCTATTTGCTGACGCTGGCAACGGCATGGGTTTTAATTTCGGAAAACCTGTCGCTACGCACGGCCAACTTTCGTTTTCTGATCTTCCAGCGTATTTCTGTTTCTGTAGTGGTGTTGCTTTCTGTACTGCTTACGCACCAGGTGCAGCTGTTTTATTGGTCGTGGGCGTGCGCGACGATGGTGCTGACTATAAGCTGTATTTTACATTCGTTTGATATTCGCTCGGTGACGTCTCAGCATCTTCGCCCAATGAATAATTGGCTGTTCTTTAAGGAAAATATTCATCACATCAGCAAAGTCGGTAGCGCTGAGGTGCTGGCGATGGCCAGCAGTAATTTGCCGATTATGCTGATTAACTTCTGGTTCTCGGCGCTGACTGCGGGCTATTTTTCCGTCGTCAGTCGATTCTGTCTGGCACCGGTGGTGATTATTGGCAATGCGGTGCGCAATACCATTTTCTCCAAGTGGTCTATTGATTTTCGAAATAACACCTTTAATTATCAGGAATATACGAAGGTCCGTTTGCTGCTGTTAGTGCTCGGGGTGGTGTGTACCCTCGGGGTCTTTATTTTCTATCCCGTTGTGATGCGGCTTGGATTTAGTGAAGACTGGATTAACTCTATTGAGACATCACGCTATATGTTGCCCTATTTGTTCCCGGCGCTGGCGATCAGTCCTTTGACGGTGATTGAGCTTATTTTTGGCTCCCATCGCTATTTTCTGCGCATCCAACTGGAACAGCTGGCGATCGTGTTACTCGCTTTTGTTATCACGCCCTATTTTTATAAAGACTATGCAACGTCGGTTATCTTGTTTTCTTCACTGACATTTATTCGCTATGCCTTCATTTATCTGAAAATGAACAAGCGAGCCAATCTTCTGAAAGACAGGCCGGTGATACTATGACTCTGAATACCGGATATTATTTACAGGTATATACCTTTATCACGCTGATTCTGTGTGGTCTGGTGCAATATTTTACCGGTATGCAGTCGGTGCTGTGGATCCCGTTTTTTCTGACGCTGCTGATGGTTGGATTAATGGTGATGCAAACACGTGAGAGCCCGCTGCATCTGGATGCTCAGGAAACCATTATTCTTGCGCTGTATTTCTCTTTTCTGGTGTTGGCAGGGACTTCGACGCTGCTGCAGGGCGGGATCACCGTTGCGATTGTAGCCTTTAAAAACGAAATTGCACTGTCGCTGGTCATGATCTGTTTGCTGTTGGGATTCTGCCGGGAGTCGCAGATTTATCGGGCAACGCGCTATCTGTATTGGGTGTTTTATGCGCAAATCCCGGTGATGATCTATCAGGTATTGTTGGTGGTTCCCCAGCGCGTGGCTCAGCGCGGCGAAGAGGAAAAATGGGACTCGGTGGTGGGGACGTTTGGCGGCGACCCAATGGGCGGCGGTAATACGGCCGCAATGGGGTTATTTTGCCTGCTGATTATGTTGCTCAAACTCTCGGAATATAAACACGGACTGACAACGTTTAAATCCATGGCGCTGCATATTATTCTTGGATTTGGGCTGTGTATCATTGGCGAAGTGAAGTTTGTCATCCTGCTTTCACCGGTGTTCCTCGCCTGGGTATGGATTTCACCGAGCTATGTTAAAGACATCAATAGAATAAACCTCAAAACGTTGTTGATGATTGTCGCGAGCATGCTGGTGCTCATTGGCCTGTCGATTATGATTTTGGCCTGGTATTATTCCTCGGCTTTTGGCGGCGATCCGACAAAAAGTGCCTTCAGCGTTTTCATCGATTCACTCAGCTATATCTTTGACCCTAACTACATCATGTCTACCGGAGAACTGGGGCGCTTCACGACGTTTCTGTTCTGGCTTAAAAATAACGATCTTTGGGGACTGTCCGGTACGCTATTTGGTTACGGACTGAACGCAACGAACAGCGGAAGCACGGTATCCCCAGGGTTTTTGAATATTATCTATAACCTGATTCTGGACTCCACGTCTCTGAGTATGCTGCTGTGGGAAATAGGCGTTATTGGCACGCTGCTGTTTATTGGCCTGTTTATTTATATTCTGAAAGTGTGTCAGCCAAAGCCCGTGCTGGCGCTTGAACAACTGGACCACCAGGACCTGCAATTATTGAGCTTTGCGCCAGCGTATAACGCTTTTGCAATCGCTTGTTTAGTGAGCTTACCTTACAGCCAGATACTGATGATAACGCCGATGTTACAGTTCTTGTTTTATCTCTCCCTCGGTTCAAGTTTAGTGATTCGTCGCACTGTTCTTCGCAGTGCAGGAGGAGGGTATGGATAATAATCCGTTTATTTCGGTGAGTATTAAGACGCTCAACGAAGCAAAAGGTATTGAGAAAACTATCGACAGCATCCGCCGACAACTGGTGGGGTATCCACATAAAATTATTGTGGCTGATAGCTTGTCGACCGATAGCACCCAGCAACTGGCGGTGAATAAAGGGGTGACGGTGGTGTCATTAACGGAGCCAGGCGATCGCTGCTGCGGTGTCGGACATCAACTGGGCTACCTTTATAGCGAGGGCGAGTACCTGCTGCTGATGGACGGCGATATGGAACTGGAAGAGGGGTTTGTCGATCGAGCGGTCGCCTTTTTACAGGCCCATGAGGAATATGCCGGTGTGGCGGGTACCGTCGAAATGGATGATGCGGCGAACTATGAGTTTAAATCCCGAAAACAGCGAATTAATCAGATCTATCCTGTGGGCGATTGTGACCATTTAGGCGGCGGCGGGCTGTATCGCCGTTCGGCGATTGAAAAGATTGGCTATCTGACTAACCGGAATTTGCATGCGTATGAAGAAGCGGAGCTGGGACTGCGATTAACCGATGCCGGGTACAAACTGCGCCGCCTGGACATCCCTTATTTTAGTCACACTTCTCACACCCTGCCGACCTTCAAGATGCTGAAGCATCGCTGGTTAAGCGGATACTACCAGGCTCCGGGAGAACTTTTACGCTGTAGCTGGGGAACACCGTATTTCACTCGCGCACTCAGAATGGTCAAAAATGAGGCGGTATTTGCGCTGTACCTGCTCATCCTGCTTGCCGCGTTGATAACCGTCAATGGCAGTGTTATTGCCATGGTGTTGCTGCCATTACTGGCGTTCACATTGTGGAAAATTGTGCAAAATCGTTCACTAAACGATGGGGTTCAAAGCGTCATTAATATGATTGTCCGTTCCGCGGGATTGCTTAAAGGGAGTCTTAATCCGGTACGCGACCCGCTGACTCCGCCCAACAGTAAGATCATTCAACAATAATAAGGGCTGGTGTAATGAAAATTTTATTGGTTAACAAGTTTTTCTTTATTAAGGGCGGTGCGGAAACGGTTTATTTTCAAGAGCGCGAAATGCTGAAAAAGGCCGGCATGCAGGTGATTGATTTTTCGATGCAGCATGAAAACAATTTCCCTTCGGATTATGCGGATTTTTTCGTCAAAAATATTGATTACCATAAAGAAAGTAATCTGTTAGGCGGTATTAAAACGGCAGTTAACTTTATTCATAATGCTGAAGCTTGCCGAAATATGCAGGTATTGCTGCAAAAAGAGCGCCCGGATATTGTTCACTTTCATAATATCTATCATCAGCTCACGCCAGCGTTGATTAAAGTGGCGCGTAATTTTGGCTGTAAAACGGTGTTAACCGCCCATGACTATAAGATTGTTTGCCCCTCCTACTCAATGCTACGTGACGGTAAAGTGTGCGATGCCTGCATAACCGGGACGGTTTTCAATGCGTTCAGATACCGCTGTCAGGAAGGCTCTGCCGCAAAGAGCTTACTGCTCTCTTTAGAGGCCACCTGGCAATACATCGCCCAAAATTATCAGGCGCTGGATGTGATTGTGTCCCCCAGCGCATTTTTACGCGGCATTTTGCTACGCACGCTACCGAATTCGCGTATTGATGTGATCGTCAATGGCGTAGACGACAGCCAGCCTGTCGATGAGGCCAACGATGAGGGCTATTTACTGTACTTCGGTCGCCTGAGCCGCGAAAAGGGGGTGGCAACGTTGTTGGCAGCCCATCAGAAAATGCGTAACCCGGCGACGCTGAAAATTGTCGGCCACGGCCCGCTACATGACGAGTTGGCCGCTAAATATCCTGACGTGGAGTTTTTAGGATATGTGCAGCAAGGAGAAGGCCTTAATAAGCTGATTAAGCATGCCCGGGCGGTGATCCTGCCTTCAGAGTGTTATGAAAACTGTTCGATGGCGGTATTAGAGGCAATGTCTTTTGCGAAGCCGGTAATTGGCTCACGCATTGGCGGGATCCCTGAACAAATTCGTGATGGTGTTGAAGGGGTTTTATTTACGCCGGGCAATGCGCAGGAACTGGCGGAGGCGATGGATGTACTGGTTGAAGAACCGGAGAAAGCACGAGTGATGGGCTTGAATGGACGTCAACGGCTGAGTGAGAAATATGCGCTCAGCAAGCATATGGAGATGTTGCTGGTATTGTATAAAGAACTGCTGGGCAGGCCATAGTATGCGTAAAAAAATAACGGTATTTGGTACTCGTGGTATTCCTGATGTACTGGGTGGGGTGGAAACGCACTGCCAGCATCTTTATCCGGCAATTAAGCAGTTGTGTGATGTTGATATTTGCGTGATCGCCCGCTCACCGTATGTGAATTACACACGCTCATCGTATAAGAACGTCGAAACCTATGCGCTGTGGGCGCCTAAGAAGCGCTCACTTGAAGCAATTGTTCATTCCGTTTTAGCCGCGTTCAGAACGTGCGTTGATCGTTCGGATATTGTGCACGTCCATGCTATCGGCCCGGGGTTGGTTATTCCGTTGTTGCGCCTGCTGGGTAAAAAGGTGGTTTTCACTCACCATGGTCCTGACTACGATCGTCAGAAATGGGGATACGTCGCCAAGAAAATATTATTACTCGGTGAACGCTGGGCGGTGAGGTATGCCAGTGAGGTGATCGTTATTTCAGAGGTTATTAATCAACTGATCCAGAAAAAACATGGTCGCTATGACGCGCATTTAATTCACAATGGCGTGAACGAACCGCGAGCGCTATCACAACACACTCTTCATAACACGCTGTCCCGCTATGGACTCCAGCCGAAAAATTATCTGGTGGTGGTGGGGCGATTCGTGGAAGAAAAAGGCATGCATGATGCCATTTCAGCCTATCAACAAAGCGGTATGACTATGCCGTTGGTATTAATCGGCGATGCGGATCACCCAACCGAATACAGTATTCGTCTCAAGCAGCAGGCCGCCGATACGCCAGGCGTGGTGATGACTGGATTTTTACGCGGCGATGAGTTGCAGGCGGTGTTTTCGCAGGCAAAACTATTTGTAATGCCTTCATATCACGAGGGGTTACCGATAGCGCTGCTGGAGGCCATGTCCTTTTCTCTGCCAGCGGTGGTGAGCGATATTCCTGCGAATCTGGAAGTACAGTTACCCGCAGAGGCGTATTTTCAGGTGGGCAATTTGACCCATCTGGCCGAGAAAATGACGGCGTGGGCAGCAGTAAATAGCGTTGACTATAGTGTATATTTGAAAAACTATAACTGGCATGAAATCGCCAGAAAAACAATCAACGTCTATCACTCTATTGATAAAGATATAGGTTAATTTTGCCCAGTCCTCAGAACCGCCCGCCTGTCATTGAACGATTTTATGCTCAACTTGATGAGAAGATCGCGGAGGAGTTGACCCCGGAACAAAAAGACGGGGTAGAGAAAGCGGTACTTGCCATTTCCCTGGGGTCGAGACACCAGGTTGATATTCGCAGAAGCTTTCCTTTTTTCGGTAAGCGTTTTTACCTGGTCTTTTTATTTGGCAGGGATTTACGTCAGCAACATCGCCAGGAATCGACTTTATCGAGGATCCTGCTCACATTTTTGCTGCTGTTCGCCGTGTTGTTCGTCACCTGCTGCGTATTGCTGACGCTTTACATGATCAAATCAGCGTTGGGTATTGATGTATTCCAGAATTTTCACGTGGGTATTTGGGACTGGTGGCTAAGCCTGAAAAACCACTAGCGTTAACCAACCGGTGGAGGGCGTTGCTACGATGAAGAGTCAATGGGTTTCTGCGCTGTTGTGTCTGTTCTGCCCGCTGACGGTAATGGCTGCATTAACGACCGTCACCCCTAAAGCCGTGACCGGCCCGCTGACTAACCCCGGGATAGGGGTGGCCAGTTTTCATCAGGGTTATGGTGAAACACTGGGCCTGGCGGATTACCCCAATACCGGGTTTGAATATGAACGTTTCTACTGGCGGGAACTGGAGCCCGTGGAAGGCCAGTACAATTTTGCACTGGTTGATGATGCCTTCAAATACGCGGCGGCACATCGGCCCGCGATGAACGTAGGGCTGCGGTTTATGGCGCTTGCGGAGCCGGAAAGCGGTCCGCAGATCCCTGACTGGCTGATTAAAAAAGGGGTGAAAGGCACATGGACACCCGATCATAAAACCTTTGCCCCGGATCTCGACGATCCCCTGTTTATTGCCTACAGCCAACGGCTGCTGAATGCCTTTGGCAAGCGTTACGATGGTAATCAGAATCTGGCTTTTGTGGATATCGGCATGGTGGGATCGTGGGGAGAATGGCATAACAGCAACTTTCCGACGCTGAAACCCTTGCTGGAAAGATACACGACGGCTCAATTGGATCGCTATGTCGCCATGCACTTTGCTGCATTTCCCGTGACGCCAAAAATTATGTTGATGAGCGGTGGGCAAAGCCTGGCCAATGCGGTGGCGCGAGGGGCGGGATGGCGCACGGACTGTTGGGGCGACCTGCGTGTGTTTTCTGATAGCTGGAATCATATGCATGATGATTACCCACAACGATTGCTGGCCGCTCAGAAAAGTTATTCAGGGTTCGATGATGCCTGGAAACGATCGCCGGTGAGTCTGGAAATATGCTCGTATATGCTGGACTGGAAAAATACTTTTCACTACACGCGTGCTGAAGTTCAGGGCATTTTTGACTGGGCGGTAAATCATCATGCCAGTACCCTCAACCTGAAATCGAGAACTGTGCCCGCTGAGTATCGATCCATTGTCGATGATGCATTGACAAAGCTGGGCTATCGCTTTCGTTTGGCCTCCCTGAGTCACGAATCAGTATGGGAAAACGGCCAAACGCTGGCGCTGGCGAGCACCTGGTATAATGACGGGATTGCACCGATTTACCTCCCTTACACGCTGTCATTTCGCATTATTAATGATGCTAATAAGGTGGTTGCCCAGGGGAATTCGCCGGAAGACATTCGTCACTGGCTACCGGGCAAACATCAGTTGAATTATTCGCTACCCATGCCCGGTGCGTTGCCGAGAGGAAATTACTTTATTGAGGTGGCGATCGTAGATAACTCGGGCGCTGCAAGAATTAACTTTGCCAATGAAGGGAAGCAGAGCAGCGGTTGGTATCGGGTATCGTCGCTGACAGTGCGTTAAGCAGCGGCAATGCACCTGCATTCAGGCACATTGCCGCTGGGTTTTAAACCTGATAACCAGTAGGGTTATTTTTTTGCCAGTTCCATGTGTCGCGCATCATGTCGTCAAGAGTGTGGGTAGCCTGCCAGCCCAGCTCTTTGCGCGCCAGTGACGGGTCCGACCAACACTCGGCGATATCCCCAGGCCTTCTTGCAACAATCTGATAATTTATTGTTGTTTGTGCTGCTTTTTCAAAGGCTGCAATAAGATTCATCACCGAATAGCCGATGCCGGTTCCGAGGTTAATCACCTTATAAGCCGCGCCTTTATCCTGGCAATCCAAAGCCGCTAAATGACCGGTTGCCAGGTCCATAACATGAATATAATCACGTACCCCTGTGCCATCCGGGGTCGGGTAGTCATTGCCAAACACCGATACGGTTTCTAGCTTGCCAATGGCGACCTGAGAAATATACGGAACCAGGTTATTGGGAATACCGTTCGGATCTTCACCGATTCGGCCTGATGGGTGGGCACCGACGGGGTTAAAATAGCGCAAACAGGTGATGCGAAACTCGGGATGTGCGCGGGAAAAATCCGCCAGAATCTGTTCGGCCATTAATTTGGAGGTGCCATACGGATTGGTTGTGCCTCCGGTGCGTGATTGTTCGCTGAGCGGCACGCTTTCCGGATCGCCGTAAACCGTTGCGGAAGAGCTGAATATCAGGCTGTTAACACCCGCAGCCTGCATCTCACTCAGTAAAACCAGCGTCCCATTGACATTATTATCATAATAAGCAAGTGGTTTTTTTATTGACTCTGAAACTGATTTTAATCCTGCAAAATGAATAACATCGGTAATATCATGATGCGAGAAAATTGTGCTTAATTCCTCTCTGTTCAGGATGTCGGCGATGTAGACAATAGGTTCTCTACCGGTGAGTTCCGCGACCCGATTTAATGATGTTTGCGAGGCATTTGAGAGGTTATCGATGACCACAACCTCATCACCTCTCTCCAGAAGTGTCAGAACGGTATGTGAGCCAATATAACCCGCGCCACCTGTGACAAGAATTGCCATACAGCCTCCAGAGAAATCGTATGAAAAAACGTAGATTCACCAATGCCACAGTTGTAGATGAAAAATTATCAGTGGCGTCTGGTCAGGTATAAATTTCTGTATTTCACCATGCACTTATAAGATATTTTTTTGAGTACGGATAAAAAGCTGAATGTGCTTATTTTGCTATCATAGACAATATAGCCATCCGTGAAGTTTAACGTGTGAACACCGTCGCTTTGGTTGATGGTGGCATTGATCTGTGCAACCAGATTTTCATCAAAATTCGAGGCGTTTAGTGAAGCTAATTCTTTGATGTAAATCGATTTTCCATAAGTTTCTGGTGTGCATTCCTGAGTGAGAAAGTACATTTTGCTGTCGATGCTATGGGCCGCGCCCGCTCCCCGCTGATGCGGATTGCATAGTCGCAAGGCGGGCGTTATTTTCTGCCATGGACCGCTTACACTATCAGCAGTATGGATCATCAACTCATTATTCATTGTCGTCGACAACAGATAACAGGCATCATTAAGTGAAATAAACACGTTATCTGTTAATGCAGTGCCAGAAATTAATACTTTAATGGGCTTCCAGCACCGAGGGAAATCAACGCACTGGAATAAGATAACTTCTTTTCTTTCTGACGACTCAGGGATCATAAAAAGTTGGTCATTGACCTTAAAGATAAAAGGAAAAGATAAATGACATTTTAGATAATCAAAACCGTCGAGTTTCATGTCGTCGAGTTCAACTAAATCGGCATCAAGTATACGGCAGCGCAGTATTCCCTTCGAATTACGAAAGCTTAATGCTTCATAAAAAATATAAATCTTATTATCTCGTTCAATGATGAAAGGATCGGCTTGGAAAGTATATTTCTTTTTTAACTGCTGAGCAGGAGTGTGGCTCAGGATATCCAGCGTGTTGCAGGGAAATGAGTGTGTACCATTATCCTTAATAATCATGATGTCCCACGACTCATGATAAAAAAGCATATTTATTATTTTTTTATATTTGGCTTGCATTCGCACCTGTTCCTTTTGTTGCTTCAACTCACTAAGAGCCTATCCCATTAGGGCTATTTTGCTTGCCATTTCGAACCTGGGCAGTGCTCAGAATCCTCACGTACTACGTGTACGTTCCGGTTCTTCCGCGCAGGCCGTGTTCAAACTGTCTGCGCCAATAACGCCTATTGGGATAGGCTCTAAGTACCGATATGGCAACATTAACGGCTAGTTTAAAAGCTAGTAGCAAGTGTGTTTTTTGTCCACTAACAGAAATAGTAGGGAGGGAAGGTGTGACGTTGCCAGAGCATCCTTGCTCCAGATGAAGGTTTTACTCGAAATGCACCTGCGGATTATCTGCCAGTGAAACGTACGTTTTGCTGTTTTTATCCAGTGTACGGATCTCACCGCTTTCAATGTCGTACACCCAACCGTGCAGGCGCAGCGCATTATTACGCAGTCCGACAGCGACTGATGGATGCGTTTTAATATTATTCAACTGAGCGATAACGTTCTCTTCCACCATGGCATTAACTTTATCGGTTTCGTTATCCCAGGTTTTCTTATCGACTACCGCTTTCGCCGCATCGGCATAGTGTAGCCAGTGAGCGACAGCGGGCATCGGATCCAGGCACTGGCTGGCGGCAATGGCTTTCATTGCGCCGCAGTTGGAGTGACCACAGATGACGATATCCGTCACGCCTAATGCGACAACCGCGTATTCGATGGTGGCAGACACCCCGCCAGGCTCCGGGCCAAAAGAAGGGACGATATTGCCGGCGTTGCGGATAACGAAAAGCTGCCCTGGCTCTTGCTGCGTGACCAGTTCTGGTACCAGACGGCTGTCTGAACAGGAGATGAAAAGCGCTTTAGGATTCTGGCTGGAGGCCAGGCTGCGAAAGAGTTCCTTACGTTGAGGGAAAATCTCTTTTTGGAAGTTGAGGAAGCCCTCAATGATATGTTGCATAGCAGTGTCTCTTTTCTCTGTTTAAGCAGGTTATGATGAAGATCACACTTTCCAGTGTAACACTCGCTGACGGAAGAGGAAGAGTTTATACCCGTCATACTTCAAGTTGCATGTGCGTTGACTGCGTTCGCTCACCCGAATCACTTACCTGTGTAAGCTCATCGGGATTCACTCCCTTGCCGCCTTCTTGCAACTCGAATTATTTAGGGTATATAGCAGTTCAGGGAATATCTTGGGGCTATTTTGCCCTGACGGCGCAGGGCAAATACTGAGCCTGGCGCTACACGCCGAGCCTCTTCAGGTATGCCTCTTTTAATCTGTTCATCGCTTCTTCCAGTACAGATCGCGGACAACCAACGTTTAATCGCATGTGGCCTTCTCCACCAAGGCCATATTGGTGACCTGGCGACAGGCCAAGCCTGGCCTCATGGACAAAAAAAGCGTTGAGTTGCTCATCGCTGAGGCCCATTTTTTCTGCGTTTAAAAACAGCAGGTAGGATGCGCCGCCATACACAATCGAGATCAAGGGACAGTGCTTTGCAATTTCACTTTTTACATACTCTATATTGTCAGCGAGATAGGCCAATAATTTCTGGTGCCAGTCATCACAGTGAGTATAAGCACTGTAAATGGCAGCCTGTTGTAGTGAATGGGTCTCGGCGAGATAGCAGTTATCAAGGAAATGATAGAACCGATCGCGTAGCTCATCATTTTTAATAATGGCTATTCCGCCTTGTATCGCAGCGGTATTAAAGGTTTTGCTGATAGAGGCAAGTACGATTGATTGACTGTTTGACGCCTCATTGAGGGTAAAAAATGGGTGGTGTGTCTTACCCGGTAAGGTTAAATCGCAGTGAACTTCATCCGCGATCACGATTACGCCAGCGTTGTGACAATAGTCATTTATTTTTTCAAGCGTCTCGCGATGCCATACCATTCCGCCTGGATTATGCGGAGAAGGAAAAAGAAACATTTTGCACTTTTTAAGTTTCTCTCTGAAATCATGCCAGTCTAATTCGTATCCCCCATCTTTCTCGATTAAGCGGGTTTGTACCAGATGTCTGCCGCTGGTTTTGACCAGATTAGGGTAGGGGTCATAGATTGGGCTACAGGTCAAAATATTATCCCCTGAACGGGTGAGTGCCATTAACGATAGCACGATGGTTTTGATGACCCCCGGAACAAAATGCACCCAATGTGGCTGGATAGTGCTGTCATACTGCTTCGCATACCAATGGATAACCGCTTCTTTCCATTGTGGGTAATCCAGGTTGTAGCCTTGAACGGGTTGTTCTATAACAGAACGTAGCGTATTCATAATGGGCTCTGGCGTGACAAAATCCATATCTGCAATCCACAGCGGTAATACATTGTTGGTGCCATACATCTGTTGTAATTGCCCGTACTTGCGACAATTAACATCCCTTACGACAATATCGTCAAATAAAGACATTGCTAACTCCTGGCAGGTCTCTAAAAATAAAATTTACGCAGTGAAACATAAGCGAAGCCTATTTATAAACAGAGTGAGACTATGATTTTTGCTCAACTATATATTCAGCATCGTCGTTGGGTTCATATTTAGCAATGCCTATACCGGTTGCTGCCCATAGCAGCGCAAAGATGACCCCGCTGTAGCATAAGATTGCCCAGGGCAAATAATCGAGAGTGGTGACTCCTAGCATGGTGGCACAATAAACGCCGGAAGCTGACCAGGGAATAATAGGTTCGACGACGGTCCCGGCATCTTCTGTTGTCCGCGAAAGGTTTTTTGCTGCAAGGCCTCGCTTTTTATACTCGTCTTTAAAGGCGTCACCGCATAATAGCAGAGGCAAGGTACCGTTTGCCGTGCAGGCGCAAATGGTGAACGTGGTGACAATGGTGGTGGCGACCAGACGAAATGTAGACTTAACCCCTTTTGTTAGCGCGTTAATGACGGTGTGCAGGGAGCCTGTGGCGCTCATCGCCCCGGCAAAACTAAAGGCGCTGAAGACGGTCACGAAACTACTAAACATAGAAATTGCGCCACCGCGCTCGAGCAAGCGAGAAACATCAGATGACAGCGCAGGGATACTATCGCCAGTGAGCATCGCGAGCTTAAAGCCACTGACCACCGATTCACCGACCGAGGATGCTGTGAATGCCTGAAAGACTAACGCCAGAATCATCGATACGATGGTTGACAAAAATAACATAGGGATCGGTGGTTTCTTTGACAGCGAACCGTACAAAACGATAATCGGCGGCAGCAGTAGTAGGATATTAAAGTGATAAATCTGGCCGATAGCGTTCATCAAATGGGTAATATTTTCAGGCGCACTTGATGAGGCATCAATACCCATCCCCATATAACTGTAAATAATACAGCAGATAACAAAACCAGGGCCGGTAGTCCACAGCAGATGCCCGATATGTGAGTACAGGTTTACGCCTGCTGCCAATGCGGCCATATTTGTTGAATCAGAAACTGGAGAGAGTTTATCGCCAAACCAGCATCCTGATACGATAGCTCCTGCTGCGATAGGAAGCGATACATTAAGCCCAATGGCGACGCCAATCATGGCAATTCCGACGGTACCAATCGATCCCCAGGATGTCCCGGTACAAACGGAGATGAGCGCACCCAGCAAAAAAGCAGAAATATAGAAATATTGTGGGTTAATCCACTTCAAACCATAATAGATCATCATGGGGATGGTGCCTGACACCATCCATGAGCCAATTAAAAAACCGATACTTGCGACAATCAGTATGACAGGCAGTGCCTCAGATATTTTATTACAAATAGATTGTAGAATATCATCCCACGTATAGCCGTGCGCGATAGCGATAAATGAGGCGGTTGCTGTTCCCATTAAAATCATGGGTTCTGCACGAATATTAAAAATAAAATATCCGATACTAATCCCGCCGAGCATGACTACCATGGGTAACACTGACCAAAAGAAGGATAATTTCTTTCGGTTGTTTAGGGTACAGTTTTTGTGTTCCATAATTCCATCCCAATAGTTAATGGTTATACAAATCAAATAAATCCCTGCTACAGGTCATCCAATAATTGAATGACGTAGTGACTCGCGTTGATGGCAAATGTTATTTTATTTACTGTATCAGGTTCTCTATTCTTGACTTGTTGTTTTGACGGTTATCTTCGCGTAGTAATATAAAAAGTTGTTCTGATGATACGTTATTTCTCCACATAAGGTTAATGGTTCCGCCGCTGTTGGCTGAGTTTGCGATATTGCTGCGGCGGCATACCAACGTATTTATGAAATGAGCTATAAAAACGACTACTGGAGCGAAAGCCTGCAATCGTGGCGATATCGAGTATGGTTTTATCGGTATCACTGAGCAACGCACGCACATGGTTGATACGCATGGCGGTAATATACTGTTTCATGGTCAGTTGCATCACCCGGTGAAAAATGCCCATCGCATAGTTTGGGTTGAGTTTGACGTGTTCGGCAATGGCATCAACTGTCAGCAGTTTGTCGCAGTTAGCGGCGATAAACTCAAGCATCTGGCTTACGTAAAATTGTGAATGTCGTGAAATACTGTTCTTTTGGGTACGTGATGTTTTATTACCCAGTAAAGGTTGCCAGCCTGAAAGACTAAACCGCTTGAGCATGAGGGCAATTTCATCAATAGCCAATTGGCGAATCTGTTCGTTATCGCTGTTGAGTTCACTCTGCCAGCGCTGAACTTCAAATGCGCTGAGCTGCTGTGACGCTGATGAAGTAATGACCATTCCGTGAGTCACATGATTAATCAGTTCTCTGTCCAACGGCCAGGATAAAAACAAATGCATGGGCAAGTTGAAGATCGCCATTTGTTTACAGTGCCCAGGATCGGTGAGTTGATGAGGTGTACAGGCCCAAAATAGTGTGATGTAGCCCTGTTTACTCCGTACCACTTCGTCATTGAAAAGGTATTCAACGTCGCCATCAAACGGAACATTTACTTCAACCTGACCGTGCCAGTGGCTGTATGTCATGGCTAACGGCGCCCGCAATTCGACATCCATACGCTGATACTCGGAATAGAGTGCCAGCGGGCTACGCGTCTTTTTTTCATAACTGCGGCACATATGTGGGTCATGTGGCAGTTGCGGGATACTTTTAGCCATGATGGGTGGATTCCTGAATAGTGAGTCTGACCGAGCGAGCGCGCCAAAGCATGAACATAGCTTAACCGAAAAAAAACGCCGTTTTCTCTCCGTTTTCGCGAAGTTATTCCCAAAAACTCAGATCGCCTGTTAGCCACATGAAGATCTGAGTTATCGGGAATAGCGGGTTAAGTCAACTAATCTCACAACACGGCGATGCCTTTTCTATCTGGGGACGGGACCGCTTTTTTGGCTCATAAATCGGAGTGATAGAGATGGCTGGCATTGAAGGAATATCGTATCTTTTTAAAGGTATCAACATTTAAAGGAATCATCATGTCCAGGTTTCGTATTTTAGCAACGGCCTTCGTCGCGGTTGCTGCGATGACGATGTGTGCCACCCCTGTATTTGCCAACCCGGGTAATGGGAACGGTAACAGCGGCAATCATGGTAATAGTGGTAACAAGGGAAATAGCAGTAACAGTCAGAAAGGAAATTCAGGTCAAAAAAATAATCCGCAATCTGAACAACGTAAAAATTACGGCAAACCAGATCACGTTGATAGCGACATCACTTTTAATATGGCCAGGCAGTATGCTGTCAGATACGGTTTGACGGGGTACAAATCGCTTCCTCCGGGCATTGCCAAAAACCTGGCGCGTGGCAAACCGTTACCTCCGGGTATTGCGAAGAAAAACGTTCCTGCATCGATGCTGAATCAGTTGCCGTATTACCCCGGCTATGAATGGCAGGTGGTGGGTGACAATCTGGTGCTGATCGCTCTGAGTACGGCGATTGTGACCTCCGTGATCAACGGGGTGTTTGATTAACGGTTGATTCTGTGCGAACTCAAAAGGCCGCGACAATCATCGTGGCCTTTTTAATTACCCTGACCCGTCCTGACCTGGACCCATTGTGGATAAGC